>CAJXUS010000001.1 GCA_913060675.1 uncultured Rhodospirillales bacterium
AATGAACCAGACAGATTCAAAATCAACCCCATCCAGCAAACGCCGGGACTAAACAACTAAGTCACTCTTTTTTCTTAGTGTAGCGGTAGTGTCCGGTGATTTTGTAATCAAACAGCATGTCTTCGAGTTTTGGTCCCGCGCCGATGTTATGCACCACGAGCGGAATACCATCGGCAGATTTTTGATCACTTATGATACCGATGTGAGGCAGAGAACCTTTCTCTGTTAAATTCCAGGAAACAAGATCTCCGGGAAGATAATCGAAAGGATCTTTTGTTAGCTCCAGAGATTGGCCATGACGGGTAAAGAACACCCGAAGGTTCGGCACCCGGCGGTGATCGATATTGCGATCCGTTGTCTTCAGACCCCAGATCTTGGGATAGCTGGCAAAGCTTGCCCGCATGTCTTCATGCACCAGCTTTTGCAGATCAATATCCAGCGCCCGGTAACTCCGGATCACCACATCACTGCACACTCCGATACCCGCAGGCACATCTCCGCCCGGATAAGACATCGCGTGGTAACGGCCATCATAGATTACGCTTTGCTCGGTTCGATCCAAAGCGGCCTCGGCTAGGGAGGAGCCAAAAGTGTTCTCTGCCTGCAGCTGTGTTATTATTATCAGTTCAAGACTTAAGCCTACGGCAATACCTGTAGCAATTTTCCAAGCCATAACATAATCCATCCTTCATTTTATTTAGTTATGTATTGCTGGTTAACTTGAGCGTATTAAGGCAATTTTATGGAGAAAAATTGATGCCGAACATATTTCAAGAACAGACTTCACTCGAAAAACTATGGAGAGATGACCAACTCTATGAGCTAGGTCAGAGACTATGTGAGCTCATTCCCAAAGAAGAACAACCAGTCTGGTTTGGAAAATTACTGACCTATTCTTATTACTCAACTTACCCAACAGAAGAATGTAAGAACGTAATTTCAAAGCGACTTAGAGCTTCATTAATCCCCAAACAATTGACAAAACTAAAGCGATTAATTCACATCTCTTGGCATAAGTCCTTAACCCACCTCGGAAAAAAACACGTAATTCGCTACTTCCCCCCCTTCTCAACCGAGGAATATAAAGAGGTCATCGAAAAGCTAATCGAAGCTATACATTATCGCCATCAATGGTCTGAATGTAAGGAGATATTTAATGAGCTTCGTTCTCAAAATTTAGCTCTCGATCATTCACGGAAGCCAGATAATTTGAAATTAGCTATCCTTAACCTTTCTGAGAAAATTGCCAAAGTAACTTACAACAATTCCATTGCTGAAAATATCGCCAAGGTTCCTTTGATTACAACTCATCAACAACATCCCGTTGGCTTTGATGCTAACGCTGGGCACAAGATTCCTGAATGTGTGAAAAACATAATAAATAAATCTAAAAATCCTAAATTAGAAGTTACTATTCTCCAACACATTTTGACCGCTCCTTCACATAAATCGCAGTAAGGCGGCTTTGTGAAATCTCGGCTTTGAATTGCCCTATTGTTTTCAAATTATTCACGCATTCCTCCCTCAACATACTGCCATCACATCAGAACGGATTGTTTGAATGCATTGCGGTTGCTGTCAGGCAGTCTCATGAAATCTAACACTTCAAATTTCCTTTAAGGGGGAGGAAACATGATCGACTTTACGACAGTGCTTATCGTCATCGCCATTGTCATATTTTTAGGCATTTGCGCGATAATTGGGCTGGTTTGTTTGCGTTGGCTCTATAGCCGTTACGCAGAACAAACGTCCGGAATTTCTGGAGGTCTAACAGGGGACCTCAGCGGGAGGCTTGCCAACTCGAACCCCTTGATGATCAAAGCTGTGATCATTGGCTTTTTGACACTGCTAATGTTGATCCCCACCGCACTGGTGCACGATCTCATGAACGAGCGGCACAGCCTTTATCGTTCTGTCCTCTATGAAACAGATCAGGAATGGGGGCAGGAACAAACCATCGCGGCCCCTCTTCTTGTAATCCCCTATACCACCGAAGCCCGTATTACAGATAGCAATGGTAAGGACAAGATCGTCGTTGGCCATGACAAGCTGATCATTCTACCTGACCAACTGAAACTCCAAAGCCATCTGGAGCACGGCTTTCGCGAACGCTCCATTTATAAAAGTCTGGTCTATACCGCCGATGTCAAAGGATCTGCGAGCTTTCATCTCGACCCACCACCGATCAAGAACCTGCAAAAAATTCATTATGATCAGGCCTATATCGCAATTGCGCTCACCGATAACAGTGGTATTGGGTCTTCTCCCACCGTCACACTCGCTGGGAAAAAGTTGGAATTAACACCGGGGACTGGCCTGATGAACGATTTTCTCAGTCGGGGATTTTCCGCCCAGATCGACCCAGAGCAAGATCTCTCCACCTTTTCTGTAGAATTTGATACCACCCTGCGAGGCAGCCGAAATATCAGTGCCATTCCGCTCGGCATGAATACAAAAATTGAAATCTCGGCCGACTGGCCCCATCCAAGCTTTCGTCAGTTTCTACCAAGCACCCGGGATATCACCTCGGATAATTTTAACGCCACTTGGGAAGTCAGCCATCTTTCGCGCAACTATCCGCAGGTCTTTAACAATTCGGACAACCTGAACCTTGGTGAAATCATCGCCGAAGCTCAACTGTTTGAGCCCGTGTCCCACTATGGCACATCCATCCGTGCCGCCAAATACGGCATCATGTTTGTCGCCCTTACCTACCTGATGCTATTGGTGTTTGAGTATACCCGCGGTATCCGATTGCATCTGGTGCAATATCTCTTGGTCGGGGTCTCGCTCTCGGTGTTCTATCTGTTGCTGCTAACTTTGTCTGAACATATCAGTTTTAGCCTGTCCTATTCGCTCGCCGCAGGTGTCACAGTCCTGTCGATTGCCAGCTACATCACGGCCGCCACAAGAGACAAGACCAACGGCCTCGCCATCGGTGCCCTGCTCAGCGCGCTCTATGGTTTCCTCTACTCAATCCTGCAAATGGAAGACTACGCCCTGACCATGGGCAGCGGCTTGCTTTTGCTCGTATTGCTCGTAATGATGTACATGACACGAAACCTGAACAGAGTTCCTGAAAAGGAAAGAGATATTCTCTCTTCTGATAAGGAAATCTTGGAAACGTAAATTACTCGACCAAGAGGGATGGGAACATCAGGACAATGTCGGTAATTTTTGGGGGGATAGGAATGACCAGTATAGCATTGAAATCAGATAACAAGGATCAGGCCTGCCCAGATTGTGGTTCCAACCTCCACTCTCACAGAGAATTTCGACGATGGTGTCCGCAGTGTGAGTGGAATCTGGGTTCAGATAAATCTGTAAATACTCTTGGATATGCCGCCAAAATTTATAGGAAGATTGGTATTGCGCAAGGTGACAGAGTTTTCCAATCAATTCTCTCCCAAGATCCTGAGAATTTGCGACCACGGTGGTCCATATCGAAAGTACTGGCATTTACTGTCGCATTGACCATTCATCTATTTTCAATAGCAATGGCAGGGCTAGGCTTTTATGCGCTCAGTTTTGGTTGGTCAGCCGTATTCATAATGTTGATTGGTATATTTCTACTTGCTCTCTCTTGGTGTATGCGACCCAGATTGGGATCAATGCCCAAGGATTGCCTGAGTAGACAAGATGCCCCCGAACTCTTTACATTGTGCGACCAGATTGCAGATAAAGTTGGCTCTCCCCGAGCTGACGGAATTGAGATAAATGGAGATTACAACGCTTCATTTGCCAGGGTTGGAATACCAAGGAAAACCTTAATAACAATTGGATTGCCAATGTGGTTGGTTCAAACCTGGCCTGAGCGCATAGCCACCCTAGCCCACGAATTCTCTCATGGTGCAAATGGTGATTCCACTCGGGGGTTGGTTATTGGATCTGCACTTAACACTTTAGAATACTGGATTTACTTTATAAGGCCCGAATATGATCAGGATGCCGGGTTCGCAGGGATGATTGGCTATTATCTATTGTGGATTTTGTCCTTTTTAATAGAGCTTGTACACATAGGACTGTCTCACCTTGTTTTACGTCAGTCCCAAAGGGCTGAATTTCTTGCTGATTTTTTAGCGACCACGGCTTCTGGCACACAAGCCATGAAAGATGATTTGCAGAAGATCTCCTATGCGGAGCATCTTCCGATATTTGCAAACAGATCGATTATCCATACCCAGCAGTCAAGTAAACAAGTACTTACCAAGTTCGTCTCATATTTTAAAAGCCTGCCTGAAAGCGAATTGGAACGTCTCAATCGTTTGGCAAGCCGAGAGAATGCACGCCTGGATGCTACTCATCCACCAACCCGGCAACGTGTTGCATTCATTGCGGCCCATCCGGTGGCCGAAGCTGCGATTACGGTAAGTAAAAAAGATCAAGAACTCATAGAATCTGAACTTGAACAATTGGAAGAAACAGTTGGCCAACAAATGATTTCCGACTGGGCTCCCGAACGGTAGAGTTCCGGCGTTACTTTAGAAAAGAAGAAATGCCCCTCAACCAAGGAGTAAAAAATGCACGACTGGACATTAGTCACAATCGTATTTGATATGCTTCTAGATCACAAAGGCCCCGCATTTGCGAGGCCTTTTGTATATTTAGCTAAACTAGAAAGCCGCAATTAAGCAGGCTGTTTCCGTTTGGATTTTTTAGGGCCTGATCCTTTGGGATCTTTACCTTTAGGTTCATCCGGATAGCTGAAGGTCAGCTCGTCGTCTTTGACGTCGATGCGAACCGTTCCACCACGGGTGAGCTTACCAAACAGCAGTTCTTCGGCCAGTGGCTTCTTGATCTTGTTTTGGATCACACGGGCAAGAGGACGCGCACCGTAGAGCGGGTCGTAGCCTTTGGTTGCCAGCCACTTGCGGGCTTTTGGTGCTAGATCAAAAACAACCTGACGGTCGGTAAGCTGGGTTTCCAGTTCCATGATGAACTTGTCGACCACTTTGGCCATAACCGCAGGGGACAGGTTTTTGAACGGGATGATCGCATCCAAGCGGTTTCTGAATTCAGGAGAGAACATTTTGTTCACCGCCTCTTCATCGTCGCCAATCCGCATTTCACGACCGAAACCAAAGGCAGGTTTCGCCATATCAGCGGCCCCGGCATTGGATGTCATGATCAAGATCACATTGCGGAAATCAATTGTCTTACCGTTGTTATCGGTCAGACGTCCGTTATCCATGACCTGCAACAGAATGTTGAAAATATCCGGGTGGGCTTTTTCAATCTCGTCCAGCAACAGAATACAATGCGGTGTTTTATCAACTGCGTCAGTCAACAAGCCTCCCTGATCAAAACCGACATAGCCCGGAGGTGCACCGATCAAACGAGAAATCGAGTGACGTTCCATATATTCGGACATGTCAAAGCGTGTGATCTCAATCCCGAGGGAATGAGACAGCTGTTTAGCAACTTCGGTCTTACCAACACCTGTAGGGCCCGTGAAGAGATAGCTGCCAATTGGCTTTTCAGGCGTACGCAGGCCAGCACGGGCAAGTTTGATCGCGGAAGCCAGGGACGTGATCACCTTGTCTTGTCCATAAACCATGGTCTTGAGATCGCGCTCAAGATTTTTGAGGACAGACTTATCATCTTTGGAGACGGATTTTGGGGGGATCCGAGCGATCTTGGCCACAACAGCCTCGACATCCTTCACGCCTAAAGACTTCTTACGTTTATCTTCGGGTAAAAGCATCTGAGAGGCACCGACTTCGTCGATCACATCGATCGCTTTATCCGGCAGCTTACGATCGCCAATATAGCGTGCTGAAAGTTCAACAGCCGCTCGAAGTGCTTCGCTGGTGTACTTCACCTTGTGATGTTCTTCGTAATACGGCTTAAGGCCGCGTAGAATTTTCACGGCATCTTCGATAGACGGTTCTGCAACATCAATTTTCTGGAACCGACGGACAAGCGCACGATCTTTTTCAAAATGGTTGCGATATTCTTTGTAGGTCGTGGAGCCAATACAGCTCAATCCACCGTTTTGCAGTGCAGGCTTCAAGAGATTAGAAGCATCCATTGATCCGCCGGAAGTCGCCCCTGCCCCAATTACGGTATGAATCTCATCGATAAAGAGAACCGCGCCGTCCATGGCTTCGACTTCTTTAACGACACCTTTGAGGCGTTCTTCAAAATCACCGCGATACCGGGTTCCCGCTAAAAGAGAGCCCATATCTAGTGAGAATATTTTTGTATCTTTTAAGACTTCAGGAACTTCACCGTCGACAATCTTCTTGGCCAGGCCTTCGGCAATAGCCGTTTTACCCACGCCGGGATCGCCCACATAAAGTGGATTATTCTTGGTCCGGCGACATAGAACCTGAACTGTACGGTCAAGCTCTGGCTCGCGGCCAATGAGAGGATCAATTTTGCCGTCTCTGGCTTTCTGGTTCAAATCGACACAATAGGCATCAATGGCTTCACGCCCTTTGGCAGCGGCTGAGCCGCCTTCTTCCAAGGGATCATCCGTACCGTTAATGGTACGGGTTTCTTCCAGGCCTTCGACTTTGGTAATGCCGTGGCTGATATAGTTTACCGCATCCAGCCTGGTCATTTCCTGTTCTTGCAAGAAGAACACCGCATGGCTTTCACGCTCAGAGAACATTGCAACCAGAACGTTGGCGCCCGTCACCTCTTCGCGACCAGAGGACTGGACATGGATGGCAGCCCGTTGGAGAACACGTTGGAAACCAGCCGTTGGTTTTGCATCGCCGAGATGGACTGTTGTCAGATTGGCTAGATCATTATCGATATAGTCGAGTAGATCTTCGCGCAGGGTCTCAAGCTCAACACCGCAAGCTCTAAAGACCGCAATGCCATCCTGATCTTCTGTAAGTGACAACAACAAGTGCTCAAGCGTGGCGTATTCGTGCCGACGCTCATTGGCATAGGCCAGCGCTCTGTGCAGTGTCTGTTCCAGATTGTTTGATAGCATCGCCATAAATTCGCTTCCCTTCACAACATCTTGGTCAGATCACTTGGTCATGAATTGGAGCCCTAACTCCCGACCACGTGTCTTTGACCATAATCACAAACTATACCTAGGGAGCATGTATTCACTCAGCAAGACATCAGGGTAATAAGATTTTCCAAAAAACAGTCCTTAAATCCATACTACAGGGCTAAATCCGTTTGTTTGTAAGGATATTGTAGCCCTGAAAAAAAGAAGAAAGAGTAAAAATAAATTGATTTGAACCCAGAATATCCAATTTTTATGGAAAAACTGAAGGCTGACATGCTTAGAGGGGAGTTCAAAATAGATAACCAAGAGCTAAAAAGCCCTTAGTCCTTTTCAACGATACACTGAAGGGGGTGTTGGTTTTTTCTTGCGAAGTCAACCACCTGCCCAGCTTTGGTCTCGGCAACGTCGTAACTAAATACACCGCAGATCCCAACGCCCTTTTGATGAACTTGCAACATAATCCGGGTGGCGTCGTCCTGATCCTTCCCAAAAAATTGGGTCAGGATGTGAATAACAAATTCCATCGGGGTATAATCATCGTTCAACAAAAGCACCTTATACATGGAAGGTTTTTTCGTTTTTTCACGCGGCTTTACGAGGATGTCATCCGACGTCCCAAAATCGTTATCGCGATCTTTTCCACTCATGGAGATAATACCTGATTTCTCTTTTGTCTTACAGGATATCTGATCCACACCAGTATACCCCATAGACACTTTATAAATAATGTATGATGCCCAGCCAAAGGACACAAAATAGCAGCCCTATAGTATAGTGATCTCATAAACCTTCTTCAAGATGGCCGCATAACCTTTAAGGTAATTTTCTGTAATTCCGGTCGTTTAATAAAAAGGTTTTAAAATGCAAAAAGCCCCACAAAACGTGGGGCTTTGGCATAACATGCGCTATTCTATAAAGAATTATGCAGCAGTTTTTATCATCTTTTCAACAGCTTCAGTAACCTGTTTACGAACAGGTTCAACGGCTTCATTTGTTAGTTTGGTTGTAAGCTCGGTAATTTCAGTACCGTTCTTTACCATTGTATCAAAAGAATCGCGCGCAAACTTTGTTTGAATGTCGGAAACTTCATTGAAGTCTTTTGCACCAATAAATGCTTCTGCAACAGCCATGTTCTTTTTCATGGTTACTTGAGCCATGCCCATGAACAAGTTGTTGAGCTTTTGATAGCTTTCAGCAAAGCTATTACCAGATTTTGCAGCAAGCTCAGCGTTTTCTTTACCCATATCAGCAGCGCTTTCGCATTGCTTGTAAAGATTTTCCATTACTTTTTCTGCCTGGGCTTGAGAGAAAGAAAAAGCTTGCTCATAGCCTTTAGTGGCAGCGTCCATACCTGATTTCATAATATTCTCCACAACTTCATTTTCAATTACAGTGTTTTTTACTGCGGCTTTAGGCTCATTAACCTGTGCGGTTTTTGGTGCCTGCTCAGCCTTTGGCTTCGTTTCGGTAGTATCTGCCGGCTTTTTCTTGTTACTTGTCGTCACGTTGGTCTCCTAGGGTCATTTAGTTTCGGAGCGCTCTACCTAGGCCCCGTAGTCATTTCTGATAGGGTGAAGCGTCTCACCCCTGACAACATACTCACTAACACACTCATCAACACACGCATGCTGCAACGCAACATAATCACTAACATACACTGTTATATTAGAATTTCAAGTACAATGCTGCATTGCAACAAACACATAACTCCTTTGTAACCTAATCGTCACACACAAACCATTGATTGATCATGAGCAGAGGAAGATTACGCAATGATTGCAGAGCAGAATAAATCAGGCAAATCGAAAATCTCAAAATCGATCTGCCTGTTTATATCAAATACGGAAAAGAGATTGGGTTCTTCAGTCTAATAGCAAGTGTAGGGCTTAAGACCACGCCACCTGAATCTTATAATTTTCAAAAGTATGAAGTAAGAATTCAGTAATCACCGAGTTGTTGATTTCAAAAAAATGAGAACCCCGTTACCAGCCCATTATCCCCAACTTCAAGATCAAAGTGTTTTTGGCGTTCAGCTTTGGACTGATGTATACGTGCCGCATTTTTAGTGCCGACATCCCTATAGGCATTCACCTCTATGCCCGTGTCATCATGGGCCAATAAAAACGGCATGAAGGTGAGATGCTCAAAACCTTCAGGGGTATCTTTCCATCCATTAAAAACAAAAGCCCCATCATAACAAAGCGCTGATATCCAATAAAAATCGTCCGAACGTAACCGTGCGCCTTTGGTAATAGGTTCACCTGCACCGGATTCCTTTAAGCGCTGTTCAAGTTCGACCATGTCAGAAACCGCTATACTGGTGGTTGATTTTTTCCATCCAAATTGAGCAAGCGGGTCTGACACTGAAATTTGGCTCCCCCTAAGACCGCTGCCCTCTTGGACTCGAGACACCATTTGCGCCGATCCGCCAGGGATACCCGTAATTTCATAGGTACGTAGCTGTTCATCGTATACAGCGTTGTAGATAAATCGGTATTCTGTCACTCCAGGTGCACAACGATCGCGAATATCATCGGCTCCCACGTAACTAAACCAGGTGGCTTTTTGAGTGTAAGGCTTATCGATATCACCTTGGTAGGTACAGGCCGTAGCCAAAAATAGCGGGGCCGCAATCAAGAGCCAAATTTGAGATAGACGCATTTTATCCTCTGTCTAAAATAATTTTACTAATTTCCGCCACTTTTGCCATTTATTAACATTGGCTCTGTATCTTCACTAATTCACAAGATAAATATGTCATCCTAATGGCAACTAGACAGAAGAATCCATTTTGTGTAGAATCCTTCTGTTTTAGACGCTTAGAAGATAAAGTTGAGTTATAACATCCAGTACGCTGGCTAAATATTTTTAAACAATCCCATTAATGAGGGGGAATTAATGAAACTAGGACTGAAGCTAATTACCACAGCGCTTCTGACCCTGTTCGTGCTTATGGCACCTGCGCAGGCCAAATATGCATCCCTCGTTTTAGATGTGGATACTGGCGAAATCCTGTATAGCAGGAACGCAGATACCAGAAATTATCCAGCGTCTCTTACCAAAATGATGACCCTCTACATGGCTTTCGAAGCTTTGGAGAAGGGCAAATTGAAGATGAAGCAAAAACTTCCAGTCTCTCGACGCGCTGCTGGTATGGCTCCTTCAAAATTGGGCTTAAAATACCGCAGTACCATCACGACAAAAGACGTCATCATGGCCTTGGTTACTAAATCTGCCAACGATGCCGCCGTTGTTATGGCAGAAGCAATCGGCGGCAAGGAAACAACTTTTGCTCGCATGATGACAAAACGTGCACATCAGCTTGGAATGAAGCGCACAACCTTTCGCAATGCTTCCGGGCTGCCGAATCGGGGACAACTTAGTACAGCACGCGATATGGCCACTCTCGCCATCGCCCTAAAACGTGATTTTCCACAGTATTATGGTTTATTTTCGACAAAGAGCTATACCTACAAAAAGCGCTCTTATCGTAACCACAACAAGCTTCTCGCAAGTTATCAGGGAACCGATGGAGTCAAAACCGGCTACACCAATGCTTCCGGATTTAATCTTGTAGCATCTGTTGTGCGTAACAACCGTCGCCTCATTGGTGTGGTGTTCGGCGGCAAGACGGGTCGTTCGCGTGATCGCCATATGAAAGAGATCTTGGACAAAAGTTTCAAACGCGTTGGCGTGACCCGCGTTGCAAAACTTCCTGCAATTCCGAAACGAAACCCTCTGCGCGATAGTGTGATGGTGAAAGCGACACCGCTTCCAAAATCACGCCCAACCTTGGCTGCCTCAAACAATACCAACCTGCCAGGTCAAATAGCTGCAGTTCAACCAATTGCCAGTGTTAATCAACCTATCAGTGCCCCTATTACAGACTGGGGCATTCAAGTCGGTGCTTTCAAGAAATACGAACCAGCTAAAATGGCTGCCGATCAAGCTCTTGCTCAGATCACATCTCACAATCAGGGTACCGAAGTTCATATCCAGCAGGTAGCTAAAGCCGAAGGATCGCTCTATCGCGCCCGTCTAAAGGGCTTGAATGAGGTTGCAGCGCGTAATGCTTGCCGAGAGCTCAAGGAACAACGCATGTCCTGTGTGGCGGTTCCCCCCGGCTTATTCTGATATTAAGGGACGGTGGTATAAGTCATAAAACATAAAAAAGAGGCCTGGGAAATTTCACAGGCCTCTTTTTTTATTACTCAAACACATTTAATGACCACTTTTATGGGCCACATTTAGCTACCTGTAAATTACAGCTAAAACTGAGCTGGCATTTCAACCTGGCTCTGAGAAAGTTGCGATGCCAACTGATCTTTCAATCTTAAAAGTCCCGCATCCGTACTTGCTTCACACCGTGCGACAAGAACGGCTTGCGTGTTAGAAGCCCGTAGTAACCACCAGCCATCTTCAGTATTCACACGAACACCATCGACAGAAACCACGTCTGCATTTTCTGCAGCCAAGCGTGCGGCAACTTCTTCAACAACAGCAAATTTTCGCGTTTCATCACATTCAAATCTCAGCTCAGGGGTATTTACAGCCTTAGGCAAAGATTTTCTAAACTCAGAAAGTGAAATGCCTTCTTTAGCAATAAGGTTAAGAACACGAACGGCTGCGTATAAGGCATCGTCATAACCGTAATAACGATCGGCAAAGAAAAGATGCGCGGACATCTCACCAGCAAAAGGCGCTTTAAGTTCGATCATCTTTGATTTGATATGGGAATGACCGGTTTTCCACATAACGGGATTACCACCGGCTTTTTCTACTTCATTGAACAGGACCTGACTAGCCTTTACGTCGGCAATAATTGTCGCGCCCGGCAGGTCTTTTAAAACACCCTTCGCAAGGAAAAGCATTATCTGATCGCCCCAAAGAATCTCACCCTCGGAATCAATCAATCCAATCCGATCGCCATCTCCATCAAAGGCAACACCGAGATCAGCTCCTTGCTCGGCCACAGCCTTTTGCAGATCAATTAAATTTTCAGGAACCGTAGGATCTGGATGGTGATTTGGAAAAGAACCATCAATATCAGCAAATAATAGGGTGTGTTCACCTGGCAAGGCCTTCGTCAGGGCGGTCATAGCATCACCCGCGGCGCCATTACCAGCATCCCACACGACTTTGAAATCGTCTTTATCAAAGCTAACTTCTTCGAGCAGACGTTTGATGTAATCGTCAAAAATCGGATGCTCTATAAGATCACCTTCCCCACTTTCAAAGTCCCCGTTACGGGCCAACTCATTGATGTTTTGGATTTGCGACCCAAAAAATGCTTGGCGATTATGAACTAACTTAAAGCCATTGTGATTACCTGGGTTATGAGATCCAGTAATCATAATCCCACCATCAACCGGCAGGGTGTAAGCTGCAAAGTACAACATCGGTGTTGGACCACACCCGACGGTGTAGGCAGAAATTCCAGAGGCCATCAAACCTTCAGAGATCGCCGCAGCAAGATCTGGTGAGGATGTCCGGCCATCATAGCCAACCGCAACTTTATCACCACCTGCGCGACGAATGATTGTTCCAAAGGCACGGCCGATGGCAAACGCATCAGCCCTGTGGAGGGTTTCGTCAATTATCCCACGGATATCATATTCACGAATGATGCTCGGATGAAAATTATGCACGTCTACCTAACCTAGTTTTTATTTAATTAAACATTGGAGAAAGCTGAAAGAGGGCGACCGATACACAGGTAATCGAAACCGGCGTCTTTCATTTCATCAGGATTGTAAATGTTTCTCAGATCGATCATTACAGGAGACGATAAAAGCGATTTCACCCTCTCGAGATCGAGCCTTCGAAACTCATTCCATTCCGTAATGATCACCAGAGCGTCAGCACCCTCCATTATCTCGTAAGCATTTTCGCCATAGGCTACATCTGAGAGCAGATGGATGGCTTCTTTCATGCCTTCGGGATCGTAGGCGCTGATACGTGCTCCTTTGCTTTGCAATATCGGGATAATATCAAGGCTTGGAGAATCTCGCATATCATCCGTATTGGGCTTAAACGTCAGGCCGAGGATCGCGATCTTTTTGCCCTCAACAGCCCCCCCACATTGTGCGATAATTTTATCCGCCATGCGACGTTTTCGCTCATCATTGTAGGAAATCACGTCTTCGACCAAACTTACCGGAGCATCGTTTGCACGCGCCGTAAAAGCCAAGGCTTGGGTGTCCTTAGGAAAACAGGACCCACCATACCCAGGTCCGGCATGGAGGAACTTGCGTCCAATTCGACCATCCAGGCCAATTCCCTTGGCGACTTGGTGCACATCTGCTCCGACCTTCTCACAAAGATCAGCCATCTGGTTGATGAAAGAAATCTTGGTGGCAAGAAAAGCGTTGCCCGCGTATTTAATCAGTTCGGATGTTTCCAGCTTCGTAAAGAGAATAGGCGTTTCGATCAGGTATAGCGGCCGATAGAGCTCTGCCATAACGTCCTGAGCACGCTTTGTTTCAGCACCAATCACAACCCTATCAGGACGCATAAAATCACTGATGGCAGCACCTTCTCTTAAGAACTCCGGATTTGACACAACGTCAAAATCGGCTTTCGGTCGTTCTTCACGAATAATGCGCTCGACTTCGCGGCCTGTTCCAACAGGTACTGTGGATTTCGTAATAATGACAGTATAGCCATCCATTACAGCTGCAATTTCTCTGGCTGCCTGATAAACATAAGAAAGATCAGCTTGACCATCTTTTTCGCCAGGAGGTGTCCCTACGGCAATGAAAATCGCATCAGCGTCTCTAGCAGCTGTCGTGAGATCAGTCGTAAAGGTTAAACGCCCTGCTTCGGAATTATTTTTGACCAAAGCATCCAGACCAGGCTCAAAGATCGGGATCACACCGTTTTTGAGACCCTCAATCTTACTTTCGTCTTTATCGACGCAAACAACGTTCGTGCCAAATTCAGAAAAACATGTTCCTGACACCAGGCCAACATAACCAGTGCCAATCATTGCAATGCGCATGCGGTTTTCTCCTTCGAGCCACCCTAAGGGTCGCTATCATGCATATTTTTTAAGAATGTCTCGCATTTTACCACCAAGATCTTCGCGTTCGAGTGCAAAGGCGATTGTTGCTTCAAGGAAACCTGCCTTGCTACCACAATCAAATCTTGTCCCTTCAAACCGAAGGCCGTGAAACGTAACGTCATCTAGAGTGGCGGCCAGAGCATCCGTTAACTGGATTTCGCCTCCTGCGCCGCGTTCTTTTTTATCAAGCTCGTCAAAAACGGACGGATCCAAGATATATCGACCGATAATCGATAGTGTCGAAGGCGCATCCTCAGGTAGAGGCTTTTCAACAAGAGACCGAGCCCGCGCCAAAGATCCGTTATCTTCGATTACATCCAAAATCCCATAGCGGTTGGTTTGATCGCGAGGCACATCCATAACGGCCACGAGGTGCCCTCCGGTATCTTGGTAGCTGTCGACCATTTGCTTAAGACAAGCGGTTTCCGACTGAACAAGGTCATCAGCCAATAATACCGCGAAAGGCTCATCCCCGATCAAGTTACGGGCACACCAAACCGCGTGACCAAGGCCAAGAGGTTCTTGCTGACGCGTATAGGTCACACTCCCCGCTTCCAGAAGAAGGGTTGAAAGGTCGTCTAGTTCTTTTTCTTTGCCCCGGTTCTTTAAAACCGACTCAAGCTCATATTCGCGATCAAAGTGGTTTTCTATCGCTGCTTTCCCGCGGCCCGTTACAAAGATAAACTCTTCGATCCCAGCAGCTTTTGCCTCTTCAACCGCATACTGGATCAAGGGCTTGTCGACGACCGGCAACATCTCTTTAGGCATCGCCTTTGTTGCGGGTAAAAATCGGGTCCCTAGACCACCAACCGGAAAAATTGCCTTACGTACGGGTCGGCGCATCGATCCCCCACTCCTCATCATTTATAAAATCCAACATGGTCATGCCACACTCGCACAAGGAACTCAACCAGCGCCTTTGAGCAGCACGTCTTTTGCTCTGTTAATCTGTGTAGCCAGATAGTTATTTCCGCCGTGATCTGGATGTAACTTTTGCATCAAATTTTTGTGGGCTTCGCGAATATCATCTTCTGTAGCTGCCTCATCCAACCCCAATATCTCTAAAGCATTTTTCCGATCCATAGACGCACTTGAAAAACTGCTTCCTTCGCGATCGGTCTTATCGCCTTGATTTCCGCCCTCTCCACACAGCCACTCGGAACCAAAGCGGCGCTCTGCATAAGCTGACAACAGGTCCGCTGACTTATTTTCCTCGATAACGTAAACGCGATAGAGTTGTTCTATATCAACCAGCGACAATTCAGAAAGCCGGCGCCCTTCATGCGCACCAGATAGAACCTCACCGTCCATTTCTCCACTGTCATGTAGGAGTACCATACGCAAAAACTTTGTTACCACTTGAGACGTTTTCCCTGGGGTTCCCCCAGCCGCTGCTTTCAAGCGCTGCATCAGAGCACGAGACCGCAACAAAAAGGGTATTAATAAAGGTAATGCAGCAAGTACAAGGAAAATGCGGCCGGTAAAGATCAGAAATAAGGCAATAAGAAGGCCCGTAACAAGAACGATGGTCTTCAATGTTTTAATAACAATCGCGGGATTAGCCTTGCTGTACCAGTGGCTGAGAAAAATCAGACCTACGAAAAGACCTAATCCCAAGATAAAGTAAGGCATTACTCTTATACTCCACTATCGTAATACGTGGTATCTGATACCTGATACCTGATACCTGTCGGTTAATCTAAATAGAATAACCTGAGCTGTTAATCTGATAATTGTGAGAGAAGCTTAACGGAAGCGCCTTTACTTTCTTGACTAAAGTCCCTGAGTGCTTTGCGCCCTCCTGCAGCAAAAACCGCGACAGCAGATAGTAGTTCTTTAAGTTGTTGTGCACTTCCCTCGTCAAAGGGGCAATAAGCCCCACCAGATAATTTTGCAATCTGTTTATATACGTTGGCCACAATCGGATCGCCACCTTCATGAAACATAAAGCAGGGAACGCCATGTAAACCGAGTTGGCCAGCCATATGCCCGAGGGCGTCAACATCTTCTTCCATAGCATCTCCAACATAGACCAAAGCATTTACCCGCTTATTCATGGTTTCCTTAAGAGCGCGTTTAAAAATTTTGCCGATCTGAGTATTCCCAGCAAGACATTGTACAGACGTCATAAGACGCAATAAATGTCCGGCATCACTGACCCACGATGACGCTTTACACTCACGAAAGCCCCGAAAAAAAATAAGTTGAATATCGAGCCCACCCACGCGACCTGCCTCTTCAAACATCATGGATTGGATATGGCAGGCGTGGTCCCACGTCATTTGACGACTAGCAGTCGCATCAAGGGCAAAAATCAGCCTCCCCCGAGAAGAATCTGGAGCTGGGGTTTGGTCCAGCTTCTTCAGAAAAGCTTTTATATCCTGGTTATCAGATTTGATCGGAAGTTTTTTATCAGGCACGAAATCTCCGTTGTAAAAAGGTACGTTACACCTAGAACATATCTATAGAATATAGGTATCGTTGCTGGTAAGCAAAAGATCCTCCGCTAATTTCTCAGGTTCTCTTTGAGTAACTTGCTAGGTGATGTTTCCCTTTTCACTCAGACCGTAACATTTTCCTTCGTAAGCCCTATCGCATTTAAAAGGGCCCGGACTTCTTGCCGAGCTGCAACATGGCTCATACTCATACTTATACCAGAACCTTCGGAATCAAGATCGAGCAAAGTCAAACCCTTGGGAAATAACTCTCTAAAAATAACACGCTCTCCAAAACCCGGGGTGAGGCGAAATTGTAACCGTTTTGACAAATGTTCAAGCAATAGCCCGATGTCTCGTTTGTTTTTCGCATCAATGTGAGACAGTCTATTACGCATCACAACCCAATCTATCGGGCGTTTTTTTTGCATCGCTCTTTGCTGTCTTTGTTCCCAAACCATTTGGCTATAGGTACTCGGCGTTAATTTCAGTTCTTTTTCCTGAATCTCCACCTTTGCCAGCATATCCATATCTAGGAAACTATCATTCAAAGGTGTGACAAGGATGTCTGCATAGCTATGCCCAAGACGAGAGAGATAGTTATCACTTCCCGGTGTATCGAAAACAATAAAATCACGATCCCAAAGTTCATGCATCGCGAGTTCAAGATTATCTTTATCTTCTTCTTCGCTCACAGCCTTATTCGCGGCTTCAGATCGATAAAGCCGTCTGTGTTCCGGAAGCAAAATTAAATCTTTTGATTTCTCCGCAAAGCGCGACCGATTTTCTAAATACCTTGAAAGTGTTCCTTGGCGCGCATCAAGATCAATTGTACCTACAGTATATCCGTCTTTCATAAGAGAAACAATAAGATGCATGGTGGTCGTAGATTTACCCGACCCGCCTTTTTCATTACCAACCACGACAATACGCGGTCTATGCTGGTCATTTTTTTCAATCATCTTAAAAAACTACTTTTATTTAATTAACACTTCGACAAAGTACAGCGTGACATTCGTATTAGCAGGCAGAATAGAATCGTTACGAAATATCAATGTCATCTTACTGCCCTGATTTTAACTCAGCAATATTATACCAACAGTTTTGGCTATCTCATACGAACCTTTTCCCTTGCCAGAACAAGACATATAACGATAGCTCTGTTCCAATTGATAATTTTGAACGGATAGCTAAATGCGTGCCCCGACCCTAAAGGACTTCCTACTTCTTACTTTTCTTGCAGCAATCTGGGGCTCTGCATTTCTGGCGATTAAGATCACAGTAGAGGAAGTTCCGCCTGCAACAATCGCCGCCAGCAGACTTTTGATTGCCAGTATCGTGATCTATTTCTACATGCACTCACGATCTCTAGCCTTTCCAAGAGATCCAAAATTTTGGCGTCAAATTATCATCGTTAGCTTTTTTAGCATGGCCGCCCCTTTTGCAATGATCAGCTGGGCAGAAAAGTATATTGATTCGGGCCTAACCGCCATTCTCATGGCCACAGGCCCTTTGATTGCTCTGATACTTTCCCATTTTTTCAGTACTGATGATCGATTTACCCCCTTCAAGTTTTTTGGGGTTGTTATCGGGTTTTCTGGTGTCCTGATTATACTTGGTCCCGATAGCTTTTCTGGGTTTGGCACTGATGTCATGGCTCAATTGGCGACCATGGCCGCAGCCATGTGTTACGCCTGTTCGGGTATACTTGTCCGTAGGGTCAAAGAAAAATCCAACACCGTTATAACCGCCTCGATACTCATTTCAGCATCATTACTGATACTACCCGTCAGTTTGCTCTTCGAAGCCCCATGGCAGACCCTCCCAGCAAGCAGCTGGGAAACCCTCTCTGCTTTAGTATATCTCGGCATAATTCCTACGGCTCTCGCCTTTGTTCTCAGATTTTATCTTATTCGGGAAATCGGTGTTAGCTTTGCCTCATATGTTGGCTACCTCGTACCTTTTTTTGGTGTTCTTTGGGGCGCCCTTTTCCTAAGCGAACGGCTCCCCTCTACGACGATAGTAGCCTTAGTTCTCATTGTTTCTGGTATTGCCGTAAGCAGACTATCAAAAACTACTTTGCTTAAATGGTATAAACGATAAGTTCTAAGCTAACCGGAAATCAAAAGAAAAGGTCGAAGCATAATGCCCCGACCTTTTCGTATTGCCATTAAAAGAAGCGAAGCTCCCTTAAGTTACCTAAAGGAGCACCTTCTCTAAGCGGTCTGAATTTGCTGTAGGAAGTTCTGAACCTGAGAGTTCAAACGGTCTCCTTGGCTCTTTAACTCATCAACAGCAGTCATAACCTGATCCGAAGCCTGCCCAGATTTTTCAGCTGCTTCACTAACACCAGAGATATTAGAAGAAACCTCCTGTGTCCCGCGTGCCGCTTCTTGAGTATTACGTGCGATTTCCTGTGTCGCAGCGCCCTGTTCTTCAACGGCTGCAGAAATGCCAGAGGCAATTTCATTGACCTGGTTGATGATTTTGCTGATGCCCTCAATGTCACCAACAGCAGAACCGGTCTGTTTTTGCATGGTAGCAATCTGCTCAGAAATTTCTTCGGTGGCTTTAGCCGTTTGATTAGCCAACGATTTCACTTCAGAAGCAACAACCGCGAACCCTTTCCCAGCTTCGCCAGCGCGAGCAGCTTCAATTGTTGCATTAAGAGCCAAAAGATTGGTCTGTTCCGCAATGTCATTGATCAAGTGAACCACTTCACCAATTTTCTGTGCAGCATCGGACAATTCCTGAACTGTTTGGCTTGTCTTTGTGGCTTCAGAAACCGCACGGCTTGTGACATTTGCAGAATCAGATACCTGTCGACTAATCTCATTGATTGAGGCAGAAAGTTCTTCCGCAGCAGATGCAACAGTTTGTACGTTCATAGACGCCAAGTCGGAAGCCGATGCGACTGCGGCGGATTGGGCCTTAGTTTCATCAGCAATCGTTGACATACTTGAGGCCGTATCGCCCATCCTACCCGTTGAGTTTTGCAGGCCAGAAAGAACTTCACGAACTTCACCATCAAAAGCTTTCGCTAATTCTTCGAGACGGCGTGACCTTGCTTCGCGTTCTTTGCGCTGCTCGCGTCGCTCGGCATCATTTCGCTCATTCTCAATCAAATTCTCTTTAAAGACCAAGAGAGATCGCGCCATTTCCCCGACTTCGTCTTTGTTATCGACGGCCGGAATATCAACATCCTTGTCACCTTCTGACAAACGCGTCGTCACATCCGTGATCAA
Organism: uncultured Rhodospirillales bacterium; assembly: GCA_913060675.1. Lineage (GTDB taxonomy): Bacteria > Pseudomonadota > Alphaproteobacteria > Kiloniellales > Kiloniellaceae > Kiloniella. The sequence continues at coordinate 19,717 of CAJXUS010000001.1, forward strand.
ACGAATAGGTCCTGTCAGACTACGAAGAACAACAATACCGATACCGACCATGAGAATGAAAATGACTATAGCAGCGCCAATAATAAGACTACGTACACTTGCTGCATTTTCATCAGCTTCTAAAGAAACCTTTTTAACATCAGCAGAAACAGCTTCTACGTCAGCTGTCACAGTTGCAACACGCGCAGCAATCGTTTCAAGTTCCCCTTTACTGAATTGTGCCATTGAATCAATGGGGTCTTTGAGAGTGCCAAAGACAGCAACCAATTGGTCGGTCCCACCGTCAAAACTCAGTGTCGTCTTGGCAAAATTTTCAAAATCTTTCAAATAGGTTTCTACCAAAACTTGAATAGACTTCTTTTCATCCTTAGAAAGCAGCGCGTATTTAACGTTACGATTAAACTTCTTACCCTTTTTAAGGACAGCAGCCATATCTTCTTTTTCATGGGTAATAATGAAAGTCTTTTCCACAGTACGAATAGACGTCATTTCACCCGCAAGTTTGATCAAATAAGGGGCTTTTAAACTATCCTCAATAGCAAAGGCAGAGTTATTCAACTTCCCTTTAAGACCAGCGTTTTTCGTCATCCCTAGAGTAGATTTAGCCTGAACGACAGCACCAAAGCTATCTTCATAGGCCAAAAGATTAGCCTTTAGCTTTGCTAAGCTTTCTTTTGTTTGCGGAGCATCTGAGAGACTCTCCAGCTCTTTGAGTTTACCATTGATAACATCCATTTCTTTAAAAAACAGATCTTCAAATTTTAAGTCACTCTTAAGCAGGAAATCTTTTTCATTTAACGCTAGTCGGTTAATACTGACTTCAATTTCGTCGACCAGCTTTTGAATCTGCTGAGATTTCTCTAACTTGGCTTGATCTGCGACTAAAAGCTCTTGATTATGGACCAAATTCGCCTGATTTTCAGCCAACTGTGCCCTACTATTTGCCAGCAGAACATCACCCACAAAATAAATGGTACAAATAACGCCTAGGGCAATGATCCCAAGCAGCATCAAAGCCGATATACGGGTAGAAACAGCAAAATTCCCTAAAAAAGTGGTTCGTTGGGTTTCTCCAACGATACCTACTTCTTCGGAAAATTCACTGGTCACTTCCGCACCAAGGACCTCTTCATGTGCTGCTTCATCGATGGACACCTCTTTTTGGTTGTCATCGGTAGTAAATTTTTGTTCTTCAGACACGACTTAACCCGACCTTACCTATCAAGTCTCATTTATGAGACGAAATTGTTATTGCTTTTACTTCTTTAACTACGATTATTCGTCGGGAGCGTTAACATAAAGTATATCAAAAGCTAATATTTCCTAAATCTGAGCGATAAGGGTCAAAATGTTAAAAAAAGATCGAGTTGTATATATAAATAAACGTCTAAAAGAGCTATATCCGACCCTTCCGATTCCCCTCGACCACAAGGACACCTACACTCTTTTGGTCGCAGTTTTACTCTCAGCACAATGTACGGATGAAAGAGTAAACAAAATTACACCTGCTCTTTTTGATCGCGCAGACAATCCTTTTGATATGGTAAAAGTTCCTGTTGATGATATTAGAGCCATCATTCGCCCCTGCGGCCTTTCCCCCCGTAAATCAAAAGCTATTTCAGAACTCTCTCAAATTCTAATCGATAAATACGACGGCGTTGTTCCCCAATCTATGGAAGCGTTAGAAGAACTACCCGGTGTCGGACACAAAACAGCCGGGGTTGTCATGTCTCAGGCGTTTGGAGTGCCCTCTTTCCCGGTTGACACTCATATTCACCGTTTAGCCCAAAGATGGGGCCTGACGAACGGGAAAAATGTCGTACAGACGGAAAAAGATCTCAAAAGGCTCTTTGCCAAAGATCGCTGGAATGACCTTCATCTGGAAATTATTTACTATGGGCGGGAATATTGTTCTGCGCGGGGATGCGATGGAACAAAATGCGAGATCTGTAGCACCTGTTATCCTGAGAGAAAAAATCCTGTGAAAACAAAGAAATCCTAATAAAAAAACACCCTAGCCATTACCACTATTGTTCGAGTACAAGTCAACTAACGCAACCCTGGTTGCAATTACATTTGATTTCACGAAAACAAGGTTTCTTATGACTGAATATATTGCTCTAGGTATCGTCCTATTGACCGCATTATACGCCATCAAGGTTTATAACAACCTCGTATCTGGGCGAAATTCAGTTGAAAACGCCTGGCGTCAAATCGATGTGCAGCTCAAACGCAGGCTTGATCTGATTCCAAACCTGGTTGAGACTGTCAAAGGCTTTATGGCGCATGAAAACGATGTCCTCACTGAAGTAACAGAGGCCCGCACCCGTGCCTATAATGCAGGAACGCGCAGTGAAGCAATCGAGAGCAACAATCTGTTGTCAAACGCCACCGCAAACCTTCTGGCCGTAATGGAAAATTACCCCGACATTAAATCTCAGGGTAATGTTAGCGATCTAACTGAAGAATTAACAACCACAGAAAACAAAGTTGCCTTTGCGCGCCAGCATTATAATGATGTCACAACGAACCAGAATAACCGGGTTCAACAGTTCCCCTCTAATCTTATTGCTTCGCTATTCAAATTCGCTCTTGAAGACCTATGGGAGCTAAATGCGGACACACGTCAGGCAGCTCAAGACGCACCCAAAGTTTCGTTTTAACTTTATAAAAATCGCTTTTTGCAGGGTGAATTAATAGATGTTTATTTTAAAATGACTGCGCAACCTTTGGCCATAATTTCCACAGACTTCAAGGCTGCTCAAGCCAGAAACAAATGGAACTCCCTTCTCCTTTGTCTCATCATGATATCAACGGCTATGGGCTTAGGTTATGTTTGTGGCTGGGCTGCAGAAGTTTTTACTCAAAGCCACCCCGCTTTGGCTCAAGCGCCCTATGACACAGATATAGTGTCGCTGTTAAAGTTAAGCTTAATAAGTGATTGGGGCCTGTCTGCAATGGTAGGAATGTTCGTGATATCCCTGTTTACCCTTTGTTGGACTTACTTTGCTGCCGACAAAACTCTACTCAAAATGAACGACGCGAAAAAAGCTGATCCCGAGCAATATGCGGATCTTCATAATATTATTGAAGAAATGGCCATTGCTTCTGGATTAGAAAAACCTGCGACCTATATCATCGACGATAACGGTTTGAATGCTTTTGCAACAGGTTTACGAGTTGAAAACTCTTCGATTACAGTGACCTCCGGCCTTTACAAAAACCTTTCTCGCGATGAATTGCAGGGAGTGGTTGCTCACGAGATGGCGCACATTCTCAACCGTGATGTTCAATACGCCGTCCTCGTCGCCGTAGGCGCAGGCCTTATCGCAATAGTTGCTGAAATAATGTTGCGGATAAGCCGGGTTTTCTTTTATTCACGATCCTCATCAAACCGCTCTTCAAGCTCAAATAAAGAGAGCAAAGGTACCAACCCCCTTATGTTGATCGCAGGAATAGTTTGGGTTCTCGCCGCAATTCTTGCTCCATTGGTTGCTTACCTGGTTCGGATGGCAATCTCTAGAGAACGAGAGTACCTCGCAGATGCTACAGCAGCCCAACTGACAAGAAACCCAAAAGGTCTGGCCTCTGCCCTTCTTAAAATAAGTGGTCATGCCCATCTAAAAGAAAAGAACGCAGCAACGGAACATCTCTTCATTATCAACCCAAACAGAACCTTTAGTGAATTTGCCAGCAATTTAACCTCAACTCATCCTGCGACATCACTACGTGTCGAACGCTTGATGAACCTGGAATAAGAACGCCGATACCTTTTTGTCGATTTAACTAAAGACATAATGAGAAACAGCGTTTAAATTCTTACGCTTCATCCAATTTTGGATGATTCCAATTTTATTCTCTAGAGCAGGTGACGACATGAGTTTTACAGGAAAAACGGCCGTTGTAACCGGCGCGGCCGGTGGTATGGGCCTCAACATTGCTCTCGACCTTGCCAACCACGGCGCTTATGTTGTCCTTATTGACGTCAAAGAACCCTGTGCCGATCTTACTCGAATAGAGGGAGGGAAAGCTCATTTCGCCAAAGGTGACGTCACAGATTCAGTATTTGTCCAACGGGTTATGGATGATGCCTTCGAGAAAACGGGACGCCTTGATTATCTCGTCAATGCGGCGGGAGTTCTTTGGTTTGATAAGGATCGATCCACAGAACAGACGGACCTAGAGGCCTGGGATCGGATTATGGAAATTAATTTGAAATCCATGATTATAACCTGCCGCCATGCGTTTCCTTTAATGCGAAAAACAGGATCTGGCGCTATGGTTCATGTTGCTTCTGTTCAGGCGATGCGTGGAGATGACAAACCGCAGGTGGCTTATCAGGCCTCCAAGGCAGCGATTATATCATTGTCCAAGACCGTTGCGCTGGAAGGCGCCGCAGATGGCATCAGATCAAACTCAATTCTACCTGGGCCAACTGTATCCCCAATGCAAGAGCGCTGGATTAAAGATCCCTCTATCCAAAGTTCGACCGAAAGTGTAATCCCGCTCGGACGAGCCGGAACTACTCAGGATATGTCAAACGCTGCCTTGTTCTTGTTATCAGATAAAGCCAGCTACATTACCGGAACGGAACTTATCATCGATGGAGGCCTTCTGGCACGTCCATAAAATATAAACCCACAAAAACATAAGAGGGCTGAAAATCAGCCCTCTTATTACTGTATCTTTATATGAGCAAAACCAACTTTACTCCTATGAACAAATTCTAAGCGTCCACACCTACACCCGCAGCACTGCTTGTCAAAGTATCGAGTAGCAGTTGGCGAACACCGTCGCGACCTTCAAACTCTGGTCCATTTGCACCGTTAAACAGGTGTCCAAGTGGTACCAAGAGATCGGCACGATAGAGCGTGAAGGGATCATCACCCTCTTTTTCTGGCTTAATATCTTGTTTTTCACGAAGGCTAAGTAGGGGACCTTCACCAGGAAGTTTCCTCAAAAGCTCTGCGTCATCGTCTGCATTTGTTCTTGGCGGGTTACTGACGAGTTTATCGATTAACTGCTCTAACCCGCTCCCTTCTCTTGCAAGTGCCAGACCTTCACCTGCTCCATAATAAGAACCAGCTTCGAGGCCTTGTAACACGTTTCCAAGCAGTGCATTCGCACCCTCTGCAGAACTGGACTGAGCCACAGCTGTGGTTTTTGTTATCTCGGCCTGAACAGAAGCAAAATTAAAGGACAATTCACCGGTATTGTTATTCACGTAAATATCAAGTGATTGCACAGCAAGATAGGTTTGCTCGCTCACTCCAGAAGCAACACCATCCGCGCCAGCATAAGACAAGGCTTTTTGGGTACGTGTTGCAACCGACTGTTCGAATGAAAAACTAAATTCATCCGAATTGGCAGCCGCCTCTTTGATTGAATTTACGAGATTTTGTGCAAATTCTATTGCAGCTTCTTTGCTATTGCCAAGACGTTCAAATACTTCTGCCAAAGTGCCAACAATTGAATCCAATGCACTACTTAAGGTGCGCTGTATAACTTCTTTTGGCGTTAAAGCGACACTCGTAGTGGCATCATCACCTTGGTCTGCATTTGCTAACAGGCCTTTGGAAACATCAACCTGATCATCAATCGGTTGAATAAGTTGACTATGGGGTGTCCCTTTCCCGTTTTGGCCAGAAACACCATTTTGCGCTGAGTTTTGACCAGACAAGTTATAGCCTGGAAAACCACGCAAGTTCTCCAAGCCTTGACGTACCAAGCCTAGTGCAGAATGAGCCATTTTCTCCTCCTGAGGTCGTACCAGCCACAAACTTTGCGAGCTTGGCGGGTAATGAGCTACGTGCTCCGACAAATATTCGGTTAAACTCTAAGATAATTTATGAATATTAACGATTACTTAACAAAGATACAAAACAAAAAACACATGAAATAACAACGGATTACCTAAAAGATTCTTCCTCTCTAAAATGTGTGACACCGATTCGGCTTGTAGATTATCTGGTATTTCGGCTCAAATACCCTCAATACAATTCTCAGTAATCCGTTAAATTTTCTCCCTCAAAAATAAGCTAATGACTATTAGGGTCACCAAACAAGCCATGCAATTTTCGAATGGAGCCATGCGTCGTGCGCATATCTGGGCTTCCATCTGCACATCTTGTCGCAGGTAGCAGATCCGTTTATGAAGGTCCCACAAAAATACTCCATAAACACCAAGGAGAGCGCCTTCCATGAGCGAATTATTGAAATGTATTTCACCTGTTAACGGATCAGTTTATGTCGAACGCCCGCTAGCAAGTGATCGTGATATCCAAGCAGCCCTCGATAAATCCGTCGCCGCCCAGAAAAGCTGGCGCAAAGTTCCGATCAGCGAAAAACAAGCCCTTATAAGCAAAGCTGTCGATTACTTTGTTGCCAACAAAGCAGAAATAGCCGAGGAAATTACCTGGCAAATCGGTCGTCCTATTTCTCAAGCCCCTGGTGAGATTGGTGGTTTTGAAGAACGCGCACGTTATATGATCGACATTGCGCCGGAATCTCTAGCTGACCAGAACGTCGGTGACAAAGAAGGCTTCACCCGCTTCATCAGAAAAGAAGCACTGGGTGTGGTTTTTGTTGTTGCACCTTGGAACTTTCCTTTAATGACAGCAGTGAACTGCATTGTTCCAGCACTCCTAGCTGGCAATACCGTTCTATTAAAACATGCCGCCCAAACACCACTTTGCGCCGAACGCTTTACTGAAGCATTCAAAGCAGCTGGCCTGCCTGACGGTGTATTCCAGCATTTGCATATGAGCCACGCAGGCGCCGCTAAACTTATCGGTTCCGACGGCGTGGATTTTGTGAACTTCACAGGGTCTGTTCCCGCGGGACACGCCATTCAAAAAGCGGCTTCCGGTCGCTTTATCGCTACCGGCCTTGAGCTTGGCGGCAAAGACCCTGGTTATGTTCGTGCAGATGCAAATGTCGCCTACGCAATCGAGAGCCTTGTTGATGGCGCGATGTTTAACTCTGGACAGTCCTGTTGCGGGATTGAGCGTATTTACGTTCATGATTCCGTTTATGATGACTTCGTATCCGGTGCCGTTGATCTGCTCAAACAATACAAGCTCGGCAATCCAACAGACCCCACTACCAATATGGGACCCGTTGTAAAAACCAGTGCCGCTGATTTTGTCCGTGGTCAAGTTGCTGAAGCCGTAAAAGCTGGCGCTGAAGCCCTGATCGATCCAGGCTACTTCGCAGCAGACAAAGAGGGCACTCCCTATCTGGCTCCTCAGCTGGTCGTCGGTGTTGATCATTCCATGCGGGTGATGAACGAAGAAAGCTTTGGCCCCGTTGTCGGCGTCATGAAGGTTTCTTCCGATGAAGAAGCCATCAAACTCATGAACGACAGTGAGTTCGGCTTGACCGCTTCGATCTGGACCGAAGATGCAGATGCAGCTCTTGCTATCGGTGATGACATTAACACTGGAACATGGTTCATGAACCGTTGTGATTACCTTGATCCGGCACTGGCCTGGACAGGCGTTAAGAACTCCGGCCGCGGCTGTAGCCTCTCTAAAGTGGCCTACGAGCACCTGACACGTCCGAAGTCATTCCACCTTCGTACCAAGCTTTAATCGGCTCAGGTAAGAAACAATTAAGCCCGGTTCTAATTGGACCGGGCTTTTTTTATTCCAAAAAGGCAACAGTGCCTACTTTCTTGAGAACACTAAACCACTATGGATAGTACAAACCTCGCCTCAGCTTCTCCTTCCACATAAAACAGAACCTTTCCCCACGATAGTAAGAATATTCACGCCCCAGCATGGCCGTAGATAAAAATATCCATTAGATTTAAGCTCAAATGAAGTTACCGACACAAACCCAACATGCAGGATATAATTTATAGTGCTAAAAAATCCACTTGAACGCGCCAGGGAGGAACTTCTTGAGGGCGAGGAGTTAATTTGGGCGGATACGCCTGATATTAATCGGCGTGTAGGAAAAAAACGTAAAGCAGTAATTTTTGGCAAAATTATTATTGCTGTCGTAATTCTATGGATGCTCGGCGTTATCATGACCAGCTTTTCAACTGGAAAATTTGCTGGTTTAGCTCTAGCCCTCTTTGGACTTCCCTTTATATTTTTGGCAAGAAAGCTCATCAACAAACCAAAAAAAGCCAAAGCACGCGCAGAACAAACATACTACGCCGCAACCAACCAGCGTCTAATGATCATCGATGATTATAATAAAAAATCCATTGAGAGCTACGATATCCACAAACTGGAGTTTCTGGAACGGGCAGAACATAACGACGGTACAGGTGATATATTTTTCACGAAATCCCTTGTCACTTCTATCCCCACAAATGACCGAGACAACGCCCCGCCTCCCAAAGCCATCACGCGTGAAATCAAAAAAGGTTTCTTGGATATCCATGAAGCCAAAGAAGTAGAAAGAGAAATCCAGAATCTAATGCAGTCAGGCTAAACTCCCCCTCTGCCATAAGCGTTGAATTAATCTCCATCTCTATTGACAGGAAAATTATACCGGATCATTTCAGCTAGCATTCCAATCGCACCCATTTGCAACCCTCCCAAAGCGAGTACTAAACTACTGGTATCAGCCAATCGACCAAGGATAAAGTAACTAAATAGCGCCCAAACAAGGCTTGCAACCATCAATAAAAAGCTGAAAGGAACAAAGACTTTCAAAGGCGCAAAGTAAAGCGCGATTTTCAAGGTTAACTGTATAAACAACAAGGTGTCCCTGATCGGTCGAATCTTTGAAACACCCTTTCTTTTTAGATAATCCACTGTTCGATACTCAACTGTATAACCATTGGTTAACAGAGCGAGGGTAATTGTTGTGGTCAGTGAAAATCCATCCGGTAAAATCCCTATCAGTTTTTCGGCCAAGTCTTTTCGAAAGACGCGTAGCCCAGAATTAATATCCGGAATTTTTCGCCCAGAAACAAAGCTCGCCATTGCCCGTAAAAACCACTTTGCAGGACGACGAATTAGCGGCGTCGCATTTTTATCACTAACCCGGGCGGCAACAGCCATATGCGCCTCACCACTATGTGTCAAAGATATCAAATCTGGCAAAGTAAAGGGGGGATAAGTTCCATCTGCATCCGTTATTGCGATAAGCTCGCCTTTAGCATGACGTATCCCCCTTTTTATAGAGGCACCGTAACCACGATTTTCAGAGTTGTGAAGTATACGAATAGGGAAATCTAATGATTGAAGTATTTCGCTCGTCTTATCTTCAGAACCATCGTCAACGGCAATAATTTCAAAGGAAAACGTACTGCCTTCCAATACTGCATAGAGTTCTTTCAAGGCCACAGCAGCGCCATTTTCCTCATTATAGCAGGGTACAACCACAGATACATTGAGTACTTTTTTATCATTTTTAACGGTCATTCTTTCCCTGTTCCACTACTTCATTTTTCCTGTTTGCTATCATCACGTACGATTAGTGTCGCCATATAGCCCAGTACCGCGTGCAAAAGGATTATCACTAAAATTATTGAAGAGAATACTAAAGCTTGCTCTTTAGGCACCTCTACAATACCGAGCATAACGACGAACATAATATCTCGCGTTCCTACACCCTGTATCGTAATAGGTAGTAGAGAAAGCAAGGCTGCACCAAAGATGCAGGCAAAGATGTAAAGCGCCGGAACATCAATCCCAACGGCTTTCGATAGTATCCATCGTTCCAATAAAAAAAAAGCCATCGCCACTAGGGTCCACCCAGCACTTACCCAAAGTACTTCCCCTGAATAGCTGATTAGAACCTTACCGATCTCTTTCAGCTTATTCCAGATTGTTTCAAGAAATTTACGACCCAAAGGGGATTTAAGGGTCACAAACAGGGCAATGAAAATAAGAATAAAACCACTAACAAAGTATCCCAACTCAATATCAGAAACTAAGCCAGGGCCATAACCTATCGAGCTATCACGATAACTTATATCCCCACCTGTTAGAGCCAACAGAGCAAAAGAAGCAAACGCAGCGATAGCCATAGCTAACAGATCAAACAACCTATCCATGAGAACAGATGCGGTGGCATGAGCAAAGGGTATCTTCCGACTGAGGAGCCACTTCACTCGATAAAGTTCAGCAACTCTGCCGGGGGTCAAAGAACCCCAGAAAAATCCTGCAAAATACCAATACAAGGATCTAAGGAAAGGCAATCCTTCTTTACGGCCGACCAGAATACGCCACCGTTCCGTTCGAAAGGCTGTTCCCACAAGAGAGAGTAAAACCGCAAATATAAAATAAATCACATTTATTTGAGAAATATATTCCAACAAAAGTTCTGGTTCACTGAATGATATTAACAAAATCAGCAAAAACAGCCCGATAAATAGAGTTATTCTTTTCCCCCACCGCACGAAAAAACCTTTATCCATAAATGATGAGAACAACAACTTTTAACAAGAAAAGCCTCCTTCCTAGGAAATTGGCATGATATAAACCAACCACATCGTAACCCTTTGAAAGCTTTCTTTAACGGTTAACTGTTCAGAATTTATTCACCTGTACTCTATATTAACCTAAACCATCAATACTAGTTATTTCCAATAAATCCCTTTGATTAATCAAAGAGATATCCTCCTCAAAATGTTGACTAAGGCACCCTGCTCAATCAATATTTTGAATTTGAAGCCCTAATTCCATCACCACGTGCTCAGGAAATTACCAGAGAGCTTTCTATGTTAATCGCGAACAGATTCAGAAAAATTAACTTTTCGGAGCCTCGATTTTCTAGAGATGGCATTATAATTTTCATAGCTCTGCTTCCACAGATAATAGTAATTTGGACTGCAACTATACTGTTCACGCAGGACGGACCTGTTCACCTCTACATCTCCACGATTTTAAATAATCTATCAGAAAGCGCGGCAACAAGTGGCTTAAATGATGTTGCTACTTATTACGAAGAAAATTGGCGGATAGTCCCTAATCTGTTGGGATATTTGATTTTACAGCCTCTGATAAAGATTTTTGGCGCGATTACTGCTGAAAAAATACTCGTAACGATTTACATCATCACTCTTCCTTATGCTATTTACTTTGCAGCCAAAGCCTTGAAGGCCCAACCACTCTTAGCCGTCCTCTTATCTTTTCCCTTACTCACCACATCAGCCCTCTATATTGGGTTTTACAACTACAGTTTTAGCCTTGTTTTTTTTGTTCTCGGCCTCGCGTTGTGGGTAAAAATAGAAACAAAGGAAGATGTTTCTTTGAGCAGTCTGGTCTGCCTCGGGATAATATCTCTTCTGGCCTTCGTGAGCCATGCCATGGGGTTTTCCATATTATTACTAATCTGCGCGAGTGGATCACTAATCTATCGGTTTATGGATTTCAGAGTTTTTGGCTTAAGCAGTGCAGCAAGAAATTTTATTAAATACACACTCCCCATTGGCCTCTGCCTTTTCCCCGGCTTTTTAATGTTTGTATATTTCCTCACACAGGAAAGTGTGCATGCCGCTCAATTAACCCTGATTGACCAAGCCCTGTGGGGAAGTAATGAAGACGCCCCTTATTTTTTTCTAAAATCACTAAAAAATAGAATTATTTCATTTCTTGGGGGAGAGTTTATATTTGCAGACAGAGCCCTACGCGTAATTTTGGTGCTTGGCCTGTTTTTGATGAGCTACGCTAAAATTCGCGAAGGAAATTTGATCCCAAAGAAAGGAGCGATAGCGGGGATACCTCCAAAGGATTCAAGCCCACAGAGCTTAAGAAACATAATTCCCTGGTTATTACTTTTATTATTAGCCGTTACATTACTCTTCCCACCGATTTCCTTTAACACACGCTTTGTGGCCGAACGTATCTTACCCTTTATTTTCTTATTCCTAGTGTTTTGGTTAGCTACGTACACCACCTTACCGACTTTTGTAAAAATTCTTATCGCCATAATTTTTGTGGTGAATGTAGCCATACCACTAAAACGAATAGATGAACTCTCAAACACTTATGATAAATATCAAGAATATCAATTTGCCGAACAATACTTGGCACCCGGTAAGACTTTCATGGTTTTTAATCTTCGTAATCAAAAAGATGCAACACGGCTTGGTTTTTTTCTGCACGAAGGCAAAAGGTTGGCTTTAAACACAGGTGCTATCAATCTTAAAGTCATTCAAGCACGTAGTCCTTTTCCAGTTATTCCGATAAAGTATATTGACGGAAAATCCCCTTTTCCTTCCATTATTGAAACCTCACCTTCGCCTTACCTTCATGAGTCAATTAACCCCTTAGTTTATCAAGAACAAACAAGTGTAAAAATCGACTATTTGCTCTACTGGGGAATACAAGACCATAAAATGCCTACTAGTTTTAAAGACTATTTTAAAACTATTGAGGCAGACTACACGCTAATTGCGACTTCTCCGGGCCGGGGAATGATGAAAATTTACCAGCTAAATGAGCCCTAAAAACAAGAAGTAAAAATAGCTTCAGGCTGTTTACTGGACAAACTAGAAGGCAGTCATGAACAAAAAAGTACTTCTCATAAATCCTCCTCGTTTTAACGAGTTGATAGGTAAAAATCCTGCCATCGTTGAAAAGCATCGAGGTTTTAATCCTCCCTTGGGTTTGCTTTTTCTTGCCGGATATCTGGAAGAACACAGCGACCACCAAGTTGACGTCATAGATGCTCAGCCCCCGCAGTGGAGTTACGACCAACTCAGAGAAGAACTTCGCGGTAAAGAATTTGACGTATGCGGCATCACCGCAATGACCTTTACTCTCATTGATGTACGCGAAACCTGTCGTGTAATCAGGGACGTCAATCCAACCGCAAAAATCATTCTTGGTGGTCCCCACGTCCACCTATTTGCCGATGAAACAATCGTATGGCCCGAGGTTGATTTCTTGTTACAAGGAGAAGGCGAGATTGCCTTTCTCAACTTCCTGAATAAGTTAGACACACCATCTGACTGGGCGACCATCATGGGCCTAGTCTTTGAACAGGATGACGGCACCATCTATAATGGAGGCATTGCGCCTTCTACCGATGACTTAGATAGTTTAGGGCATCCTGCACGAAACAAACTGAATGTCGGTGACTACACGTCCCTCCTAGGTCGGAGCAGTACCATCACGACGATGTTTACCTCTCGTGGCTGTCCTTTCCGTTGCACATTCTGTGACCGTCCGTTTTCACCCGTTCTATCGGGTTTCAGGTGGCGTTCCCCACAGCACATTGCAGACGAGATGGAAGATTGTATCAGCCTGGGTATTACTGAAGCTTTTATCTACGACGATACTTTTACAGTCAGAAAAGACCGGGTACACGAGCTTTGCGATGAAATTATCTCCCGCAAAATCAAGTTTAAATGGGATGTGCGAGCTCATGTAAATACAGTCAATAAAGATCTGATGAAACACATGGTTGAGGCCGGCTGTGATCGTATTCACTTTGGTGTGGAATCTGGCAACGACCGTATGATGCGTGAGATCCGCAAAAACACCACAGTGGCAAAGGTTAAAGCTGCCTTTGATGCCGCTAAGGAAATTAATCTTGAGCGCCTGGCCTATTTCATTATTGGGCAACAGACCGAAACCATGGAAGATATTGAAGATACCATGAAATTGGCACAAGAACTGAACCCAGATTATGTTCATTTCACGATTTTCTGCCCTTATCCTGGCACTGAAATCTATATGCGGGGCCTCAAAGAAGGCATTATCAAAGAGGACGTCTGGCAGAAATTTGCAGAAAACCCTGCGGCAGGATTTGAACTTCCGGTTTGGGAAGAAAACTTCACCCGTCAGGAACTCCGTGAAATCCTGATCAAGTGCTATAAAAGCTTCTACCTACGCCCGACCTATATTATGCGTAAAGCGCTACAAGTTCGCTCTGTCGGTGAGTTTGCGCGTAAAGCACGGGCTGGCATGTCGGTCATTTCTATGACACCGAACCAAAAAGTGTATGACGAGAAAATGCTCGCGAAGATCAAGCGAACTGTTCCAAACTCCTCATATGATGCATTTACCGGATAATATCTGAGATATGTTTGCTGTAAATCACAACACTCGGTTCATTGAAAAACTGGCCTATCAGGACGCACGCCCAATCATCGGCCCTTTGATCTTCCCGATCACGCGTTATCTTCGCGCCAGCAATATTATGCGCCATGTCAATGACAAAGCTGGTTTACGGCTTTTGGATATCGGCTGCGGGGATGGTTATTTTCTAAACCGCTTAAAAAACATTGAACGTTTTGGGAAAGACCCTCTTTTGGAAGGCGAGGCTGGCAATTTTAATTCGGGTGTTGATTGCGAAGATGGCTTTTTTGACTATGTAACCATGCTGGCTGTGATTGAGCATTTACCCAATCCTGAATTTGTCTTCAAAGAAGTAAGCCGTATTTTAAAACCCGGTGGACTCTTCGTTTTCACCACACCAAAACAAAAAGCCGAATGGTTGATCAATCTCTATGCCCAACACATCGAAGATGACCACGAAACCTACTTTACAGATGAAACGGTTGCCCATTATTCAAAGAATTTATTTGAACTCGTCGAATATAGGCCTTTTCTTTTTGGCCTAAACCAACTCTTTGCTCTTCGTAAAGTTTAATTCCCTCCTAGAACTTACTCCTTAATAAGAAAGCGTTTTCTATATTCACTTGGGGTTAAACCTACGTGAGTTTTAAATAGTTTTCGAAACGAGCTTTGATCTTCGTAACCGACTTTCCAGACGATTTCATCTACCGTTATCTGGCTGGTTTCGAGAAGCTCCCGAGATTTTTGTAATCTTAACTGAGTGATGTAGACCGATGGGGCTAGTCCAGTGGCCTTGGTAAAGCGGCGTTGCAGAGTTCGTTCGGTGAGATTGTTTTCTTCAGCGAGTTTTTTAACAGAAACAGCCTCTGTAAAATGTGTCTGTAGCCATTGTTGGATTACGAGGATATCTCGATCACCGTGAGCATATTTGGGAACAAAGCTTTGATAATAACGCTGAGCTCGAGCTCCCGTGTCGATCAGAAAATACTTACTCAGTTTCATGGCTAGAAAAGGACCTGCGAAACGCTCAACAAGCCTCAGGACAAGATCAGTCCAAGCCATCATTCCACCCGCTGTAATGATATCCCCATCATCTATGAGAAGCTCTTCTTCACACATTATGATTTCGGGAAACCTTCTCTTAAGTTCATCCGCAAGGCCCCAATGCGTTGTCGCCCGTCGTCCGTTCAAAATACCCGCTTGCGCCAAAAGAAAAGCCCCCGCACAAGCAGACGCGAGTACAGCCCCACCTTCATGCTGAGTTCGAAGCCAGCTACTACAGGATGGCTCAATCAGATTAAGTTCTTTCTCTAGAATGCGCGGAGGTATGACAATGATATCCAAAATTTCTCCCGAATTTGAAAAAGATCGGGTCGCAAGGGGGTGAGAAGAATGATCGGCCTCTGCGGCCCAGTAGCTCCACTCTAACTTAGGCCATGTGGTTTCGGGATATTCGGATCTTATTCTATTAGTGACTTCAAATATTTCCCCCAACCCATGAAGGGCAGAATTCAATACACCTGGGTAGGTTAGTATTCCAATATTGATTATCGTGTTCATTATGTCGGATTAAGCCTTATTAATGTCATATCCGCCCATACTCTAAATTATATTTCTCCATTTAAATAGCCCTATATGCAATTCAAAATGGGAAACAGTCATGACAAACACCGCTCTATTAATTATCGACATCCAAAACGATTACTTCTCAGAAGGTAAATGGTCCCTTGTTGGTCAAGAAGAAGCTGCTCAGCAAGCCACACGTCTACTCGAACATTTCCGAGCAAAGGCACAGCCCGTATTTCACGTTCGCCATATAGCAACTAGTCCTGAAGCTCCTTTTTTCGCGAAAGGAACTGTGGGGTCTGAAATTCATAATTCAGTCAAACCGCTCGAAACTGAGCAGGTCATCATCAAATCAGAGATCAATAGCTTTAAGGACACAGACCTCTTGCAAGCTCTGAAAGAGCAAGATGTTAGCAATCTGGTTATTATTGGCTCCATGAGCCATATGTGCATTGATGCCGCTGTACGCGCCGCTTCAGATTACGGATTTAGCTGTACCGTCGCTGAGGATGCCTGCGCCACTCTCGATCTAAACTTTAACGACAAGACCGTACCTGCAGCCCAAGTTCAGGCCTCATATATGTCCGGCCTTGCTTTTGCTTATGCGCAAGTCGTTTCAACGGACGAAGCACTTAACCGGGTATAATTTTTCATCTTAGTCCTTCTAGGTATTTGTATCCCTAGAAGGACTGTTTTGTTGTATTTATGATACAGTGAACACGCAAAGGGCGAGTTTAGTAACAATGATACTTGCGACAAAATATTATGTCCGGTAAATGACGCCTCACAACAAAACGACACGAAGTCTCTTTCAAGCTACAATAGCCAGATAAAGACGTTGTTTTCTCGCGGTCCACTTTGAAAACAGGAGCAAGACCATGCACGTATCCCGCTGTTTGCCCCTAGGGGTAATGATCCTAAGCTAGGCTGAGAACTCGCCGATGCCAGGTTCTAAGGTCCGGAAGCCATAACTTCCCGGCCAAGACTACCTATTTTCAAAGGCCATAATCATGGGCACTTTAATAGAGAATGGTGCGTCGCGTTCCAATGCGAGCGCTGCCACCGTTCAACAATACTACTCCTCTTCCTCCTGGATCGAAGGAAAGGCGGAAGAACAGCTCCAACATGTCTCTCAACTCAATGGCGTACAAAAAGTCACGGCTTATCCAGACTTGCACCCAGGAAAGTATGGACCAGTTGGCTGTGCTATTCTCTCTGATCGGTTATATCCACAACTTATTGGCAACGATATCGGCTGTGGAATGTCGCTTTTTTCACTCGGCCTTCCTGCCAGAAAGCTAAAAGCAGAAAAAATCGCAAAGCGACTTCGTGTACTCGAAGGAGAATGGATCGGAAATGCTTGTGCGTTACTCGAAGAGAATAACCTGCCGCCCCAAGCCTTCCCTTCTTCTCTTGGAACAATAGGAGGCGGAAATCACTTTTGTGAACTCCAAACTGTTGCTGAAATCAATAACAGTGAACTTGCAAAAGAGGCAGGCCTTTCAAAAGACACAGTATGTCTTCTGGTACACTCCGGCTCACGCGGTTTCGGCATGCAGGTTTTCAGTTCCATCTTGAATGAACTTACAGCTGGCATAGATCCCCTAACAGAACAGGCCGAGAAATACTTAATCTCTCATAATCACGCTGTTCAGTGGGCGCGCTTGAACCGCTACTTGATCGCAAGACGCGCTGCGGAAGCTCTTCGTTCGGATTTCAAATTGATCTCTGACTCCCCGCACAATTTGATAGAGAAATATCAGGGCAGTTACCTCCACCGCAAAGGAGCCGCAAAGGCAGATATACACTTAATCCCTCTAGCGGGATCAAGAGATTCAATGAGCTACCTTCTATCTCCAGGAGAAAAAGTTTGCGACGCCCTGTCCTCACTTGCTCATGGCGCCGGGAGAAAATATGACCGTAGTTCTATGCATGGTCGGATCCGCAACAAAAAATCAGATCAAAAAAAATTACAGCGGACCTCCTTTGGTGGACATGTGGTTTGCGAAGACAAACACCTGTTAATCGAAGAGGCGCCAGAGGCCTACAAAAATGCAGCCTATGTTCTCAGAGATCTTGAGACTTTCAAGCTCGCAACATCGGTTGCAACTCTTCAGCCTCTGGTTACCTTCAAAAAAGCAATGAGCAGAAAAGAGGAATACAGATGATGTCTTCTCCTCTTCGACTTCTTATCTCAAGTGGCAATGGCCCAACCGAGTGTCGGATAGCGGTTCGACATGTTGTTAAGGAAATTAGCAAAGAAGCAGAAAGTGCCGAAATTGATTTCGATGTGACAATCGTGGCTGAGCCAGACAAACACGGTCCGGTTTCTGCAGTGATATCCTTACATGGCGTCAATCAACGGGAATTTTTGAAGCGTTGGATCGGCACGATCCAATGGATATGCGAAAGCCCGGTTAGGCCCAAACATCGGCGTCGAAACTGGTTTGTTGGTGTGTTCATGCTCGACCATCAACAGACGATCCCAAGTGTTCTTGATTTATCTGAAATACGTTTTGATACCTTTCGGGCTGGAGGCCCTGGGGGACAACATCAAAACACCACTGATTCAGCGGTAAGGGCTACACATATCAAAAGTGGGGTTGCAGTTGTAGTACGGGATCAACGGTCCCAGCACCGCAACAAACAAGTCGCAATTGAACGTTTGGCTGAACAGATAACGCTACATCAAACTCTCAAGAATGCTCAGGCGCGCCGGAAAGAAAACCTCCTTCACCATCAGCTTGAAAGAGGCAATCCGATACGTTGTTTCAAGGGAATAAAATTTAAAGAAGTCTAGGCACATTAAACTTAAGCATCGGTGTTGGAATTTGTATCAATGCCGATGCTTTTTATCTTTTTTCACGATTTTGTATGTCCCAATAATTGTTTAACAATCTCGGGTTCATCGACCCCATAGATAATATCATTTTGCTCAGGCAATCGTATATCACTGCTGCCATCCAGGCGATCAACCCGTTCTATTATTTTGATATCAGAAAGGGAGTAGGATTTGTACTCAATGGGCCTCCCGGCTTCGAGGAGGTAAATTAGCCGGGAAGAGGTAATTGCATAATTCAGCCGCCGACCAAGATAATAAATCCAGGCCAATCGTAGGATCAGTGCCCCCAAAGACACAAAGAAAACAATCGCTATAACAGTCGAAAAAACCGAGAATACGACGCTCAAAGCACATAACAGCCCAAACCCTCCTGCCAGGGTTAGAAACACCTTGGTAAGAGGAGACGAAAATTCATTTCGCCAAATTGTTTCAAAACGTGGACGGCCAAACCATTTGAGTTCTTCATCAAATCGGATCCCAGCCAGAACAAATTCTTCGAGATCTTCTTTATGCACGAGGCCATCTTTCTATTGTCGGGCAAATACGGGGAACATACGCCCCTCAAAAAAAAGCCACGATAGTTTATTCTGAACTCAAGGCAATAAAAACCCGGCTATAAATCATCATAGCCGGGTTTTTAAATATCATGTGCACTTAAACCTAAATCATAGGGTCATTAAGGAGGTATTCCCACCTGCTGCAGTTGTGTCGATGGAAATCGAGTGCTCGGTTGCAAAACGGTGGAGATAACGGGGGCCACCAGCCTTTGGTCCCGTTCCAGACAGACCCATACCGCCAAATGGTTGGACGCCGACAATTGCGCCGATCTGATTTCGGTTTACATAGGTGTTACCGACACGAACTCGCCGACTAATATAGTCCACCGTCTCATCAATCCGACTATGGATACCGAGGGTCAGACCAAAGCCAGAGCCGTTGATCTGATCTATGATGTTGTCCAACTCAGAAGCTTTATAACGAATGACGTGCAGCACTGGTCCAAAGACTTCCTTTTGCAAGACGTGCAATCCTGCAATTTCAAATGCGGCCGGGGCGACATAAGTCCCATGAGATACATTAGTCGGCAGAGGCAATTCGCGAACAAGTTTAGCTTCTTTTTTCATGCGGTCGATATGATTTTGAAGCATTAGGCGTGCCTCTTCATCAATTACCGGACCGACATCGGTTGAAAGTTCAGATGAATCACCCAAACCAAGCTCATCCATTGCTCCGGCCAACATGGTAAGAATTTTATCTGCTACGTCTTCTTGTAGGAAAAGAACACGCAAAGCTGAACAACGTTGTCCCGCAGACTGGAAGGAAGATGCCAAAACATCACGGATAATCTGTTCCGGTAGAGCGGTTGAATCGACAATCATGGCATTTTGACCACCTGTCTCGGCAATCAAGGGAACGATTTCACCATCGCGAGCGGCCAAAGCGCGCTGGATCAGCTTTGCCGTATCCGTCGACCCTGTAAAAGCAACCCCCTTAATGCGTGGATCAGACAGTAACGGTCCGGCAACAGTTGGCCCATCTCCTGGCAAAAGATGAAGGACATCACCAGGAATGCCTGCACGATGAAAAAGCTTAATCGCAGCAGCAGCAATTAAACCCGTTTGCTCAGCAGGCTTTGCGATAACGGTGTTACCCGCAGCCAATGCCGCAGAGATTTGCCCGAGGAAAATAGCCAACGGAAAATTCCAAGGGCTTATGCATAAGAATACACCACGACCATGAAGGGATAGCTCATTCCGCTCCCCGGTTGGCCCAGGCATAACTAGAGGTTCAGCAAAATCCTGCCGAGCCTTCACGCCGTAATATCTACAAAAATCAACAGCTTCTCTAATCTCGGCAATAGCATCAGCAGTGGTTTTCCCTGCTTCGCGCATACATATCGACATTAACTCCGCTGTGTTCTCTTCCATGAGATCTGCCATACGATCCAGGTGATCGGCACGCTCCCCCGCGGGGGTTTGGTCCCAATCCCACCAGGCACGATCAGCACGCGCGAGAGCTTGCTCGGCTTGCTCTTTCGATGCCCAGGCAATTTCACCCACTTTATTTCGACGATCACTTGGCGACGTGACTGTATGGTTAACACCAGCTTGCTCTACACCGCCAATAATTGGCGCGCCGTTCCATCCCGTGCTTGCGAATTTCTTGACTTGTGATCCAAGCTCAGCAAGCTTTACAGCATCCGACAAATCCAGCCCCTTGGAATTGTGACGCTCTGTTCCGTAGAGATGAAGAGGCAAAGGAATTTGTGGGTGTGGAATATTAAAGAGACTTTTGGCCTTTAAAACTGGATCTGTGATGATTTCGTCTATGGGGAGCTTTTCATCTTGAATTCTGTTCACAAACGAAGAGTTCGCTCCGTTTTCCAGCAGACGTCGAACAAGATATGCCAAGAGATCTTCGTGGCTTCCGACAGGGGCATATATGCGAACAGGATGGCCTTTTCCGCTTTTGCCAACAACCTGTTCATAGAGAGCTTCGCCCATGCCGTGCAAGCGTTGAAATTCAAAATCCTGCTCGGGTCCAGCCATTTCGAGAACAGACGCAACTGTATGCGCATTATGACTGGCAAATTGTGGGTAAAAGGCTTCTGGGTCTGCCAACATTTTACGGGCACAAGCCAGGTAAGAAACATCCGTTGAAACCTTCCGGGTATAGACAGGATAACCTTCCTGGCCTTCTTCTTGGGCAATTTTGATTTCAGTATCCCAATAGGCCCCCTTTACAAGACGAACCATGAGACGTCGCCCATGGCGATGCGCCATGTCGGCAAGCCAGTCAATAACGTAAGGAGAACGTTTTTGATAAGCTTGAACAGCCAAGCCTAGTCCATTCCATCCCTTGAGATCCGGATCACCTGACACCGCTTCGAGCACATCAAGAGAAATCTCAAGACGATCAGCTTCTTCTGCGTCGACGGTCAATCCGATATCATACTTCTTGGCAGCCAGTGCCAACTCTTTAAGGCGCGGCACCACTTCGCTCATCACACGATCCCGGTGGCTAAACTCATACCGAGGATGGATTGCTGAGAGCTTAATGGAAATCCCTGGCGAGTTAATAGCGCCACGTCCGTTGGCTGCCTTACCAATTCCCTCAATAGCAACACGGTAAGCTTCGAAATAGCGGTCAGCATCCGGCATGGTTCGAGCACCCTCGCCCAACATGTCGTAGGAATAGCGATAGCCTTTTTTCTCATCCTCAACGGCGCGATCAAGAGCCTCTTTAATGCTCCGCCCCATGACAAACTGACGGCCCAAAATTTTCATCGCCTGACGCACGGCTTTACGAATAACGGGCTCGCCGCTTTTTTGAACCATGCGATGAAAAAGGCCAGAAAAATCTTTGCTTTCTTCTTTTTTGATATTTACCACCCGACCGGTCAACATCAAGGCCCAGGTCGAGGCGTTTACAAACATGGAATCACTATGGCCAAGGTGCGCTTTCCAATCCGCGGATGTAAGCTTGTCACGAATGAGCCGATCAATGGTTAGGCTATCCGGCACCCGCAAAAGAGCTTCGGCCAAGCACATCAGAACAACGCCTTCTTTGGATGAAAGCTCAAACTCGTGCATGAAAGCATCAATACCGCCATGGCCAATCCGAGACTTGCGCACTTCCTTGACCAAATCCCGTGCCCGGGCTGAGATCCGATCAAGAGCATCACTTGGCAAATCCAACGAACTGATCAGGGCCTTCACAGCCTCACTTTCATCCATACGATATGCATCGCGTAGGGCAGCTAACAGAGGAGTGGCATTTGCCAGTTGCTTATCAATAATCATTTCTTTATTCCCAGAAACCACATTTGCGTGAGTTTTGTTGAACTTTTCTGGATACTATTTTACGCCTATGACAGTAGGATGTCCTACCAAAGTTCAAATATTATTAGCATTATCTCTAGTAATTGATCATTTATGCAGTTATATCTTCTGAATGAGTGAACGTAAACTTGATCGAATTGATCGGAATATACTGCGGGTCCTTCAAGAGGACGGCCGCATTTCAAATGTCGAGTTGGCTCGGCAAGTCAACCTGAGCCCGACCCCGTGCCTAGAGCGGGTCCGAAGGCTTGAACAAAGTAATTATATCAAAGGTTATATGGCGTGGCTTAACCCGGCGCGTATTAATGCTAATTTGCTGGTGTTCGTACAGATTACTTTAGAAAAAACAACTTCAGCCGCTTTTGAAGAATTTAGACGCTCGATATTACAGATCCCTGAAGTCCTTGAGTGTCACATGGTTTCTGGCGGTTTCGACTACCTTATCAAAGTTAGAGCAGCAGATATGGCTGAGTATCGTGGAATTTTAGGTGATAAGCTCGCTGCGACGACGGGTGTCTCCCAAACACATAGTTACGTGGTAATGGAAGAAGTAAAAAACACCAATATATTGCCGATAAAGGATAACTTCTAATGAGTATCAGGACCTGAGAGGACGATGTAATGGTTAGCTCGAAAGATATGGATATATCCGTAGAAATTGATGGCCCCAGCAATTTTGGCCAACACATCGGCTATAGCTTAACTGAATGGTCAGAGGGACAAGCAACGGTTTCCCTGACCATTGATGAATGTCACCGTAACAGAGCCGGGATCATGCATGGCGGGGTCCTTGCCACCTTGATAGATACCGCTTGCGGATATGCCATTATTCACAATTCTGATCCTGCTAAACAACGAAAAGCGGTAACCTTGTCACTCAGTACGCAATTTACTGCCGCAGCAAATGTAGGGGATCACCTTAAAGCCGTGGGCGTCCTCAAAGGCGGCGGAAAACATATCAAGTTTTTATCTTGTGAAGTTCGCAATCAGTCCGGCCAATTGGTTGGCCAAGGTGAAGCGGTGATGAAGATCTTTTAAACGTCAGGAAATTTTATCATCAACAGGAGCGACGATTACAACCAGTCGGCTTATGACCCCGGCCCCATCACAAAACGGAAAGCATCCCCGGTAAATATCAATAAAAGCACGCTCAGATCGGGGAACCGGGCTCAAGGTGTATGAAGGGCGCCTTTCTTGGGCCACCATTTCCATTTCTTCCCATTTTGCCTTGGCCATTTCAGGATCGAAGGCCTCAGCCAAAGATTTACCCATCGTATTAATTCCAGAAGCTTCAACAATCCGCTGACCTTCCAGCTTTATCACATGCCCCTCAGGATTAGGCCCAATACGTTGCATTACCATTGTCCAGGGGAGTATTTTCCGGATCGCGACGGGATCAAAATCTGACCAAAAGGGGACTGGGGACTGCTCGGATCCTCGCACTCCTTCGCATGGCAAATTCATGAAATATTTTGCCATAAAAAAAACCGGACTATCTTCCGGGATTTCTTTCAGATCCAACATTTGGTACATTTAAAAAAACCATTTCTGGAAACCAAACCTGCAAAGACATTTCACGGCTTAGCCCCTATTTCGCACAAGTATATAAGTATTACAGGACTCAGCGAAACAAACTAATAGTTGAAGCCCCAATTAACCTGCCTCAAATCAAGGCATCGTTATAAGAATACATTTCAAATTCTCATTTAACCTCTAGGTCCTGCGCCTAGCTCTCGCCGCCAAACCAGGCTGCCATTTTTGCTGTTTCTGCATTAGCAAATTGAGAAATTAGCTGTCGCATCCAGATATTACCGGCATCTCTGTCTTGCCGGGTGTGCCAAAGTAGAGATATCGGCGCAGGTTCCACCTCAATTGATAGCGGTATGATTGTAAGCTCCCCTGCCCGAACGGCGCTTGCCACAACAGATTGAGGAGTGACACAAACCAAATTACTATCTTTGAGAATAGAGGGGATGAGCGAAAAATGATTAACCGTCATCGCGATCTTTCGCTTCAAACCTTGTTGAGCAAGCGCATCATCGACATTACCCCGGGCCTCGCCTGACAACGATACCATCAGATGATCCTCAGCGAGATAATTCTCTAACGGCAACACTCCCTTTGAATCAAGTGATTTCAATATCTTATGATTCGGCCGAACAGCACAAACTAACTTATTACAAAAGAGCCAAGAAGAGCGGACCTGTTTATGTTGTCCCACATAATAATGTACTGCCAAATCGATCGAAGCTTCTAACAGTAATTCTTCGGTATTGCGATGAATAGGGACGGAATGAATTGAAATATTCGGCGCTTGCGTTTCGATCGCTCTTCGCAACGGCAGCCATATCATATCCACGGGATGTTCGGTTAGCCCAACCCGAAACACCCGCTTGGAGGTAGAGGGATCAAACACGCTATCCGTCGTTACTTGTCGAATTTCAAGCAACGCATTACGAGTTTGGTGCCAAAGATTTTCAGCATGAGGCGTTGGTTTAATACCCCGGCCGCTTTTCACAAAAAGAGGATCATTCCAAACCTGCCTCATGCGTGCCACCGCGTTAGAAACGGCAGGCTGGGTCATCCCAATTCTATTTGCCGCTCCTGTAATGGAACGCTCCGTCATAACCGCATCAAAAACCACCAAAAGATTTAAATCAACATTCGACATCAGCACCTCAAACACATTCACAATCAATATGATTACTATACAAACAATAAATTAGAGATATGAAAAGATATTTCCTATCTTCAGGTCGACACCGATTTAAACGCCTATTTCAATATTGGAGAAAATCATGAAAGCCTGGAAAGTCGTCCCCGACACCAAACAGTTAAACCTTCAACAACAAGAAGTTACCGTCGGAGAACCGGCAGCAGGTGAAGTGCGGGTGCGCATTCGAGCAACCTCGCTAAACAAACGTGATCTCATGGTCGCCAATGGCACTTACCCAGGGGTAAAAGAAGGAGGCCTTATTCCTTTATCTGACGGCGCTGGAGAAATTATCGCATTAGGCCAAGGCGTAAACACTCTCGCACTTGGTGACCGTGTCGCCAATCTATTCTGGCGTGACTGGATGGATGGTGATGCATCCCCTGATGGCGTTGCTATGGGAGGGGCCATTGATGGGGTTCTTGCCGATGAAGTGATTTTACCTGCCCATGCCCTGATCAAGATACCAGATTTTCTCAGCTTTGAAGAAGCCGCTACTTTACCTTGTGCAGCCCTGACGGCGTGGAATGCGCTTATGGAAACGGGCAATCTGAAACCGGGTCAAACCGTACTAACATTGGGAACAGGGGGCGTCTCACTCTTTGCTCTTCAATTTGCCAAAGCAGCAGGAGCTAAAGTCATCATCACATCGAGTAGCGAAGAAAAGTTGACCCGCGCCAAAGAAATGGGCGCAGATATCGGCATCAATTATCGAACAACACCAAACTGGGCTGACGAAGTGCTCAGCCTTACGGGTGGCCACGGTGCAGATGTCGTTATTGAAACTGGTGGTCCCGGCACCTTGAACCAATCTCTGCAGGCTGCGGCATATAATGGCGAGGTAACCATGATCGGTGTGCAGGCTGGAATTGGCGAAAACATCTCCCCGTTGCCAATTCTCTTCAAGAAATTACGCCTGCAAGGCATCATGGTTGGAAACAGGAAAATGTTCGAAAATATGCTCGAGCAGATCGCAAAACATGATATTCGCCCCGTTGTAGATCAGGTTTTCAACTTCGAAGATACGCCAAAGGCTTTCCAAACCATGGAAGCTGCAAGCCACTTCGGTAAAATCGCAATCGTAAATTAAACCCGGTATTGACTATATACCGCATAAAGGCGTCCTCAAATGGGGGCGCCTTTATGTTATCTACCTTTAAAATTTGGTCTCCGTTTATCCAAAAAGGCTCTTATTCCCTCTTTGTAGTCTTCGGTATCGCAACAAAGAAACGGTTGTGCATACTCTTCAGCACTGAGAGGCGTGGGGTCGAGAGCTCTGGTCGCATTTTTCTTGTGCCAACGCGCAACTAATGGGGCTCCCTCAGCAATCCGTTTTGCCGATGCATAAACTTCATCCTCAGCATCAACATCATCGACAAGGCGACCTACGAGACCTTTGGTATAGGCTTCCTCGGCAGTAAAGATCCGGCCTTCCAACAACAGTTCTAACGTGACACTGCGGCCAACGAGATCCACCAGTGCCAGCATTGCCGGATAGGGCAGAACATTTCCAATGCGATTTATCGGGATGCCAAATTTTGCAGATTTATTCGCAATCCTGAGATCACACTGCGCCGCAAGTTCAAGACCCCCACCCATACAAGCGCCCTCAATAAAGGCAAGTGTCGGATGTGGACAATTGCGGATAGCTTCGGCGGCACGATCCATAGGCTTTGCGTAGTCAGCGGCCTGTTTAGAAGAAAATCTTACCTGTTCGAATTCTGCGATATCAGCGCCTGCAGCAAAGGCACGTCCGCCCGCCCCCCGAATGACGACACACCGTAAGCCATTGTGCAAACCAAGCTCTTCCATGACATCGCCAAGACGTTGCCACATCGCTAGATTAAAAGCGTTCAGTTTTTCAGGTCGGTTTAACGTGACAGTCGCAATTGTGCCCTCAACTTTGAGCAACACAGACTGATTTGACACATTTGTCATCAAAAACCTCTTTTACCCACATTAACAAAGCTTATTCACATCTGTGAGATTGCCTCTTCTGATACCTATTTGGCAAGTACACGTAATCACCTCGCAGTAACCTCCTATGTTAAGGTTATGTTACGCGCGGATTTACGGCTAAAATTCATTGCAGCAAAGCAGGACAGAGGTTAAACAGAAGCAATTTATTCTATACGCCTCAAAATTGAGGCTTTGATAACAGACCACCAATGGTAACGAACCAAAGGACCGGACCCGCGATGAGCAAGATCACTGAAACCGCCCGCACAACCGCTTCAATTTTGATGGAAATAGAAGCCGTTCTTTTCCGTCCAGAAGATCCTTTTACATTTACGTCAGGCCGGGTCAGCCCGGTTTATGTTGATTGCCGTAAGATTATCTCTTTCCCGCGTGCCCGTGCCAAACTGATGGATATGGCTGTTGAGTTGATCCAGCGTGATATCGGTTATGAATCAATCGATGCGATTGCAGGTGGGGAAACCGCAGGTATTCCTTTTGCAGCCATGATTGCCGAGCGCATGGGCCTGCCTATGCTCTATGTTCGTAAAAAACCAAAAGGCTTTGGCCGTGACGCACAAATCGAAGGATTTATGGCTGAAGGTAACCGCGTATTGCTGGTCGAAGATTTGGCAACAGACGGCGGCTCCAAACTCAACTTCGTGGAAGCAATCCGCAAAGCGGGCGGTATATGTGATCACACCTTTGTTTTCTTCCACTATGGCATCTACCCACAATCCGTGAGCGATCTCGCCAAAGAAGGCGTCACCCTTCACGCTCTAGCTACCTGGTGGGATGCCCTCAAAGTTGCTGAAGAAAAAGGCTACCTGGAAAATGACAACCTCGTCACCGTAAGATCATTCTTGAGTAATCCCAACGAATGGTCCCGTGAACGCGGCGGTAAAGCAGACTAACTGTCTGCCAATCAAGTTACTCCTCGATTAAGGGCAGCTGAATTTAGCTGCCCTTTTGTTTTGCCGTTAATCTTTGACCAGCATTAACTAACAAAACATCCCCACATTACTTAGATCCATCTGCGCTGTAATCGGTTTCCCAATAGGGCGGTGATCCGTATTTTTGCTTTAGAAAATCGATCAAAGCCGTAATTTTTGGTGGGGTAAAGTTTCCCGGAGGATATACAGCCCAAATATCACCGGTGCGAGCTATGGGATAGTCTTTCATCACTTCAACCAGTTTACCATTCCTCAAGTCCTCCCAGACATGAGCAACTGATTTCACCGTCAATCCCAAACCATGCAGAGCAGCGTCGTAGGCATAATCCCCGGTATCACCTGTGATGGATGATCGCACCGAACGCGTAATTTCACCTTTTGGGCCTTTAAAATACCAATTGGGCATAAAACTTACACCGATACAATTGTGATAGGCTAAATCATCCGGGCAATTCGGCACGCCTTTTCGGGCGAGATAATCCGGTGAAGCACACAGTACTCTTGGGTTCCCACCAAGTTTACGCGCTCTTAGACTGGAATCAGGTAACATGGCTGCACGAATTGCCAGATCAAAACCCTCTCCAATCAGATCAACTATAGTGTCTGAAAAATTCATCTCGAGCGTTACTTTGGGATAAAGCTGCGTGAATTCATTTAGATAAGGCAATATGTGCTTGCGACCAAAAAACATATTGCAAGATATCTTAAGCAGGCCACGAGGTTCACCTGTTGTCGTTTCAAGTCGATCCTTGGCGGTATCCATTTCCTTGATGGCTGATAAAGCGTGCTGCAGAAAAATCTGACCCGCCTCTGTAATTGCAATGCTACGCGTTGTACGCGACATCAATTGATTACCGATAGATTTTTCTAAAGTGACGAGCCTTGCACTGGCAGCAGACGGCGAAAGGCCAAACTCCCGCCCTGCCGCAGAAAGATTGTTTAAGGAAGCCACACGAATAAAGAACCGCAGATCATCAAGACGCATTATACCAAAACTTTGGAAAGAGTTGTTAAAACAGACCCAATTACACAAACTTATTGATCATGGGATAGTCCTTTCAACAGAAAAGGAGAAACTCATGTTACACACCAGAAACAAATTCGAAACCCTGGCCCGCTACCACCGCAATGAAGCGACCAAAAAACTACTTGTTTCACTTTCTTCCCTCATTAAAGCAACCTTTGACAGAATATTATTCAAGAAACCAAGCAATTTTTGTTGCTAAAGCTTAGACCTCTTTGCCTCCCGTAACGAAGAAGTGCGAAGCGGACGGTTCTTCATTCTATTGCAGCACGCCTTTATAAGGCACACTCTAATAGGATGAAGAACCGAACAGGCTTGACAAATACTTTCAAAAGCATTATTTCGATAATAGTCGAAATATAAATATTGGATTTTAAAATGGAACTGGACAAGGCAGCCATCTGCTTAGCAAAATTGGGAAACCCTGCCCGACTTGCCATGTTTCGACTTTTGGTAAAAGCCGGAGATGAAGGACTAGCTGTTGGCGACATCCAAAAAGAATTGGATATGCCACACTCAACTCTGTCTCACCACATCGCGCACATGATCACATCAGGCCTGCTAATCCAGTCCCGTGAAGGCCGCGTACTAAGGTGCAGACTGGATTATCAACTCACTCAGGACTTACTAGATTATCTAATGAAAGATTGTTGTAAGGGCCTATTATCCGAAGAGACAGCCGCAGCTTAATAACACCCCCCTAGGATCTCTTTTAGTTCCAGCGGAATGACCAGCGAAATGAAATGATTAAACACTCACAGGACCAATTTTATCGCTTAATCATTTCGATATTTCTAGAAATAAGGTAAAGAAAAATGTCATTTATAGAACTCACCAAAATAAACGGCTTCCGTTGGGATCGTGTCGTTCTCGCTTTTTTGGCAACCATTGCTGCAATTGCGGCTCTGGATATTAGTCAACTCATCCCCTCTCTAATTTTCGCTTTCGAAAGTTTGTTTGGGATCCTACCCTTTATTTTACTATCTATTGGGGTCGCGGCCTACACCAAGGCAAGTAACCTCGACAGTAAAGTCAACAGTATCTCTTCGGGTAACCCAGTGGTTAGCATCAGTATCGCTGCCTTGTTTGGAACCTTATCACCGTTTTGTTCATGCGGTGTTATCCCCTTGATTTCCGGCCTATTAAGAGCAGGCGTTCCATTGGCCCCTGTGATGGCTTTTTGGATTTCATCCCCATTGATGGACCCTGAAATGTTTATTCTCACCAGCGCCGTATTTGGAATTGAATTCACAACATTTAAAACTATTGCCGCTTTCTTGATGGGATTAAGTGGCGGCCTTATTGCCTACACAATGGTCCGGGCAGGCTATTTTCAGGAAATAATGCGCCCCAATACCCAGGGGGGATGTGGCACTTCCTGCGGAACAGATGTAAAGCCCGATAACCGTATTTACTGGAAGTTCTGGCACTCCCCTAAGCGTCAGGCGCTTTTTAAAACTGAAGCTATCACCAACAGTTGGTTTCTTCTTAAATGGCTAGCCCTCGCCTTTTTGTTTGAGAGCCTGATGGTGGCCTATCTCCCCGTGGATAAAGTCGCGTTGCTCTTTGGTGATGACCAGTGGTGGTCGATCCCCCTCGGTGCCTTGATTGGTATTCCCGCTTATCTTAATGGTTATGCAGCGATCCCAACCATCAACAGCCTGATTGAGCTGGGAATGGGGGCAGGAACAGGCATGACCTTTATGTTAGCCGGATCAGTATCTTCTATTCCTGCTGCAATGAGCGTCTATGCTCTCGTCAAAAAACCTGTCTTTTTCCTATACCTTCTACTTGGCCTTATGGGGTCAATTGCAGCTGGGTATGCTTTTGAATACTGGATGGGTTTTTAGAAGCTACCTCACCTACTAAGTTGATATACTTTACGAACAATGATGCTCCGATGACATTAAACACGGAGCATCATTGTTATACTTCTTCATCAAACGGTCATCGAACCAGAGGTATAAGAAACAATCCTTGATTGACCCCATGCGCCGAACTTAGTACAAATAAGGCATGGGGCTTGCGAACACCCCGTGAGGCGTCAGCCCAAGTTTCGCATCCTGATCAACACCAAAGTGTGAGAGGATGCGCGTATGCCATCACCAACAGAAATTACAGTATCTCAGCTAACACGCCTCATCGGCACCCCTGACTGTCCGATAATTATTGATCTGCGCATTGATGAAGACTTCGCAGAAGATCCAAGGTTAATTCCACAATCATTCCGTCATTCCTTTCGCGATATCACGTCCCTTGTGCCAAAACTTGGAACAACGCGTGTCGTAGTCAGTTGCCACAAAGGTAAAAAGATCAGCCAAGGCGTGGTCGCCATTTTACGCGATCATGGCGCCCAGGTAGAATCTCTCGAAGGAGGTTTTAACGGCTGGCGTGATGGCGACGGCGCACTTGTACAGGCCTCTAAAATACCAAAACACAATAGTGAAGGCCGCACCGTCTGGGTCACCCGACAGCGACCAAAGATTGATCGGCTGGCTTGCCCCTGGTTGATCCGTCGCTTTATCGACAGAAATGCTCAGATACTCTTTGTCGCGCCCTCTGAAGTACTTGATGTCGCAGAAAAGTTCGACGCAACACCATTTGATGTTGAGGATGTTTTCTGGAGCCACCGAGATGATCGCTGCACTTTCGATACCATGATCGAAGAATTCGAATTGAGAACCCCTCCTCTTAAGCAGCTCGCCACCATCATTCGCGGAGCAGATACCAACAAGCATGATCTGGCACCAGAATCAGCAGGCCTGCTTGCCGCCTCCCTTGGACTATCACGCATGTATCGTGATGATCTCGCTCAGTTAGAGGCAGGGATGACGTTATATGATGCCTTCTATCGCTGGGCGCGCGATGCCACAAAAGAAGTCCATGACTGGCCTGCAGCTTCGGTGCGGAGTTAATTCCATGACATCTCTAGATATAAAGGCGGATTTAAACAATCCGCCCGCACCTTCGCTAATGGATGCGTTCAATGTCTGGCTCAAAATAGGGTTGTTGTCTTTCGGTGGTCCTACGGCGCAAATCGCATTGATGCATAAAATTATTGTCGACGAAAGGAGCTGGCTGAGCGAACGTCAATTTTTAAACGCCTTAAGCTTTTGCATGCTGTTACCTGGCCCCGAAGCGATGCAACTCGCAACCTATACAGGTTGGCGACTACATGGGGTGATCGGTGGCCTGATGGCGGGGCTTTTGTTTGTTATTCCAGGGGCTGCAGTTGTCCTGAGTTTTGCGGCCATCTATGGAATTTTCGGCGACGTCCCTTTGGTGTCGGCCCTGTTTCTCGGCGTTAAAGCAACCGTGTTGATCATTGTCATCGAAGCATTACACCGTGTTGCCAAACGGGTACTACACCTCCCTGAACATTGGATCATTGCCGCTTTTGCCTTTATCGGGATCTTTTTCCTCAATCTCCCTTTCCCACTGATTATTGCGACCGCAGCTCTATTTGGATTTCTACGGGGGGCCAAGCTTGAAGACCACGAGAAAAAATCAGCCCCCGTAAAACGAACACCTATGGCTACACTTTTGACAGCCATAATCTGGCTTGTCATCTGGTTCACGCCGCTGATCCTATTGGATATGTTCTCAGGCGGTTCAATCTTGGTTGAAATCGGGACGTTCTTTTCAAAACTTGCGGTGGTTACCTTTGGCGGAGCTTACGCCGTACTCGCCTATATGTCTCAAGATGTCGTCATACATTACGGATGGTTAAGTGCGGGCGAAATGATGGATGGACTGGGACTTGCCGAAACCACGCCCGGGCCCTTGATACTGGTCACCGAGTTTGTCGGTTTTCTGGCGGCTTTTCGCGAAGGCGGGATATGGCTCGGCCTTATGGGGGCCCTGCTCACTCTCTGGGTGACTTTTGCCCCCTGTTTTCTCTGGATCTTTGTCGGGGCTCCCTATATCGACTGGATCGGGGCTCAACCACGCTTACGTGGTGCGCTCTCGGGGATCGCCGCCGCCGTGGTCGGGGTGATATTGAACCTTTCGATCTGGTTCGGCTTACACGTTTTTTTCACCAAGGTAACTTCCCAAGATTACGGACCATTCAAACTTTGGGTTCCAGACGTGAATTCGCTTGATTGGCGGGTAATCCTGCTGTCATCAATTTGCGGCCTCTTAATCTTCAAGTTCCATTGGGGATTATCGCGCGTGCTCCTTATGGCTTCTATTGGAGGGGCAGGATTAATTTGGATCACTTAGGGTCAGGACCCTAAGTAAAGGGGCCGGAATTATTCTGGCCCTTTTATTTGTTACCAAATTGAAACAATGGACTTGTTGATGCCTTTTACCGTGCCCAACTGTTATGCTAGCGTTATAAAAATAGTTCATCGCGGGGGTAGAATAGTTTATGGGACAAGATCATTCACACGACCATACAGAACCACCTTCAGATCCCGCACTTAGGGTAAAAGCTCTTGAATCCCTCCTTGTTGAAAAGGGGTTGGTAGATCCTGCAGCGATTGATGCAATTATAGAAACCTATGAGACTAAGGTTGGACCGCGTAATGGAGCCAAAGTGGTCGCCCGCGCCTGGACAGATCCTGCCTTTAAAGATCTACTCCTTAGTGATGCAAACACTGCGATAAACTCCATGGGTTATGCAGGGCGCCAAGGCGAACACATGAAGGTCGTCGAGAATACAGACACACGACATAACCTTGTCGTTTGCACACTTTGCTCGTGTTATCCATGGACCGTGCTTGGTCTTCCGCCCGTTTGGTACAAGTCCGCACCTTATAGGGCGCAGGCAGTCTCTGCCCCTAAAGGGGTACTTACAGAATTTGGAACTACTCTACAAGAAGGCACCAAAATCTCCGTTTGGGATTCAACCTCTGAAATGAGGTTCCTCGTGCTCCCACAAAGGCCTGAAGGCACCGATGATTGGACCGCGGAACAGCTTGAAGATCTCGTCAGCAGAAATTCCATGATTGGCGTTGAACTTGCCCTTACTCCCGCTGAGTTAAAGGTAATTCAGGCTGGAGAGTCCTCATGAACGGCGCTCACGATCTCGGCGGCATGCATGGCCTCGGGCCAATCAATCCAGAACCAGAACGCGAAGAACCTTTGTTTCATGCAGAATGGGAAAAACGGGCTCTTGGTTTGACCTTAACTGCTGGTTGGCTTGGCCAATGGAATATTGATGTCTCCCGCCACGCCCGTGAACGTCAGCACCCTGTTACCTACCTGTCCAACAGCTACTACGAAAATTGGCTCGCAGGGCTCGAAACCCTATTGGTTGAAAAGGGGGTTGTTACTCTAGAGGAGCTTGAGCAGGGCAAAGCTCTGGAACCAGCGCCAGAAAGCCTGACAAGTAAATGCGCCCCAGCCAGCGCCGTCACGAATATTTTAAGCTCTGGCGGTCCTTGTGATCATCCAACTGATGACCCGCAAGAATTCAAAATTGGTGATAAAGTCCGGGTCATCCAGTTTAACCCAACGGGGCATACCCGTGCGCCTCGTTATGTGCGCGGCCATGTTGGCACTGTCTGCGACTATCACGGCAGCTTTATTCTCCCCGATGAAAACTCAAAGGGAAATAAAATCGGACAACATCTCTATAATGTTTCATTCGATGGCGACACGCTTTGGGGGCCGGGAAATGATAGTACAATTCACGTTGACCTCTGGCAGAGTTACCTGGAAAAAGCATGAGTGATACCACCACACATTTTTGTAAAAACCTTCCCAATCTTCCCACAGACGAAGAAGGCCCCGTCTTTGCTGAACCTTGGCAGGCCCAAGCTTTTGCCCTTGCCGTTCGGCTATGCGATGAAGGTCATTTCACTTGGAGCGAATGGGTCGAAACCCTCAGTCAGGAAGTCAAACGCGCACAGGCAGAAGGAGATCCGGACCTCGGGGATACTTACTACAATCATTGGCTCAACGTATTAGAGAAAATGGTTGCTCAAAAAAACGTAGTTTCCCCAAGCGATATGACCATACGGAAGGAAGAGTGGCGACAAGCCTACTTGCGCACTCCTCACGGTCGGTCAGTCGAACTCTAGATTTACCCTATACGGCATTCCTTTTTACAAGGCCGATCTGCCTTCTTGATAGCAGACCATCAATAATTGCGGGTAAGATACATAAGGCTGAAATCAAAGCGCAGACGGCAAACCCAGCACTATCAAAGATAGGTTTGAAGGCCATGGCGCCGATAAAGACGCAAAAATAGGTTACCGACGAGTTGATCCCCAGTATTGCCCCTCGTTGGCTCTCATCCAAAGAGACAAGCCGTCCGACCACGAGATTGAGCCCGAGATGGTTCATCATTCCCCATATGAGACAAAACGCGACCAGTCCATAAAAAGAAGACGAAACAAACGACACCCCGAGGTAAGTCAGGGATAGCCCCGTAAAAACATAAACAGCAACCTTTGCAGGCCCGTGGCGATCAATATAACGATCCAGCAATACTGCTCCGCCGAAGCCAATACCATAGGCCAATGTTGTAAATCCTGAAGATGCGGTCGATTGTCCTAACGCTTGCTGTAAATGTCCCCCTAGATAAGTGTAGAGGCCATAAAAAGCGATCATGTAAGACGCGCAGACAATCAGACCGCGCCCAATCCCAGGAACCTGTAGTGCTGTCAAAGGAGAAGTTGGCTTTCTTTTGGCAACACTGATATCAACGCTGGTGACGGCACTTGTCCCCCAAGCACTTGTTAGCAGGATACTTATGGCAACACCCCCCGCCAGTACGGCCATAAAAAGATATACGCCTCGCCAATGGACTAAGTCTGCAATGATCGCTGAAACACTTACACCGACGACAAGACTAAGCGTCCACCCTGTGAGGACAATACCCAGTGTCTCGCTCTCCCGACCTTTGGCGGCTAATTGCACTGCCAAACCATAAGAAGCTGGTAGAGCAACACCCGCTGCTACGCCAGATAATCCTTGTGCGACACACAAAATCAATAAAGTTGGTGCCAGTGCAGATAAGCCGAGGGCCAAAGCAAGCAGAAACATAGCGACCAGCAAGACGGGCTTCCCGCCGAACCGATCTGAGAGTGGCGCAAGAAAGAGCGCTGATAACGCAGTACAAATCCCGTACGTTGCCGAGGCAACCATGACACCTGAAGCCTCCGTCCCCGCAAAAGAACGGGCAACCGATCCGGCAATCGGACTCAAGACCAATGAGTTCGCTCCAACAATGGCGACCGACAAAGTAAGTAAGAGGATAGGAAGCGTGATCATAACTGCACCTTGATTCATATACAGCTTGAGACAATAATTACTGAATAATATATTGTGAAGAGAGTAAAATGCAGAATAGCAAAAAAACAGATAGTATTCGGAGTTCAGGCCAACTCCCCCGGGCTCTGGATAACATTGACCGAAAAATATTAGGTGAGCTCACAAAAGACGCCGATACCAGTTACGCAGATCTCAGTATGAGAGTAGGCCTGTCTGCACCTGCTGTTCATGAAAGAGTGAAGCGCCTGAAGTCTTCCGGCCGTATCAAAGGCACCGCGGCCCTTTTGGATGGACCGTCTGTAGGGAAACCCCTGCTTGCCTTTGTACATTTGGATACCGAAGGTTGGGGTAAAACAAAGGAATTGATGGAACTCTCTAAACTTCCTGAATTGGAAGAAATTCATTCAGTTACTGGGGATTCCTGTATGCTCTTAAAGGTTCGCTTGGAAAATAGTGAAGCCTTGGAGGGATTTCTTGCCAAACTCTACGAACTTCCCGGCGTTCGCAGCACAAAAAGTTATGTGGCTCTCACGACATATTTGGAACGCCCTGTTCAAGCTGAAATCACACCAGACCTTGCCATGAAACAGTTCAGCGACAGTAGCTACTAATCCACTACAAAATATCAAACCCCGCCAGCATAGGCCTTCACCAACCATAAAATAAGGGGAATGCTAATGAACGAGACCACGGTTTGAACCGTTGAGGTTGCAGCGTATAACTCAGCATCGCCACCCATTTTTTTAGCGAGCAGATAACCGTTCATAGCCGTAGGCACTGCCGCACATACCATCAAAACAGATATTGATACTCCAGAAACACCAAACCAAATCGCCCACCCCACCATTACAACGGGCGTGAGCAGCAATTTACCAACGAGCCCCACCAGTAATTCGCGAGAGGGTTTCAAAGCCGCTTTCAAGCTCAAGCCAGCCCCAAGCGCGAGCAATGACATGCTCAGTGCCGCACGCCCCAAAAGATCCGCCATGGTCATTATCGGTTCCCAAACTGGGGTTTGGGTTAAATTGATTACAAGGCCGGTGAACACCCCCCAAAGAAGGGGGTTAACCAAAATCGTCTTACCTACCTTTAAAAAAGAAGGACCAGCTTGATTTTCAGCATCTGAAAATGTTGCCAGAATAAGGAGATTGGTTATTTGTAAAATAGGGACCATGACCGCCATGGCTAATGCGATCAGTGCGCCACCATCCTCACCATAGAGTTTAAGAACAATCGCCAGTGCGATAAATCCGTGCCACCTCGTTGTCGCCTGATAAACCGTCGAGAACTGCCCCCGGCTTGTTCCCAGAAACCTCTTTAGAAGCGGCCAAAGTAAAAGTGTAATTAGACCTATACTTGCCATCATTGCCAGCAGGGTGAAGACATAAGGGCCAAGTTCGATGGAAGACAGGTCAGCCTTGACCAAAGTCGTTGCCAAAATGCAGGGGAAGAACAACCAAAAACACAGCTCTTCGACCACACGCCAATGGTCCGTTGGCACGAAATTACTTTTACGGAGCCCAAATCCTAATAGAACGATAGCAAAAATGGGAAAGATACTTTCAAAGACGACGATCATAATAAGTCCGGCTGAAGAAAACGCTTTTGGCTAAGCGATAAAAGAAGAGACCTTCTTTAGAACAGCTTTTTCACCCGACTTCAATACGATCGACCAGCCTTCAGGACGATCAATAGTCCTTAAGACGAGCCAGCGAGATATCCCCGCAAACGTTTAGCGATGACATCACCACTGGTATCATAAGGAAACAGGGTCAGGAACTTACCTTGGCGGTCCATAAGGTATGTCAGGGTGCTATGAGCCGCATCATAATTAACCACGCCCTTGGAAGCTCCACTACCATGTCCATTGTGGGCTGAATGATCTTCCTCAGAGAGCAAAATTTTGTGACGCTGCACCCGATAACTTTTCGCAACTTTACTGATCTGAGTTTCGCTTCCTGTGAGACCCACTAAGCTTGGATGGAACGAAGACACATAATCATTCAAGACCTCAATCGTATCTCGCTCTGGATCCACAGTAATAAACAAGGGCTGAATAGCCTTGGCTTCATCCCCAAGAATTTCCAGCGCATCCGTTATATCCTGTAGAGTAGTAGGACAGATCGCCGGACAGTTGGTATAGCCAAAAAATACTAATTTAAATTGACCATCCCAATCGCTGTCTCGCCGAGTTTCCCCCTGATGATCCTGTAGCTCGAAGGGGCCTCCAAAAAGAGCATCTAATGCCGGAGGCGCTTTCGGAGTGTCTGCTGTATGTTTAGTTGAATGGCTTTCGTGGGTAACGGTGGTTTCAGCGGAAAAGACTGAGCCAGCAGTAATCATTAGGCAAGCAACAAGCCCAGCAAGACAATTTATAAATGTCATAGATTATTCTTCCTCGTAAACCAAACCAGGGATGCCGAGCTTGCCACTTTCATCTACGATCTTGGCAACACGGGGATCTTCTCTGAACCAGCGTCCCAGTTTTTTACCTGGGTTGGCAGCTTTCCAATTTTTGCCCCATTGATTTGTTTTGGACCACTCCCCCGTCTCTTCTGAACGGATACGTTGAACAAAATAAATTGTCATCAGAGGATCAGTAATCAAGAGACCATCGACGTGAACAGATTTTCCACATTGCTCAATAAGCTCCTCAGTTCCCCCCGCGAAGTTACTCCCCCCTTTGACAACGGGATAAAGCGTACCGTCTTTAAGAAGTAAACCAAGTTGTCTTTTACCTGCGCCACAATTATCCGGGCAGTTTCCTGAAAGCTCACATGCCAGATCCACCACTGTACCGTCGAGCTCTTTTGCTTCTTCTCCATCAATGCCCCATTCGTTGGCGGCAAAACTTGATGTTGCCAGTCCGATCACAAAGAAAGAAGCAGTGATTAAACTTTTGAATAGTATTTTCATCGTTCTACTTCCCAAAAGGAATGATGCCATAGTCTTCGTGATTTAGGTTCACGACACCCTGATCATCGGCAACCTGATTAACGAAGAGATATTTGACGCCATCGCGTTCGTATAAATCGCCATCGACGGTGACCTTATGGGTCTGGATATTCACAATCGTCGGGTTGGCAACATTGGTGTCTTCACTCTCAACTTTGAGCACCATGTAAATCTGCCCATCCTCACCTAGGATACTGACAGGAATACCGCCAATAGCGCACCAGACGGCACACAGATGATGGGCTGTGCCCTGAGCATCTCCCATAATCTCGGTCACATAACACCAGGTATCAATGATCTCCCCGGTAACTTGAACACGTTCAGGAGAGGTTGCCGCTGAAACCACCGCCCCGTTTGCCGTGATAATCCCGGCAATCACAATAAAATATCCAGGCAGCAGCCTTATCGGTTTTATCATCAAGGGATATACCACCGACAAAATAATATTTGATAATTTACGGTTCATCATGCCACCTTTCGTGAGAAATCAAGGCGATTGCCAAGTTTAGGAACTATACTCTACTGCCTTTAACCCTCTAGCTGCGATCACATCCTATAAATTTCCTGTGTAGGAAGTTCATCGGGTCATTTTCTTCACAAAGACCACAACAAAAAGTGCCAAAGTAAAACTTCCAATAAAGGCTTCGAGTGCGGCAACAATACGTGTTGGCCCTACAGGCGTAATATCACCATACCCGAGTGTCGTGAAGGTAACGACACTGTAATAGATACTATTGAAAAAGTGCTGCACATTGGTCGTGAAACTGAGATCAACACTGAAACCGACAACCTCATTATTTGCGGAAACACCAAGGAAAAAATAAAACAGCGCACAGATGAAAATAAAAAGTAGCGAAAACAAAATAACGTTCAGAGGCCGTTCACCATAACCACAAAAAAGATCGATGAATTTAGATAAGAGACGTCGGCTAGAGTAGAGTGGAAACTGGTGGCGCCGCATGGTCAATTCCTTGCCTAGAAAATAACCACTCATCTCAAAGAGGCCTTGAGTTTCTGACAACTTTCTAAGATCACGATAGATTTCTTCGGCCTGTTCAAAATTGTCGATCGCAGTTGTCTGATCGTTCTGTTTATCTGCGGTTAGAGCTTTGTTTTCTTGCAATATTTCCTTACCGATGATCATGCCATCTATTCGTGCATGCCCCCACCTTATCCCAAGAAGATTAGTATCATCAAAAGAACAGAGATGCAGATTGGCCTCTGACAGGTCGGCTTTCATCAAAGAGCCGTTTTCAAGCTTCAGATTGAACAGATGGGCGCCCTTCAGGCGCGCGTGATAAAAGTCAGAATAAGAAAGATCAAAGCCTGTATCACTTCCAAGCTTAACAAGATTAACATCCTCCAAGTTAGCATCTTTTAAGAGTAAACCATGGAGGGAAGCCCCAGATCTCGCAAGTTGCTCCAGTCTATCCTTTAAGGAGAGACCATGCTTGTCGATACTCGGGTCATGCCAGAAACACTGCCCATTACTTTCGGCATTTTCCTGACAAGGAATTCCTTCTGGTGAAATATATGAACATGTTCGGTTAACCGACATTCATCCTCGCACTTTTCACAGGAATAACGCGTAATGGGTATCATTTTATTCAAGAAAAATTACGAAACAAATAACCTGCCCCATTTTCAAAAATAGAGCAGGTTAGTTTGTGATCAAATCCCCGACATCTTATGGCGAATTACCATACAGCCCACCCTAATCACTCTGATTTAGTTCAGAGTGTATTCCGTAGGGTACTTCATGTCTTTTCTCAGGTCTGGCGTGGCAGTGAGCTTTCAACCAATTCCGCCCAAAAACTTGCCCCAACAGGAGAAATATCATCGTTAAAATCATATTCAGGGTGGTGAACAGACACCCCGCCCTTCTCGCCTTCAACACCATTGCCCAAGAAAATATACGTCCCCGCTTTGGCTTCAAGCATATAAGAAAAATCTTCACCCCCCATCATAGGCGGCATTCCTTCATGGACTTTATCTTCACCAACTAGTTTTTTGGCGATGACAGCAGCCTTTTCAGTGTGACTGGCGTCGTTGACCAACGCCGGATAACCTTCTTGATACTCAAAGCTGGCTTCAGCACCATGAGCAATGGAAATTGATTTAGCCATATCCTCCATGGCCTTGCGCACCCTTGCACGCACCTCAGGCTTGAACGTTCGAACCGTGCCACAGATCTTTGCTTCTTGCGGTAAGACGTTATAGGCATCGCCCGCATGAAATTGAGTCACGGAGACCACTGCTGATTCAATTGGATCAACCGCACGACTAACGATCGATTGATAAGCCTGAACAATCTGGGTCGCGACGATAATGGAATCCACAGCAAATTGAGGCATCGCGGCATGACCACCTTTGCCGGTAACCACGACATCAAATGTATCAGCACAGGCCATAGTTGGGCCTTCGCGTAGAGCTATTTCACCTGCAGGAATACCCGGCATATTATGCAGACCATAGACCGCCTCCATTGGAAATCTATCAAACAAACCTTCTTCAACCATTATGCGTCCACCACCAATATCTTCTTCGGCGGGTTGGAAAATGAAATAAACTGTACCGTCAAAATTACGGGTTTCAGAGAGATACTTCGCAGCCCCCAAAAGCATTGTGGTGTGGCCATCATGACCGCAAGCGTGCATACGCCCAGCGTTGGTTGATTTGTGATCAAAGTCGTTTAGCTCTGACATGGGAAGAGCATCCATATCGGCGCGGATACCAATCGCCTTACCTTGGTTGCCATTATGTCCATCATTTTGGCCCCTACTTTGACCCCCATCTTGACCATGCAAAACACCAACAATCCCGGTTTTGGCAATCCCACGGTGAATTTCGATTCCCCATTCTTCAAGCTTTTGAGCAACGTAATCAGAGGTTTTTTCTTCCTGAAGAGCCAATTCAGGGTTGGCGTGT
Source organism: uncultured Rhodospirillales bacterium (assembly GCA_913060675.1). Lineage (GTDB taxonomy): Bacteria > Pseudomonadota > Alphaproteobacteria > Kiloniellales > Kiloniellaceae > Kiloniella. The sequence continues at coordinate 61,711 of CAJXUS010000001.1, forward strand.
AAATGTCTGCGCCATTCAGTCATTTCAGCTTGAAATTCGGCAATACGATTTTTAATCGCCATGAATAGGCTCCTAAACTTTAAGAATACATACGGTGTAAAGAAATCAGGCGCCCTATTAAGGCCGCTTTAGAGTTTCTAGAGGGAAACATCTCTACATAATATAGAGGGTCTTTCCAAAGAAAAAAGCGGGTACAAAGATCTTTCGATAATCTTCAAAATTTTATGAAACCGTTTAATTAATTGGCTTCAAGCCGGTTCGAGTAGTTTATCAATCACCATAACCAGTTGCTCAACCTTTACAGGTTTTCCAACACAATCGTTCATGCCGGCTGTAATATATTTTTTCCGATACTCGGCGGAAGAATCTGCCGTCAAAGCAATTATCGGCACCGTCTTGGCCCATGTCACATCCAAATTACGTATTTCTTTCGTTGCTTCAACGCCTCCCATCTTGGGCATTATTACATCCATAAGAACAACGTCGTATGCCTTGTTCGAAGCATACTCAACTGCCTCGAGGCCATTCTCAACAATTGTAAGTTCATACGGATAGGGCGAGAGAAATCGTTGTAATAAGATCTGATTAATTTGATTGTCCTCAGCCACCAGTATCTCAAGTATTCTAGGTTTGGCACTAAGATAATTTACTTTTGGCTTTTCAGGAGACTGGAAGGTTTTAGGGGTAAAAATCTCTATGACCCGTTCGACATCCTGGGTGAAGTCTTTTCCTGTAGATATAAGTTCTACGCTATCTGGTAACTCCTTAAAACGACCATCGGCTTTATCCCGGCTACTCAACAAAGCAAATGGAATATCTCTGACCTTCTTAAGCGCTTGAAACACGGCGGCAAGCTCCACCCCGGACACCAAGGGCATCTCTCCTGATACGATGACACCGTTTGGGGGACTTGCCAGTGCATTTTCCAAGAGTTCAAAGGTACTGGAGAACGCAAAAAGCCGCCATCCAGGAATATTCATGGCCTGTTCAAGGCGGTGATGGTGGAGCTTGCTGGAAGTCGCCACCATAATCTCGACCTCTTCAACAACGTTTTCTTTTTCCAAATCTGAACAGGCTGCAAAACCAACTTGAGGAAGCGATCTCAGTAGCTCTCTGGTCTCAGCTTCGGTCGGTAAATAGTCTTGGGAAATTATACCACGAATATGGTCGAGGTATATATTGACTTCATTGATATTGGTAATTTCAAGTGAGTTCGCTTTTGCGAGATAATCTTCCAGTCTATGTGCAATCATTCCGATTACAGGATAGCCAAATACAGCCCCTTGCCCTTTGAGGTTGTGCATTTCGCGACGTATAAATTGTATGGCTTTGACTTCGTCTGATTGACCATCATAAACCTGGTTTAACAGGCTTTCTAAATCGTCAGTAATTATCCGGCACTGATCAACGAATTCGTCCCTTAATTTGACAAAGCCCTCATCTATATCCTGTGAATTCATGCTGTATGAATCTTTCGAGCCTTTTGAGCGTTAATTCCTGAGAGATTTACTAAGATATGATCTTAATCGTTACTATTCTAATAAAACACCATTTTATGTGAATGAATAGGTCCTGCCTCTAAACAGTCTTTTTCTTTCCGGATTGTTCAAAATACGCGAAAAGCATTTCTGTTCTTGATGTCATTCCTTCTCTCGGGTGTAATCACCGAAATACTGAATTCTAAGACATTGAACTCTCAAATACTGAAGCCTTCGAAAAAAACAGGAATTAGCCATGAGTGCAAAGCCAAATTCTATTGCTAGCCGCGATGTCGCGTACTGTCTTCACCCCTATACCAATGCACGCGCTCATGAAAAAAAAGGGCCCTTGGTTATCACGCATGGTAAGGGCGTAGAAGTTTTTGACGACCAAGGTAATAGCTACATAGAAGCAATGGCCGGACTATGGTCAACGTCGCTCGGCTTTAGTGAAGAGCGGCTGGTTCAAGCTGCAAACAAGCAGATGAAAGAACTCCCGTTTTATCACAATTTTGGTCACAAATCCTCAATCCCAGCTATAGAATTGTCAGAAAAACTTCTCGCCATGACCCCGGTGCCGATGTCAAAGGTCATTTTTGCCAATTCAGGTTCCGAGGCAAATGACACCGTCATAAAGCTGGTTTGGTATTACAACAATGCCGTTGGACGCCCGGCAAAGAAAAAGATTATCAGCAGGACTAAAGGTTACCATGGCGTTACGGTTGCCAGTGCAAGCATGACCGGATTACCCACCAACCACGCTGATTTTGATCTCCCCATCGCTAACTTTTTGCACACCTCTTGCCCGCATTACTGGCGCTTTGGCCAAGAAGGTGAAAGTGAAGAAGACTTTGCCACCCGCATGGCTAGTGATCTTGAAGAAATGATCCTCAAAGAAGGCCCAGATACCATTGCCGCCTTTATAGCGGAACCTGTGATGGGTGCCGGGGGCGTGATTGTGCCCCCCGCAACATACTGGGATAAAATACAAACCGTCCTCAAAAAATACGATGTGATCTTAATCGCAGATGAAGTTATCTGTGGTTTTGGTCGAACGGGGAATACTTTTGGTTCGGAGACCTTTGGTATGAAGCCAGATATTATCTCTGTTGCCAAAGCCCTGAGTTCCTCTTATCTGCCAATCTCTGCTGTTATGATTTCAGATCAACTCTACCAGGGCATTGCCGATAACTCTGCCAAGAACGGTGTATTGGGTCACGGCTTTACCTATTCAGGCCACCCGGTTTGTGCTGCTGTAGCATTAGAAACTTTGAAGATCTATGAAGAACGAGATCTCTTTGCCCATGCGGCTGAGGTTGGTCAGCATCTCCAAGATGGCCTTGCCCAATTTAAAGACCACCCACTGGTTGGTGAGGTTCGGGGCGTTGGGCTGATTGCAGCCGTGGAAATTGTACAAGACAAAGTAAGTAAAACCAGTTTCGACCCTGTAGGCAAAGTTGGTAGTTATCTGAATGAAAGAGCAACGGAAGAAGGGCTCATTATCCGTAACATGGGCGATTCGATTGCTTTTTGCCCTCCCCTGATCATTACCCAGAATGAAATTGATCTCGTGCTCACTCGCTTTTCCAGTGCTTTGGATAAAACCTATGAATGGGTTAAATCCCAAGGAATGCTGTAATTCGGCATTGAATTGACATCGATCAATTACCCCATTCCTAAAAGCAGATAACAGTCTTTTGTACGAAGACTGTTATCTTTGTGCGTCGTTCAGTCGCGTTGGTGTTATAATTACGGCGCAATAGTATGCTATTTGTTGTTGAATTGGGGTAAACTAATCATTAATTCAACAGGTGATAAGCTTGTTTTTAGATGACTCTTTAAACAAGCAAGAACAAGCCGGACTAAACGGCTCACGTTAGGCGAGAAGAGCAACATGGATTACGAAAAGTTTTTCAGTACGTCGATAGAAGACCTGAAAGAAGAAGGGCACTATCGTATTTTTGCTGACTTGGAACGTAAGGCCGGTGAATTTCCCAATGCGACACACTTTGGCCCGGACGGTATGCGTCCTGTAAAAGTGTGGTGTTCAAACGATTATCTTGGCATGGGTCAAAACCCCAAAGTCATCTCCGCCATGCATGACGCACTTGATAAGTGCGGCGCAGGCGCAGGTGGCACTCGGAACATTTCCGGCAACAACCACTATCACGTCCTTCTCGAAAAAGAGTTAGCTGACTGGCATCATAAAGAAGCAGCTCTCCTTTTTACTTCTGGCTATGTGTCTAACTGGGCAGCGCTAAGTACTCTCGGATCAAAACTTCCAAACTGTGTGATTCTCTCAGATTCAATGAACCACGCCTCCATGATTGAAGGTATTCGCCACAGCAAAGCCGAAAAAATCATCTTCAACCACAATGATCCCCAAGATCTTGAAGCTAAACTTAAAGAAATTGATCCATCCCGACCAAAAGTCATTGCCTTTGAGTCCGTCTACTCAATGGATGGAGATGTTGCTCCAATCGAAGCTTTCTGTGACCTTGCTGATAAATACAACGCCATAACTTATTTGGATGAAGTCCATGCCGTTGGTCTTTATGGCCCTCGGGGCGGTGGAATTTCTGATCGTGATGGCCTTTGTGATCGCATTGACATTATAGAAGGCACCCTAGGGAAAGCTGTTGGCGTTGTTGGAGGCTACATCACAGCCTCGACAAGCCTTGTTGATTTCATCAGAAGTTATGCTTCTGGATTTATCTTCACAACGTCTCTTCCTCCCGCTGTTGCGGCTGGGGCTTTGGCATCTATTCGCCATCTGAAGCAAAGCACCTTCGAGCGGACACGCCATCAGGACCGTGCAACCGAAACCCGGCGCCGCCTGAAAGAGGCAGGACTTCCTGTTGCCGATTCGGAAACTCATATTGTACCCGTGATGGTTGGTGATCCTGTTCTTTGCCGTCAGATCACGGACACTTTGATGTCACGTTATGGCATATACGTTCAACCGATCAATTATCCGACGGTGCCAAAAGGAACAGAGCGTCTTCGGCTTACTCCATCACCTGTCCATGCCGATGAGGATATCGATCATCTCGTCAAAGCACTTAAGGAAATCTGGCAAGAACTGAACTTGAAAATTGCGGCCTGAAAGCACCTTTAGTTGAGAATTGTTCTCATTTAACTGGACAGAGGTTATACTTCGCGGTACTTTACCTGCGTCACAATGCCCTATCAGTAATATCTTCTTCTTAGGAGAGAGAGCTCTATGTACCGCGACAATACATTGGTCCCAGCAGAAGCAACGCGCCTTCTCGCCCTTGGCTTGCTCATGGAAAAGCCCATGAGTTATGGCATGCTGGCCCAGACTGTCCGAGGCTTTAACGGCCTGATCGTCGGTCCATCTCTTGATCTTATAGGTATTCCCTTAGAAGTCTTGAAAGTTGAAGGCTTGGTTGAAGGCGAAGACAGTTCAGCCGAAACTACCTTGTCACTTACCGATACCGGTCGCGAAGAGTTCACCTACCTCATGACGTCGAACCTGCGCGCACCTGTAACAGATATGAGCAAACTCATTATCGCGATTAAAATGCGTTTGTTACACCTTTCAGACCTAAAAACCCAAGTAATGCAGATAAACCTATTGGTCGACATCTATGAAAGACAGCTCACCAGATTGCTTGAACTCAAGCAGGGGTATTCGACGAACAAAGGCCAATTTGATGGCTGGCTGGATCTCGAAATCAAACACACGACTGAACAGCTCAAAATTTATGAAAAAATGGCTGAGAGTATGGCTTAAAGTTGAAAGAACACCTCTCGATTTAAGCTAATCACAAGATTTATTTATCGAAAAAAAACGAGGCCCCATCAGGGGTCTCGTTTTCGTTTAACTCTATAGAAATTCTCGTATCCTAGTCTGCGACGTATCGCGGGTATGTAACTTTAGATCGTTCTGCAAAACCTGGATCAATATCCACGGTTATAAATGGCTCTTCAGGCGAAGTCGTACCAAGAACATTGCCTTCAGGATCGATCACCCACCCCAAACCACCGAGGTTATCCCCATTTCCCTTTGGGTTATAGAGGTTTGATGACAAGCAATAAGCGCCAGAGACAACCGCAGCTGCTTGCCCGCCAGCAAGCCATTTATCTGTTGATCCATGTGGCGTTGCACGCGGAACACAAAGAAGGTGTGCCTTTTGCTTTCCATAAGAGCGGGCGTGTTCAAAAAACCACATTTCAGTGCAAATCGTTACCCCGATGCGAATATCCTTATATCGACTGGTAGTGAAGAGTTTATCTCCCCTATCATACCAAGTCGCTTCCCAGTAATCTTCTTCATCTGGCAAATTCCACTTATCATGAAACTCGGCGAGCTCCTCCCCCTTAGTCCAAAGATAGGCACGATTTCGACGGCTCCCCTGGTCGACAACGGGGCGCGTCCCCATAACGGCTTGTACGCCAAGCTCTTCCAATCGTGAAATCATACCCTTATGTGATTCCACCGCAGCACGCCAAGCGATGTCCGTTGGTTTATCACTTGCTGCGAGCCAGGATGAAAAAGACATTTCGGGAACCAGGACAAATTCAGATTGGGTCTCTTTGACGTGATTGATCAAAGACTGAAAACTGCTTTCAAGGTGATCAGGTCTATTATCGAATTGGCAAACGGTTACTTTCATAATTATCTCACTGTTTAGGAAACCAAATACTTAGCGTGATTTTGGCAAGAATAACCGTCAGCAAATAGCCTTATAATTGCTAACAAAATGTGAGTATAGTAACATTATGCATAATTGATCTTACATATTGTTAAATCTGAATTGATAACACCATGATTGACGACATAGACAAAAAGCTCATCACTCAATTACGGCAAAACGCACGACAGCCCGTTGTATCCCTGGCTCATATATTGGGAATTTCCAGAGCTACGGTACAAAATAGGATCGACCGATTACTCGACAGCAAGGTCATTCAAGGCTTTACCATCAAAACCAATAACGCAGATAAACAAGCACCCATCCGTGCGCAAACCCGGATCAAGATGCGCTCAAAGTCAAACAAACGTATTTTGTCTTACTTGTCTGGAAAAATTGAGGTCATTGCTATTCACACAATAAGTGGGCCATCTGATATGCTTGCAGAACTTCATACAGATTCCTTGGAAGTTCTTGATACAGCCCTTGCAGATATCCGCGCCCACGAAGACGTCATGGAAACAGAAACCAACATACTGCTCGCGACACATTACCAATAGATATGGAGTTAAAGAACTCCTCCAAAAATAGCCCATAAAGAAAGGGAGAGGCGATCCTCTCCCTTTTAAATAACCACCTTAAAAGACTTCCTTATTATACCACCAGTCTTAAAAAAATGTGTCCCGATGGGATACTATTAAGGGCTAGTGGCATTACACCGCTCGAATACCGACGAGAAAACTTTCCACTTCGTTTCGAAGCCCATCAGCCTTGAGATTGAGTTCTTTAGTCGCAACCGAGACTTGTTCAGATGCAGCCCCAGCATCGTTAGCTGCATGGCTCACGGTTTCAATATTATTGGTGACTTCACCCGCGCCATTAGCGGCCAATTCAATATTACGGGAAATCTCTGATGTCGCGGCCCCCTGCTCTTCCACTGCCGAAGCAATAGCCGCGGCGATCTGGTTCATCTGATCAATCGTCGATGCAATTGATTGAATAGCAACAACAGCGTCTTTGGTGTCAGTTTGTACCGCAGAAATTTGTGTTGATATCTGTTCAGTGGCTTTTGCTGTTTGGCTAGCCAGATTTTTCACTTCATTGGCGACAACGGCAAAACCTTTACCTGCGTCACCTGCTCTGGCCGCCTCTATAGTCGCGTTTAAAGCCAACAGATTGGTTTGTTCTGCGATATCGGATATCAAACTCACAACATCGCCGATCTGATCTGCCGTACGCGCCAGCCCTTGTATTTGTTGATCAGTCTTACCCGCTTCATCAACAGCTTTAGCTGCAATATCAGAAGACTGATTAACCTGCTGACTAATCTCTTTAATCGAATAAGAAAGCTCTTCAGTTGCACTGGCTACCGATTGAACATTCACCGATGCTTCCTGTGCCGCACCAGAAACAACTGTGGCTCGATCCTTGGTTTTTTGTGCAATATCGGACATAGAGGTTGCCGTTTCTTCCATTTCAAGTACGGCTGACCCAACGGAGTGTAGCAGAGCAGACACTCCGCTATCAAAATCCTTTGTCAGTTCTGAAATTTTATTCGTGCGTTCTTCTCGAAGCTGTTGAACTTGCTCTTGTTCTCTAGCCATTTCATCAGCTTTTTGGATATTTTCTTTAAATACCTGAACCGCTTCAGCCATCTGCCCGACTTCATCCTTGCGGTCTCTGCTCGGAATATCCACATCCTTTTCACCACCCGCCAAGCGGCCCATCACATCCGTCATCTGGTTAATAGGCAAAGAAACGCCTCTTCCCACCATGATACCGATCACTCCCCCAAAAAGAATGGCGATTACACTACCAGCTAGGATGACGGTATTGGTAGTGGTCACAGTGGTTGTCGTATCCGCTTTTAATTGCTCCATCTGAGCGAGTTCACCCGCTTCAAACGACGTCATTAACGAACGGAATTTAGCAAAGAACTCTTCCCCCTTGGCCTCGGCAACCAAGTCGGCCATATCATCCATGGTTTTTGCTGAACCAATTTGCCTACGGAGCTCTATCATAGGCTCGACAACGTTGTTCTGCCACTCCTTTACGGTTGCATCCAGCTCGGTTAAAAGTGCGACATGTTTTTTATTACCTGAAACTGCTTGTTTCAGATCAGCCGAAATCTTGAATAACTCTTTGCTGCCATCAGTATAGGGTTTTAGAAATTCTTCCTGTCCGGCAAGAAGATATCCACGCATTCCCGTTTCCATGTCAACGGCTGCTTTAAATACGGCATTCCCCTTAATAATAACTCCGTTGGTGTCATTCACTTCTCTCAGTAAATTCCCAACTGACTTTGCATCAAGTTTGGTGAACATTAGAACGGCATCAATTTTACTTTGTCGTTTATCTCGCTTTTCCACAACTTGGGTAATAAGGGATTCAATAAGGTTTTGTATTTTTTCGAAATACACTTTTCCTTTATTTTCGGCGACCAGGCGTGCCATATCGTTCATCGTTTGCGCATCCCCGATCTGGCGACGCAGAGCAATTGATGGCCCCGTGATCTGCTCTTGCCATTCACGTAGAGTTGCATCTGCCTGGTCTAAAAAGGCTTGTTGTTCTGGATTATCACCAACACGTTCTTTCAACGAGGCAATTTGGGCATAGGTCTTTTTCTCACCTTCTTGGTAAGGCGCGAGAAAGCTATCGCGGCCCGCAAGAAGATACCCACGCATGGAAGATTGCATATCAACGGCCGAATTAATGACTGAAGTCATCTCTTCCAGGCCTTGGTGCGCACCCTCTACTTTTTTATTTGCAGAAGTAATATTTCCAATAGACGTAATACTCACCAAGCTAATGACAACTAACAAAGCAAGTGGTATCGCCATGCCAATTAATATTTTTGGCATGATTTTAAGAGAAGACCAATTCATTGAACAACCACCCACCCATTATTATTTTCTCCAGATCATAACGGCAGATAATTACTAAGACATTAATTCAATTTTTGGGATAATTTGATGCTTTCTCGAGGTTATACTTATTTGGCATTAGTAATCTTTTAACTCATATAGCGTAATTTATCGCATACGTGAGCATGCAGCGTTTTATATTTCACATATATTACAATCGATTAAAGAACCTCACATCATTAAAAACACCAAAACAAAACGTAGATCGATCCAGGAGTGATCACCATGAATAAGAATTCCCCCTCTTCTTTAAGTGTTGGCGCGAAGGTACTCGGCGTCGTTTCATTATGTTTGATAGCTATGGTCAGCTTGTCTGGATTTTCTATTTTCCAGATGCAAAAAATTGGTACAGAACTAGAAGCGATAGCCGAACAAGATATCCCTTTAACAAATATGCTGACTGCGATTACAACCCATCAACTAGAGCAAACGATCGATTACGAACGCGCAACTAAATTCGGGGAACAACTCAGTCGTGATCCTCATGCCGCAGAGCTTTATACCGAAGCAAAAAAACGCTTCGAAGCTTTTACCCTAAAGATTGAGGACGAAATTATCAAAGGGGAGACACTCGCTGAAAAATCCTTATCTAATGCCCATAACGCCGGAGAGAAAAAAGAATTTCAGCATGTTCTCGATGGCTTAATAAAAATTGAACATGCTCATAAAGAATACGATCATCAAGCCGAACAGATTTTTCACTTACTGGAAGCTGGAAATATAGAAGAGGCTGTTAAGCTTGAGGAAGCATTTGAGCACAATATTGAAGAACTAAATCACGAATTAGAAGCATTATTATTCCAAGTTGGCGATTTCACAGCTGAAGCTGCTCTCACCGCTGAATCTCATGAAATATTCGCCCTACGTATGCTCACCATATTAACAGTTGCAATCGCTGTTATCATTGGAGCAATATCTTTCCTCCTTGTTAAAATGTATATTGCGGCACCCCTCAGCAGCCTTGTCAGATCACTTGACCGGTTATTAGCAGGAGATACCGATACTGTTGTAAAGGTTAAGAACAATGATGAAATCGGTAAGGTCTCTCATGCTCTCAATATTTTCAGAGAAAACTTAATCGAGAATAAAAAGCTTCAAGCTGAAGCAGAAGCACTGAAGAAAGAAAGAGAAGAAGCCGCAGTGAAAGCACGATTGGGGATGGCAGATTCACTTGAAGATTCTGTTGGCAAGGTTATGCAATCTCTTTCTACCTCTGCAAACCAGATGCAGTCTTCCGCTAAAGCCATGAATATTACAGCTAAAGCAACTGACACACAGGCTTTGGCAGTATCCGCGGCATCAGATCAAGCATCAAGTAATGTGCAAACCGTTGCTTCTGCTACAGAGGAGTTGTCCTGCTCTGTCAGAGAAATAACAAGACAGGTTCAGGAATCTTCTGCAATAACTGAACAAGCAGTTATAGAAGGACAGAATGCCAATAGTACGGTTCAGGGAATGTCTGAAATGGCCGAAAGTATTGGATCTGTCGTTAACCTGATCAATGATATTGCCGAGCAAACCAATCTATTGGCTCTAAATGCAACCATTGAAGCTGCCCGTGCAGGTGACGCTGGGAAAGGTTTTGCTGTAGTTGCCAGTGAAGTTAAAAACCTTGCGAACCAAACAGCAAAAGCTACCGAAGAAATTTCAACCCAGGTTACAGAAATGCAGACTGTTGCGGGTAACACCGCTAAAGCTATTGGAAACATTAGTGAAACCATTAACAAAGTAAATGATATTACGAAGCAAATCGCGAGCGTCGCCGAAGAACAAGAAGCAGCCACGCAAGAGATTTCTCGTAATATTCAACAGGCCTCTCAAGGGACACAAGAGGTATCTACCAGCATAACTGAGGTTAAGAATGGTGCATCAGAAACAGGTGTAAATGCCCAAGAGGTTCTCACCGCAACAGATGAACTTTCTTCTCAATCCGGTATTCTAAAAGGCGAAATAGATAGTTTCCTAAGTCGCTTACGCACTGCTTAAAATCATCTATGGTCGGTTCTCAAGCTATCAATTTTTAAAAACCTATACAGTTTGAGAACCACCAACCATAGAGACGGATTTTATTTGCGCATAAATATCCTGCCCCACCGAAAAATCGAACTTTCGAAGAGACCTCTGTGTGATACGGGCCAGAAACTTAGCGCCATCTTTCTTGCTTTGATGGCCTATTAACAAGAGTAAATTCACCCGTCCCCCATCGAGAAGATGTATATGAAGAACTTTGGTTGGTATCACGTTTAATATTGTTGTTTCAGAAGGTTTCTCACGCGCAAGACTTACATCATTCGCTGCAATGCTGATCCGGTGTTTACTCCCTACACGGCCTAACTGCCCAGGAATCTGAAGAACGCCACCATCAAATTTTACTTCAGTTATCCTGTCTATTTCTGAAAAGACGGCAACCTCAACGTCAATAACAGAAGAGGTTTTTGGTCCCTTTGCAATATAGAGTGTTGGATTGGAAAGGACCTCACTCAACGGCCCCATAGCTACAACCTTCCCTTGATCCATAAGGATCATGTTATCCGCTAACCTTTCCACTTCTTCTGTATCGTGGCTGACAAAGATCACTGGAATATCAAGGCCCTTAAACAATCTATCTAGATAGGGTATAATTTCGTCTTTACTGAATTTATCCAGGCCCGCAAGAGGCTCGTCCATCAACAGTAATTCCGGCCCAGACAATAAAGCCCGACCAATCGCAATACGCTGACGTTCTCCCCCCGACAACTTATGTACGGAACGAGAGAGAAGATGCTCAAGCCCAAGCAACGTAATTATTTCGTCTAGCTCAATTACCTGGCCATTGCCTACTGTTCGTTTTTGTCCAAAAACCAGATTGTCCTTTACTGAAAGATGAGCAAACAAACTCGCTTCCTGAAAGACAAAGCCAACTGGCCTCTTGTGAATAGGTATAAATTTTCTTTCATCTTGCCAAACATGCCCTTTCACGGAAAGAAAGCCCTGTTCCATTTGGCTCAATCCTGCCAGACATCTTAATACAGTCGTCTTGCCACACCCAGAACGACCAAACAGGGCCGTAACGCCCTTGCGAGGTAAGGTAAATTCTGCAGAAAGGTCAAAACTATCCAAAGAACCGGAGAAACGGGCAACGATGCCATCTGTGCTGTTCATCTCACTCATCATTTCAGGCGCCTCCCCAGTTTCTTCTCCATAACCATCATGCTGAGGATGACGATAAATGAGAAAATCAACAGTCCAGCAGATAAGATATGCGCTTGTCCCCATTCCAGGGCTTCAACATGGTCATAAATCGCAACGGAGAGAACTTTTGTCTCACCAGGGATATTTCCCCCGATCATCAAAATGACCCCAAACTCCCCCACTGTATGAGCAAAGCCGAGCACAGCCCCGGTTAGAAGTCCGGGTCTCGCCAGCGGGAGAGCAACAGAGAAAAAGGTGTCGAGTGGAGAAGCCCTCAAGGTTGCAGCGACCTCAAGGGGACGCTCTCCAATAGCCTCAAATGCATTTCTGATCGGTTGAATAACAAACGGCATTGAATAGATCACCGAGCCCACGACGATACCAGCAAAAGTAAAGGGTAACGCTCTGCCAAACAATTGTGTTGTCAACTGACCTATGGGGCTATCAGGCCCCAGAGCAATCAGAAGGTAGAACCCCATCACCGTCGGGGGGAGTACAATTGGCAAGGCCACAATAGCGGCCACGCCTTCTTTCCACCAAGCCTTTGACCGGGCAAGCCACCAGGCGATGGGCGTACCTATGATCAAAAGTATAAGTGTTGTGATAAAGGCTAGTTTGACTGTGATCCAGATTGGATCCCACATGCGCTGATATCCCCCCACAGCGGAGTATTATTTTATTATTGTTTTATAGTGTAGCCGAATTTTCGAATGATTACAGCTGCTTCATTACTCGTGAGGAAACTGATAAAGGCGATGGCGGCATTGTTTGCAGCACCTTTTTTTAACAGCACGGCTTGCTGATCCAAAGGCGCATAGAGTTCTTGCGGCACCACCCAATGAGAGCCGCCAGTATTCAACTCCGCCTGAGCCAATGAAACAATCGCTAACTCAACATTTCCGGTGTAGGCGAATTGGTAAGTTTGGGCAATATTTTCCCCTTGTACGATCTTGTCTTTAACACTCTCATATACACCAAGTTTGGTTAAGGTCTCCAACGCAGCCCTCCCATAAGGGGCTGTTTTTGGGTTAGCAATGGCTAAACGGGTGATTGCATCACTCTCAATAGCGCTGCTTTGCTCTAAAGAAGTTCCTTCGGGATTAAGACGGTTTGGATCTCGGCTCCAGAGCACTATTTTCCCTTGTGCATAGGTAAAACGTGACCCCTCAACGGTTAAGCCCTCTTGCTCGGCACGTTTCGGGCGTTCTCGATCGGCAGCGAGGAACACTTCAAAAGGTGCTCCATGAATAATTTGAGTGAATAACTTCCCTGTAGAGCCAAAGCTCAACACTACTTCGTGTCCAGTGTTAATCGTAAAGGCCTGCGCCAAATCCTTAGCCGTCGCGGTAAAGTTTGCAGCAACAGCTACGCTCACCTTTTCAGCGGATGCCGGAGTAATAACCGTCACAGCAAACGTAAAAGTGAAAGCAAAAATTATAAGGGAGAAGATGCGTTTACATTGATACATATTTTATCGGTTTTATCTCTTTATCCCCAATGACTTAAAAAAGATGCTGACCACCGGTGACAAAGATTTCAGTACCCGTAACATAACCGAAATTGGGAGTGCAAAGTTGATAGACGGCAGACGCAACTTCGCTCGGTTGCCCCATACGGTTCATCGGTATTCGAGGAATTAGAGCCTCATACTCTTCACCGATCATATCCGTTTCAATCTCTCCCGGCGCAACAGCATTAACCCGAACGCCAAACTGGGCAAATTCCACAGAAAGTTCGCGGGTAAGGGCTGAAAGGGCTGATTTTGAGGTTGAATAAGCTGATCCGGCGAAAGGGTGAACACCATGCCCGGCAATAGAGGTAATATTAACCACTGCTCCCTGCCCTCGACCAAGAGCAGATGCAAAACCGCGACATAACATCAAGGGAGCAAAGAAATTAAGTTCGAAGACTTCGCGCCAGGTATCAACATCACCATTCAAACACCCTAGGCGTTCTTTGTAATAGGTTTTAGGGGAAACCGCCGCATTATTTACCAGTGCATGCAGGGGTGCATCCCCGAGGATTTCATTGGCACGATCTATAAATTTTTGGGTACTTTTTGTATCGTTCAGATCCGTAACGATATGGTCCGCCCAATTTGGATCGCGCTTACAATGGTCTGGAACATCTTCGCGCGAACAGGTTATCACCTGCCAATTTCTTTGGCTGAAATATTGAACCGTCGCATGGCCAATGCCACGACTTGCGCCAGTAAGAATTACGGTTTTACGTTCTTCACTATCAGCTCCAGAATTAGTGTGTTCCGCACCCTGCATTATACTTCTCCTTGCCGCATTGACCCTGCTAATCAGAGTTATTCTTGCGGCGAACAGTCTTACGAACCTCTATCCCGTACGGTTCTTGTAAAACAATAATTTCTGCATGGGGATAAAGCACACAGATTTTCTGATCAACTTCTTCAGCAATCTCGTAAGAATGCGCCAAGCTAATATGTCCATCTAACTCCAGATGAAATTGAATGAACAAATCAGGTCCTGAAACCCGCGTCCTAAGATCATGAACACCGAGAACTTCAGCATGATTTAGGATTAACGTCTCTATCTTCTCACGTTCATCATCCAAAAGCTCTCTATCCATCAACATATCGAGTGCTTTTTTAAAAATGCTCCAGGCATAGGTAAGGATATAAAAAGAGATTGCCAGAGCAAAAACGGGATCCACCCACGGCAAATCAAGATAGTGACCGATCATCAGCGAAAATATGACGGATATATTGACAACGATATCGCCAAAATAATGTAGAGCGTCTGCTTGAATTGCCACAGATCCGGTTTGCTTAACCACATAACTTTGATAGCGCGTTAGGGCAAAGGTCATGATGATAGAAAAGATCATCACCCCAATACCAATACCGGTATTTTTAACCTCGTGGGGTTCTGTAAGACGCTGACTAGCCTCCAGAATTAAGAATATTGCCGAACCGGTTATGAACGCAGACTGTGCCAGAGCGGCAAGCCCTTCGGCTTTGCCATGTCCAAAACGGTGCTCATTGTCCGCAGGTGTCAGCGCGTGACTTATTGCCAGAAGATTGAGCAATGAAGCGCCTGCATCAAGCAAAGAATCAACCAGCGTCGTCAAAATAGATACCGACCCGGTATAAGCCCAGGCTGATAGCTTGGCGGCGATTAAAATCAAGGCCGTCAGAACAGCAGCATAGGCCGCCCGCTTCATCAACTGAGCCGTTCGTTCTCTATGATTTGAGGATACTGCGTTCATTTCAGAGAGCCGTTAAATCGAAACATGAACTTACTATAGACGAGGAATTATCTTAATAGATTTAAGGGAATAAGCGTTCCGTATTCCATTTCCCAGGTTCACCCTCAGGTGCAGCGTTATAAATCAAACGGTCGTGTAACCGGAAAGGTCCATCTTGCCAAAACTCTATCCGTGAGGGACGTACCCTGAAACCAGACCAATGCGGAGGGCGTGGCACTTTACTAAGGCCATATTTTGCAGCGTATTTAGCCACTCTTTTTTCCAGCTGAAACCGCCCTTCAAGAGGACGAGATTGATCACTTGCCCACGCACCAATCTGGCTTTGCTTTGGACGGCTCGCAAAATACTCGTCAGCTTCTTCAGCCGTGACTTGCTCAACAGTACCTTCAATCCGGATAGAACGTCTGACAGATTTCCAATGGAACAATAGGGCCGCTTTTGGGTGAGCTAGCAGTTGCTCTCCTTTGCGGCTTTCAAAATTTGTGTAAAAAACAAACCCCTCATGATCCCACCCCTTTAATAGGACCATGCGCGAAGACGGCATTCCGGTTTCATCAACCGAAGACAGACACATCGCAGTAGGATCATTAATTTCTTTTTCCTCGGCTTCTTTTAGCCAGACATCAAATATATCGTAAGGATCAGAAGGTGTATTATCGCGGATCATAATGGTTACCGGCCCTTTAAAGGAGGAATATATACAAATGAAAATAGGGTATAAAATGCCTATCAGATAGTACCGGAACTAACAACAGTGTACACTGCGGCATGTTCGCAAATTTCACAAAAACTTGAAATCAACAGAACACAAAATTAGCCCTAGAGCCATAAAACTGCCTCAATTAAGTTCTATCTAATAATGGAAATTAGGTACTGTGGGTGCCAAAACAAGATTTATGATAAGATCTGTACCCAGCACCAATAATGCAAAATGCACAAATAGAGAGCAAGACCATGAAATTTAAAGCAAGCATAGCAATTCTGTTGATCGCATTTACAACGACAGCCTGCTCTAATGATCGCGGCGTAAAACAAACTGTCGGTGGACTTGGTGGCGCAATTGCAGGCGGCCTTCTCGGCGCTCAATTTGGTAAAGGGAATGGCCAAATCGTTGCAGCGGCAACAGGCGCCGTTCTTGGAGGCTTTCTCGGCAGTGAAGTCGGTCGGTATATGGATGATGAAGACAAACGCAAAGCGGATGTAGCTTACGATCAAGCTCAAACTGCTCCTGTTGGCCAAACCATCGCTTGGAACAACCCAGATTCAGGCAATTCCGGAACAGTAACACCTGTACGTGATGGCACATCAACAGCTGGTGAATATTGCCGCGAGTACCAACAATCCGTCGTTATTGGCGGCAAAACCGAAGAAGCCTATGGCACAGCCTGTCGCCAACCAGATGGATCATGGGAAATACAGTAGGATAACAGATATCGTATCATAAGCGTTTTCAAGTTTAAGGCCCTTACGCTTGTTCTTATTGAGTTTTAAAATGCAAAAGCTCTAGTCTTGGTGACTAGAGCTTTTCTATGCCTTGATATCCAAAAGTAAGCATTCAGAGGATATTTCATAACATTGAACAATTTTGTTGATGTCAAAAGGTACAAAACTAAGGAGATCTATGGCTTAGCCTCTTTTAAACTCATGCCTAATTTACTACATTAGCTTTGCATCAGCTATCATAAGTGACTATGTCTCTATAGCTACCTGTAACGATAAAATGAGTATCACCCCGTAAATGCAAGACCTGTACAAAACTCTCGGCACCAGCAAGAGCGCATCTGATGCGGAAATCAAAGCTGCCTACCGTAAGCTCGCCAAAAAATATCACCCGGACCTTAATCCCGACGATAAGGCTATTGAGCACAAATTTAAAGAGGTCTCACAGGCATATAACATTCTGGGGGATGCAAAGAAAAAACAACAATATGACAGGGGAGAAATTGACGCCTCTGGTCAACAGAAAGGCCCCTTCCATTCAGGGTATACTCATCAAGGTAATCCCAGAGGGTCGGCGTCTGGTCGTGGTGGGTTTGAGCAGGAAATGGATATCGGAGATATCTTCTCTGATTTATTTGGCGGGAGACAAAGAAACCCCCGCGGTGCTGGCGGTGTCCCCAAACGCAAAGGCAGTGATGTCCGTTACGAATGTACGGTAAATTTTGTCGAAGCGGCAGCAGGTGCAAAGAAACGTATTAATCTGGCTGATGGAAAAACCCTAAACATTACCATTCCACCGGGAACCAACGACAAACAGGTTCTGCGATTAAAAAACCAGGGCCTTCCGGGTAAAGGCGGCGCACCAAACGGTGATGCCAATGTCGAGATCCGGATCGAAGAACATCCGATGTTTTCTCGCAAAGGCTATAACGTCCACCTAGACCTTCCAATTACTTTAATGGAAGCCGTAGAAGGCACCACCCTCACGGTCCCAACTGTGACAGGTAAAGTTAAGGTCAAAATTCCTGCGGATTCTAATACGGGAACGATCCTGCGCCTCAAAGGTAAAGGTATCGATGATATCAAAGGCCATAATCGGGGGGATCAACTCATCCGCCTCCAAGTGACATTGCCAACTGAAACCGATAAAGAACTACGTGATTTTCTGCGCGACTGGTCTAAGTCAAAAGACTATGACCCCAGAAAAGACACGGGCCTTTTTGATTAGCGGTCTCTTAAACAACACGATAAAGATTGTTCGCACCCTCCTCGTCCTAAGGCTTTCCTTGCAAGTTAAGCCCAGAGCGCATAGATAAAGGCGCAATTACTTAACGTGCGTTTTAACGTCACAATTGTTACGCCATGTTTGCGTCGCCACCTTTTATGAGGACCCACTATTATGAAAACCTTTGACGATATTGTCATCGATCTGGATGTAAGCGGATCAGAACTATCTGATTGGATCGAAAGTAACTGGGTCTTACCAACACAAGAAGACGGTACACTTATCTTCAATGACGCAGACGAAGCACGTGTGAGATTGTTAAACGAGCTGATCAACGACATCGGTGTGAACTACGAAGCAATGCCAATTATCCTCAGATCTATGGATCAGGTATACAACCTCCGTAAACTTCTCGGCCATCTCGCGACAGCCATCCAATCTCTGCCATCAGATGCCCGGCAAGATCTAGAAGATATCATTCGCAGCCAAAGTGAAGTCTAAGCCAGACCGAAATGTCGTATGAGAGGTACCCGCAGCAATGCGCCTCTCATACTTATCTACCAACCATTGAGTCTGAGCTCTGCAGCAGCTAAGTATCTTGTATCTCCATATTCCCGGTATTCTTCCAGACAACTATAGACGAACTTTATGTCATGACTGTCTGTACAAGCACGACCTCGCTCTAGAAGTTCCTCAGGCGAAAGCGGACTTTCAGAACTAAATTTAATCGGCTTGAACTCTTCGCTTGGAATAGTAAGAACAGCCGTGACAATGCCCGCAAAAAGCTCGCGGATAAAAGCTTCTTTATCACCAACATAAGGCAGAACTAACCTAGCAGCATGGGAAGCTGTAACGGCATGTAGCGCTGTAAAATTGTTGGTTCTCAGAAAAATATCCAGGCTCGTTTTTGCAACTTGTTCCAACGAGAGTTTATTTAAGTTATAGGCGCCCGAGATGATTTTCTGCCTCGTGTCATCTTGAGCCGTTAAATTCATTCGCTCAAATATCACGCCCTTACTTGGCAGAGCCTCCAATTCCCCTGCAAGCCGACGGGTCACCAGTTCCTGAGCAAAGTCAGCTACACTTTGGCTTGAACCATGAGGCGATCTATTTTTCTCAGGAACAACCATCAGAAACGAGTCCGCCATATAAGCCAAACCAGCCGTTATTTCTGTGGCATCATGAGCGTCGAGACCATAGCCTACTCTTATTAAAGCATGGAAAGCGCCTGCAGACACACCTTTCGCTAAATTATCAATCCAGGGAAGTTCTTTACCAATGACAACTTTGTTTTTGAAATAAGCGAAATAACCAGAATAAGCCTCGCGCTTACCTAAATACCAACCAAAATTACTCTCCTTGATATCCAGACAAATTGGGCGATCACTATTTAAATCCAGCGACTTAAGGTTATTTTTGTTCAGGTTCTCAATGGAATCAGCATCAGCCCCCAATTTTTTGAGAGCAAAAGCAGCCATCGGAAAATGATTGGATAGATGCTGGTGTCCAAATTCAGGCGCATAAACCTCGGCATGATCAACACTCATAACATCCCCCATAATTATTATATCACTTCAAGCAATAGATAGGGCTTCTCAAAAGTTTATCAACTTTGTCGGGATTATTATTAAGACATAAGCAGCTACTTCACGCTTTGAAGAATCTCTTTAAGAGATTTATCTCTAATATCTATTGGAGTGTCTTCCAAAGTTTTCAGTACACCCGCAACACCATCCGGCCAATTTCGTTTGGGCGCATAATTCATATCCAGCTCTCTAAGAAGATCGTCAAGACTGACCGCTGCCAAATCTCGGCATAGAACCCAGCGCCCTCTCCCGGTGCGTTCTGTTATGTGCATATTCTTAAGATCCATCAGAACTTCTCCCGTAGCTTGTAAATCAGCAGGTAGCCCTTTCATCATCATCGTTTCTTTCAGGGTTGTTCCCTGTTTACCTGCCTTCTCCAGTTTTTGGAGAAGGGCAAGCGCGAGAGATAGGCGATCACCAATGCCTTCTCGTTTGATATCTTTGCGTAAAACGGCTCTTCGTTCGGGAAGTGCCGCCGTTAATTCGGCTCCAAGTAAGACAACCATCCAGGATAGATACATCCAAATCAGAAAGATCGGTATTGTTGCAAGAGCACCATAGATTGCTTGGTAGGACGGAAAATAATGGAGATAGAGACCAAAACCACGCTTAAGCAACTCGAATAAAATTGTCGCCGTTACACCTCCAATTAAGGCATGAGAGAAGAGAACTGGCCGGTTTGGCACCACAAGATAAAGAACAGTAAAAGCTGTACAGCCCAAAAATATCGGAATTACCCGCGTTAAAATCGAGCTGGCATACCCCGATTGATCAGCCATCTGCGCCATGGCAAAACCGTAACTGGAGACTGTTAGTGAAGCGCCAAGCATCAAAGGTCCAAGAGTAAGTAATGCCCAGTAGACGAGAATGAGATTAAAAATCGGACGCTTTTCTTGAACCCGCCAAATTGAGTTAAACGAATTTGAAATAGTATAGAGCAACATAATCGCCGTGACCGCCAAAGCAAGCACACCGATCGCTGTCATATTACTGGCATTCGCCACAAATGAATTTAGCTGCTCTGCAATTTGTAATTCCGCAGAAGGCAAAAGATTATTCAGCAAAGATGCTTGTAACTCGCCCTTTGAATCCTGAAAACCAGGAAAGGCCGACATAAGCGCGAGGGCAATTGTCATCATCGGGACTATTGCCAGAAGAGAAGAGTAACTCAGAGACGCGGCAACCCGAGTTCCCCTATCCTTGCCGAAACGCTTAAATACATAGCCGACGAAACGAAGGCTATCTTTCAGATTCTGTTTTTTAGCGATTCTCCTGATTTGTACAAATAGTCGCTTAAAAGTCGAATCTATCATCTAAAGTTGCCCCCAATTGCACCCATTTTCGCATTTAGTCCTAACTATCGCTGGCAGAATGCTAAATTCCCAGCTAAAAAGTCAGAAATACACTCTACACGTCGCCATTTCTTTGACCAATCTCGGCAATGTTGTAGGATGCTGCACCTTATTTTTTAGGACAATCTCACAGCGAGGAACCTTATGTCCAACCCACAACCGTTGATGGCTGGAAAACGCGGCCTAGTAATGGGCGTTGCCAACGACCGCTCTATCGCCTGGGGGATCGCGAAAGCGGTTGCTGATCAAGGCGCTGAACTGGCTTTCACTTATCAGGGCGATGCTCTGAGAAAACGCGTTGCTCCGCTCGCAGAATCCGTTGGATCCGATATTCTTCTTCAATGCGATGTCACAGATGACGCAAGCGTCGAAGCGACCTTCCGTGAAATAGAAGAAAAATGGGGCAAGCTCGATTTCTTGGTTCACGCGATCGCCTATGCTGACAAAGAAGAACTGAAGGGCAAGTATCTCAATACAAGCCGTGAAAACTTCCTGCAAAGCTTGGATATCTCTTGTTATTCTTTCACATCAATTGCACAACATGCTGCGCCGTTGATGACTGAAGGCGGTAGCCTCGTTACCCTGACCTATTACGGTGCAGAGCAGGTAATGCCCCATTATAATGTCATGGGTGTTGCCAAAGCCGCTCTCGAAGCGTCAGTTAAATATCTGGCTGATGATCTCGGCCCGGACAACATTCGTGTTAACGCGATTTCTGCTGGCCCAATCAAAACATTGGCCGCTTCAGGTATTGGTGATTTCCGTCATATCCTGAAATGGAACGAGCTAAACTCTCCTATGCAGCGTAACGTCAGCATCGAACAAGTTGGCGGCGCAGGTCTTTACCTGCTTTCTGATATGTCTGGCGGCGTTACCGGCGAAATCCATCATGTTGATTCTGGCTACCACGTTGTCGGCATGATGAATGTAGATAAAGCACAGGAACTTTCTGAATTGCTAGCTAACTTTAAGCCGCAGTCATAAAGACAATATCTCGCCCGAGACACATATATCGACACACATCGGGCGAGATAATAATACAGGGGAGCGCGGCTGAGCTGCCGCTCCCTTTTTTTAAGATAATTATTAACGCTGCGAGAGCATTATGGCTGGTAATACTTTTGGTGAAATTTTCCGTTTTACGACCTGGGGCGAAAGCCACGGACCATCCATAGGCTGTGTTGTCGATGGAACACCGCCGCTTATTGATATTACCGAAGAAGAAATTCAGGTCTATCTAGATGCGCGTAAACCCGGACAAAATCGTTTCACCACCCAGCGCCAAGAAGCCGATCTCGTAAAAATAGTTTCCGGCGTCTTCGAAGGCAAAACCACGGGAACGCCAATCGGGTTGTTGATTGAAAACACCGACCAGCGATCCAAAGATTATGGGGATATCGCCAAAAAATTCCGCCCTGGTCATGCTGATTACACCTATTGGGAAAAGTACGGCATCCGGGATTATCGTGGCGGCGGGCGCTCCTCTGCCAGAGAAACGGCCATGCGTGTTGCAGCTGGTGCTATTGCTCGGAAAGTCCTCAATACACAGATCGAAGGCGGTGTGCAAATTCGCGGCGCTCTGGTTCAGATGGGCCCGCACAAAATAGACCGTTCCCGCTGGGATTGGGATGAAGTAAACAACAATCCGTTCTGGTGCCCCGACCCGGTTGCGGCTAAAGAATGGGAAACTTATCTTGATTCTGCCCGTAAAGCAGGATCCTCTTTAGGCGCCGTTATCGAAGTCGTCGCCAGCAACGTTCCTGTAGGTCTTGGCGATCCTGTTTATGACAAACTCGACGCCGATCTTGCCAAGGCCATGATGTCGATCAACGCGGTAAAGGGCGTCGAAATCGGTGATGGTTTTGACACTGCAGCCTACAGCGGCGAAGAAAACGCCGACGAAATCCGCATGGTTGACGGCAAGCCCCACTTTACCAGCAACCATGCTGGTGGAATTCTGGGTGGGATCTCATCTGGACAAGATGTTGTTGTCCGCTTTGCCATAAAGCCAACCAGCTCTATTTTGCAAACACGCAAAACGGTGACGACTGAGGGTGAAGAGACCGAGATCTTCACGAAAGGCCGTCACGACCCTTGCGTAGGTATTCGTGGAGTTCCCGTTGGCGAAGCGATGATGGCACTCACCCTTGCCGATCACTGGTTACGTCACAAAGCTCAAAACAGATAAACCAAGTGAATTACTTTTAATCAGGTCAAAACCCTTAGCCGAGAATTAAATCGGTATTAAGGAGTAATCAATATCATCCTCAACTTGACTTGAGTTTGGATATATTGATGCCGATAAAAAGTAATGCCAATTCTGCGCACGGTAACTCCCTCTTAAAGGGCACGACACTCTATCGCTACTTGTTTATCGTCACCCTCTGCGTAAGCGCTTTTCTTCTATTTTTAATACAACCGATGTTCACCAAACTTGTGCTGCCTCTTCTAGGGGGCACACCTGCGGTTTGGAACACAGCCATGATATTTTTCCAGGCAATGCTATTGGCTGGTTATATCTACGCGCACTATCTATCTTCAAAATTTTCACTTCGCTCTCAAATCATTATTCATTTAATCCTGATGGGAGTTGCGCTTACAGCACTACCAATTGCAATTTCCAGCAGCATCGACACTCCCTCTGAAAATTGGCCAACTGTCTGGCTTTTATGGTTGTTTATGTCTTCTATCGGGTTACCGTTTTTTATTGTCTCAGCCAATGCTCCGCTCTTACAGAGTTGGTTCCACGCAACCAGAGACACACATGCACAAGACCCCTATTTTTTATACGCCGCCAGTAATGTCGGCTCCATTGCTGCTTTGGCCGCCTACCCCCTTTATATTGAGATCCAGTTTGGCCTCAAAACTCAGGGCCTTCTCTGGTCTTTTGGCTTCATAACCTTATTAGCACTGATCTTCTTGTGTGGAATATTTTTAAAAAAGAACTCAAGCACTCAAACTAATAGAGCTCAAGAACCAAGCCCCTTAACCCAACCCAAAGTGCCCAGTTTATCGAGCTATGCCTATTGGATATTTCTTGCCTTGGTTCCCTCAGCACTTCTCTTAAGCATTACCAACAAAATAACGACAGATCTTTTAGCGATCCCCTTGCTCTGGGTAATCCCCTTAGGGTTATACCTGCTTACTTTCGTAATCGTTTTCTCACGAAAGCCAATCATTTCCCACAAAACCGTATCCACAATTGCGCCTTATCTTCTCATTGCAGTGGCTGTTGTCACGATTTCTACGCCAAGCACAAATACTATTTTGATGTTCATTACCGGGAGCTTGATTTGCTTTTTCTTTATTGCACTTTACTGCCATAGCAAGCTCGCCTCCCTGCGCCCTAATGCCAAATTTTTAACCAACTTTTATATCGCAATGTCTCTGGGCGGAGTCCTCGGTGGTATTTTTGTCGGGATTATCGCTCCCAATATTTTTAACAACATTTACGAATACGCCCTTCTGTTGATTTTCGCCGCACTCCTGATGCCTAAAACAGCGAAACCTGCGATATCCTTCATCAACACCCTTATTGGTAAAAGATCACAATCTATTGCCGCTGATATCATATTGCCCCTTACGGTATTAGGGCTTTCGTGGATCATTGATCAGGTACAAACAGACCAAACTATAATCGTTAAATTAATCACCGTGCTCGCTACGACGGTGATTATCCTCCTCCTCATTGAAGGAATTGGGCGCCCAGTTCGATTTTCACTTAGTATCGTTGTAAGCTTAATTATCAGTGGGCAGTTTGGTGATATCTCACAAAAATATTTCTTTAATGAACGTAGTTTTTTTGGCGTATATACTGTTCAAAAAGGACCCACGGACAGTGAAATCGATCAAATCGTCCGGATCGCCACACACGGCACCACAGTTCATGGTATTCAATTCAAAGGCTCTCAAGAACCTTTGAGCTATTACCACCGCCAAGGTGGCTTGGGTCTTTTAATGAGTGCTTATGAAGCTACGAACTTACAGCCAAAAAAAGTCGGCGCTATAGGGCTCGGAACAGGTACCGCACTTTGTTATCAAAGCCCTGATCAGGAATGGACATTCTTTGAAATTGATCCTCTGGTTGAGAGGCTGGCACGCGATCAATCCCAGTTTACATTTCTAAGTGAATGCGGGCCGCTGAAGGACATCGTCATTGGCGATGCGCGCCTCTCTCTTAAGAATGTTAAAGACAAAGAGTTCGACCTTTTAATTGCAGATGCTTTTTCCTCAGATTCAATCCCGATACATCTTTTAACCAAAGAAGCCTTTGATCTTTATAAGAATAAGATAGCAGACGATGGCATTATTATACTTCACATCTCAAATCGTTATTTCGATCTCGAGCCCGTTATTGCAGCGACAGCCGATGCATCAGAATTAAAGTCGAGGGTGTATCATTACCTAAAAGGCCTAGATCCTGAAACAGACAAACCTTATCAACTTTCCACATCGTGGGTTGCTCTCGCAAAAAGTGATCTCGT
The DNA here is from genome assembly GCA_913060675.1 of uncultured Rhodospirillales bacterium. Classification (GTDB taxonomy): domain Bacteria; phylum Pseudomonadota; class Alphaproteobacteria; order Kiloniellales; family Kiloniellaceae; genus Kiloniella. The sequence continues at coordinate 87,266 of CAJXUS010000001.1, forward strand.
TCTCGACCAAATCCTTGCCGCCTCCCCTTCCGTTAATCCGGTGGAGAAAAATTCTTGGAAAAAGCTTACCGTAGATCCTGAAATCAAGGTATGGACAGATGATTATTCTCACGTGCTTTCGACGTTAAAGTGAGTGTCCAAATTTAAAATTTATGGATTTAAGAAACACTCTATAATTTAGAACAACCGTTATCTTCTTAATCAAGAATCACCCTAATTAAAGCACTTTAGGAAGTTGACAAATTTATCGTAGGTCATCATTTCATGAGTGATAAAACGTCCTCTCCAAACAACACCGAAAATTCCAAAAGGCGATGGCCCGGCTTGTACATCCTCACTTGTTTGAAGCAATTTCGTTTCAACTTCTATCCCTAAAGAACGCGCCGCGTCCTTCATTTTCTTGGCACAATCTAAGGCAAAAGGACATTGGTGTGAATAATAGATCACCAATGTTTCAAACTCGATATTGACCGGGTGATGAAGAGTATCTCTAAATCTAGGTTTCTCGTCGACCTTATCAAATAAATAGACCGCCAACAAACTTCACTAGGGCCGTATTCAATGAAGAGCTTTCCTCTGACATCTAACTTACGGAAGATCAATCCGTTTTCAATTTGAGAAGAGAGCCACTACTTTTTACACCCCACACCTTTTTCATGCTTATTGCCTGAAAAGGTACAACAAATATGTTCCTGATCCAGAATATCTGACGAAAGAGAAGTAAATGAAGGTGTTTCAGGGGTAATCAAAGAGAAAATTAAACCTGTTTTAACAAGTGATCAATAGTATCCTCATACTCAAACTCTCAGGGTATTATTGGGCATAATGATTAGTAATTCAAACTCTCAAACTAAATTAACGAATACAGGGATGAACACCCTAATTCGTTACCTTTTTATCGTCACACTTTGTCTGAGCGCATTCCTTTTATTCCTTATTCAGCCCATGTTTACAAAGCTGGTTCTCCCTCTCTTGGGCGGGGCACCTGCCATTTGGAACACAGCGATGGTCTTTTTCCAGGCGATGTTACTAGCTGGATATATTTATGCGCATTTTCTCTCTTCAACATTTAGACTACGTACTCAGATTACCGTTCACCTCATCATCATGGCAGTCGCAATCCTCTTTCTACCAATCGCAATCCCTTTGGGTTTTGAGACACCCTCAGAGAATTGGCCAACCTCTTGGCTTCTATGGCTATTTATGTCTTCAATTGGCTTGCCCTTTTTTATTATTTCGGCAAATGCTCCCCTGTTGCAAGACTGGTTTAGATCCACGAACGATGAACATGCCAATGATCCATACTTTCTTTATGCAGCAAGTAATGTTGGTAGCATCGCCGCCTTGGCAGCCTATCCTTTATTCATTGAATTTTTCTTTGGTTTAAAGAGCCAGGGATGGCTTTGGTCCTATGGATTCGCTGCACTTCTCGTCCTCATTCTCTTCTGTAGCTCAACGTTAAAAGGGAAAGGAATAATACCCATCCCCCTGAAAGAAGAGCTCAAAGAGACGGTAAAAGCAGAGAAAGAATCACCCCCCAAAATATCGGACTATGCCTATTGGATTGTCCTCGCGTTTGTGCCTTCAGCACTCTTGTTAAGTGTTACAAATAAAATCACGACGGACCTTCTGGCTACCCCATTGTTGTGGGTTATTCCTTTGGGCCTTTATCTTCTAACCTATGTAATCGTCTTTTCACAAAATCCAATTATATCAAACAAATTTGTCGCCGCTCTTGCCCCATACTTCTTACTTGCGATTGCCTTAGTGCGGGTAACGACCACTCAAATAGACACTATTTTCCTCTATATTGCTGGAAGTTTAATCAGCTTTTTCATTATTGCGCTCTACTGCCATGGCCGTCTTGCTACTGCTCGTCCACCAGCAAAATATCTTACCAATTTCTATATTGCGATGTCTTTTGGTGGCGTCCTCGGCGGCATATTTATCGGGATAATAGCTCCGATTATATTCTCCAATATATACGAGTATGCACTGCTATTAATCATCGTGGCCCTGTTGATGCCGAAAAATTCTAAGACAATAATTGCTATTATCAATAGACGGATCGGCCCGAAAGCAAATAGCTATTATGCTGATATAATCATTCCGTTCGTTATCGTATGCCTGGTGTTCTTAATCCGACTAATACAATCCGATGATGTCTTGGCCTTAAATTTAATAGCAGCGCTTATTGCAGCACTTATCCTCTTACTATTGATAGAAAGTGTAGGCCGGCCAGTTCGCCTTGCCTTCGGCACAGCTATTTGCCTGTTCATAAGTGGTCAAATTAGTGGAATTTCCGATGAATTTGTTTTCCAAGAACGAAGTTTTTTTGGTGTTTATACCGTACAAGAACATTCGCTCGAGGCCCAAAATTATCAAGGGCCTGAAAAAGAAATCCGGATAGCCAAACATGGAACAACGATCCACGGCGTGCAATTTACAAAATCTCTGGAGCCCTTAAGTTACTACCACTACGATACGGGGCTCGGACTGTTACTAAAATCATATCAAGAGAACAATAAACCTCTTACGCAGGTTGGCGCAATTGGTTTAGGTACAGGAACCGCAGTATGTTATCGCAGACCCGGACAACAATGGACTTTCTTTGAAATTGATCCCCTCGTCGAAGACATGGCCCGAAACGCGTCACTGTTCACCTACATGTCCGAATGCGCCGATGATACCCAAGTCGTTATTGGGGATGCACGCCTCTCTCTTTTGAACATTAAAGACAAGACATATGATCTTTTGATTGCTGATGCTTTTTCATCTGATTCCATCCCAATACATTTACTGACAGAAGAAGCTATCAAGCTCTACCGTGATAAAGTTAGAGAAGATGGTTTAATCATCCTCCATGTCTCTAATCGATATTTCAATCTTGAACCAATTGTCGCTGTCACCTCACAAGCAGCAGGGTTACATTCACGCATTTATCATTACATGCGTGATGAAGATGAGAAATCACGTAAACCTTACCACTTTGACTCGTCTTGGATTGCCCTCGCACGTGAGGAAAAACACTTAGACCAACTAATCCCTCTTACAAAAGGTCAGAAAAAGGGCGTTGAAAATCATTGGCGAGAGCTTGCTTATGACACTTCACACAAAATCTGGACAGACGATTACTCTAATGTTCTTTCTGCTCTAAAATAGCGTCTAGCTCGTATAGAGAAAAAATTCATCAAGATAACGATTTATTTAAGAGCTTTAAATCCAACCCTGTAGTTCACGCAGGGTGATTTTTTCTATTACGTCCATACCGCCCTGATCCGCATTGAGACAGGGGATAAAGGCAAAATTTTCGCCCCCGTTTTCAAGAAAAGCTTCGCGAACCTCAATATCGACTTCTTCCAGAGTTTCAACGCAGTCGACCGAAAAGCCAGGGGTGAGAATGACCAAGTTCTTAACGCCGTTACGAGCCATTTCCTCGACAGTGGGTTGCGTATAGGGCTTAAGCCATTCTTTGGGACCAAACAAAGACTGAAAGCAAAGTTTCAATGTTTCTTTTGACAAACCAAGACGATCCCGAAGTAGGCGTGTGGTTTTCGCACAATGGCAGTAATAAGGATCGCCCTTTTCGTGATATTCCACGGGCAATCCATGAAATGATGCAATGGTCACATCAGGTTTCCACGATAATTTGGCAATACCTTCTTCAACCGATTTTGCTAAGGCGTCGATATAAACGGGTTCATCATGATAGGCAGGAACACATCGAACTGCGGGTTGCCAACGCATTTCTTTGAGCGCATCAAAACATTTATCGTAAGCTGTTGCCGTGGTTGTTGCAGAATATTGCGGGTAAAGCGCAAAAAGCAAAATGCGATCACACCCCTGTTTTTGCAAGGCCTCAATGCGTCCTTTCACCCCAGGATTTCCATACCGCCAGCCCCAGTCGACAATAACATCAGGATAAGTCTCAGACAGCTTTTCTTGCAATTTTTCGGCCTGATCCCTTGTTATAGTTCGAAGTGGGGATTCATCCTTTTCTGTGTTCCATATTTCCTTATAAGCCTCGCCACTTTTACTCGGGCGGGTCGTCAAGATAATCCCCTGAAGAATAAGCTGCCATAACCATTTAGGCGCTTCGATCACCCTTTGGTCACTCAGAAATTCACTCAAATAACGGCGCATAGACCAATAATCGGTCCCATCCGGAGTCCCCAAATTCATTAACAAGACCCCAACCTTCGCAGTTGGAACTTTTTGATGGTCACTCGGAAGGGTTTGGACTGTCATAAATCTCTCAAAATGGTATTAAATCAAATGGATACGGCTCATCGCCGCTAATATAAATTAGTCATTCGTTCCGAAGAAATATAAGGGCAAAGCAATTTCATGCAAAGCCCCGAGTTTTAAAATTCAGGCAATTGTGCTAATATGCCTCATGCATGCCATCATATATCGTTGGGATTTAAAGCCATCCGCAGAAGAAGATTTTGTTACTGCATGGAGAGACGTTACCCTTTGTCTGAAAGAAAAAGAAGGATCCGGCGGATCCCGGTTACATAAATCAGACGATGGCAGCTACCTAGCTTATGCTCTATGGGATAGTCTGGAACACCGCACCGAAGCCTTTGCATCCGGCATTCCCCATCAAGATCAGATTATGCAGATGCGCGATTGCACAAAACGACGTCACCCTGAAATGAAACTCGTCGTTACGGATGATCTCCTTCTTCCCATCCCACAAAAAGATCCCAGTGTTTTTGCAAGCTTTTACCACTGGGTGATCAATCCCGAGGTCATTAATCCTTTTAAGGAGATTTGGCACAGGGTCACCCTAGAACTACGATCCCAGTACGATGTTCAGGGTTCCCGATTACATCTTGCATCCGATGCACACTGGGTGGCCTATGCCATATGGCCCAGTAAGGAAATGCGTGATCACGCCTTTGCCCATCCTGTTGTGACCGATGCAGAAAAAGAAGTGATGCGGTCAGCACTTATGAGCAAGCAGATAGAGGTCCCCATGACCGTCCTAGAGGACCACCTATCTTCGCTGAGTAATGCCTCATAATAAAAGAACCAGGCTATTGCGCTAGGTCTTCCTGATCATCAAGCTCTTCTTCTTCTTCTTCATCTTCATAACCAATTGCCTCAAAACAAGCGACAAGTTCTAGATGCCCACTCCAGATGAATTGATCAACCGGCGTGACTTCTTTCAAAGCATAGCCGCTTTCGACAAGAATTTTAGCATCCCGAGCAAAGGTTGTCGGACTACAGGACACATAGATAATCGTTTTGATATCTGATTGAGCCAGCTCGTAACATTGCTCTTTTGCCCCTGTTCTCGGGGGATCAAGCACAACACAGTCTCCACCGAGCAGCTCATCAGCAGTCACAGGGTCTTTAACAAGATCCCGACAATCAGTTGTTATTTTGTGATCCGTTTCATTACGCCTTGAAGCCGAAGTCAAAGCCGTAATAGCGCGCTCATCCCCTTCTACTGCATGGACATGGGCTTTTTTAGACAAGGGGAATGTAAAAGTACCACAGCCTGAAAACAGATCTGCAACCGTCTCAACGTCCTCTGGTAAATAATCCAATACCAATTTTGTGAGAATATCTTGCCCTTCTTGACTTGGTTGAAGAAAGGCTCCCTCTGGAGGGAGGACCGGAACATCACCAAACATCTGTATTGGCTTATCTCTAATGGCAACCGGTTCAGGCTCCCCTTTCGGACGGCCCCATGCAAAACGAGCAATCTTGTTGGTTTCAGAAAAACTCGTGATGGCCTCACGACTTTCTAGGGTCAACTTAGCATCTGAAACGACAAGAATATCAAGACCAGCTGTGGAATCAATAACTGTAATGTCAGCTTTTGATTGATCAGGTCCCAATAAAACTTTCAGGAGTTCTCTCATTGGAGGGAGAATCTCGCCTAGACGAGAGGTCAGTATTTTACAATCTATGATATCGATAACTTTATGGCTTTCGCGTTCATGAAAACCAAGGTCAATCTTTTTACCACGAGCTTCGGCGGCAAAAACGGCGCGCCGTCGTGTTCCAGCATCGATTTGAATCAGATCTGTAACTTCACCGCCACTAAAACCTTTTCGTCGCAAGGCTTGAATAACGATGTCTTTTTTCCAACGACGATAATACTCAGGTGTCGCGTGTTGTACTGTACAGCCACCACAAGGACCAAAATGTTGGCAGGAAGGATCAACATGATCAGCAGCCTGTTCTTGCAACTCCAGAATTTCCGCTTTCAAACCACCCGAGCGTTCACCGACAAGCTTCACAAGCAGACGGTCCCCTGGCAATGTCATGGGAACAAAGACCGGCTTGCCTTCATGCTCACTTACACCGTCACCACGCGCACCAAGAGTCTTGATCTCTAGCTCGATCTGTTTTCCGCCGCCTCGGCGTGCCTTACGTCGCATATTCCTGACACCTAATTTTTATGATTATACCAGTCTTAATCTCTGGCAATTTTGCGCCAATTTAACAGCTTTTCAAAAAGCCGCAATCACAAGGTCAGTCTTATTTAGCTCAGGCTCGAGAATAAATAGATCCAAAGCTCATCCCAAGCTTGCAAAAAAGCCGAAGGATCATCATCTTACACCCTAAGATATTCTCATAACTGTTGGATCTTTTAGGTCATGTCATTTTTTCGGTTTCTATTTAAAGGTATTATCGGCCTTTTTGCGGCGCTTGGTCTGCTTGTCATATTAATAACAGTTCTTGTCGGCGTGATGATTAACAATGCCGATGAATTAGGCAAAAAGGTTAATAATCAAAACCTGCCTTCAGAAATGATCCTGACCATCGATCTATCCCAAGGTATCTGGGAGGGACCTTACAAAACCTCATACCTGAGCAATTCTTTTCAGCCCGGCATTCCTTTACACGATGCCGTTGAGGCGCTTTATCGAGCCCAGGAAGACACCCGTGTCAAAGGCGTACTAATCCGTGCAGGGCGCGGTCCTTTAGGCTTAGCACAAGCACAAGAACTCCGCCGAGCGATAAAAGATTTTGTAAAAACGGGAAAATGGAGTGCTTCTTTCGCTGAAACTTATGGTGAGGCCGGGCACGGCACCCTGCATTACTACTTAGCAAGCGCGGCAGAGAATGTATGGATCCAGCCTTCAGGCGATCTTGATATTTCCGGTTTCAGTATGGAAAGCCCCTATTTACGTCCTGTTCTTGACGAGATCGGTGTCCTTCCACAATTCAGTCAACGTCATGAATTCAAAGGTGTCATGAATATGTTCACCAGCGATAGCATGCCTGAACCTGTTCGCAAGAACACCCAAGGAGTTCTTGATTCAATTTTTGCTCAAATTGAAAAAGAAATCTCAATTAGCCGGGAAAAACCTGGTGAGATTGGCAGCTTGATGGATCGCTCGCCCTTAAGTGCAGTTGAAGCGATTGATACCGACCTTGTCGACCGCATTGGCTATTGGGACGAAGTCAGCAGCGAAGCTTTGGCTGATGGTCGTGAGTTTGTAAACATTACAGATTACGCCTTTAGTACAACACCAGAGGTTTCAGAAAATGCCTCACGCATTGCCTTGATATACGGCCTGGGTGAAATTCATCTTGGAGATAGCCAAGGGGATGCCTTCTTTGGCGGTAGTCGTACAATGGGCTCAGACACGATAGCGCAAGCCATCTCTGATGCCATCGATGATCCATCCATCGAAGCGATCCTCCTGCGTATTGATAGCCCCGGCGGATCTTATGTTGCGTCAGACGTCATGTGGCGCGAAGTTGTTCGGGCAAAAGAAGTTGGCAAACCCGTCATTATTTCCATGGGCGAAGTCGCAGCGTCTGGCGGATATTTCGTCTCTGCTCCTGCACATAAAATTCTGGCCAATCCTGTAACGATAACAGGGTCCATCGGCGTTGCCGGCGGTAAAATGGTATTAAGCGGATTGTGGGACAAAGTAGGCGTAAAGTGGGACGGTGTTAAGGCCGGAGATAATGCCGATCTCTACAGTGCCAACAAAGAGTTCACCAACGAAGGCTGGGCACGATTACAGGGATCTCTCGACCGTATTTATGAAGACTTTACCGTTAAGGTCGGCGAAGGGCGTGGAAAAAGCCAACAAGAGGTCCACACCATAGCCAAGGGACAGATCTGGAGCGGTCTTCAAGCGAAAGAGAACGGCTTGATCGACGAGCTCGGTGGGTTCCGTGAAGCCGTACAAGCCGCGCGAGAAGCCGCAATGATCCACGAAGACATCGCTCATGAGCTCGTCGTTTTCCCAACACCACGCGATCCTATTGAAGAGCTTTTGGAAAATGCCATGGGCGGCCCCATGATCCTCAGTGATCCGGCTGTATTACAGTCTGTTAAAAGCCTTTTGAAAATCGCATCCCCCATGCTGCAAGGCATTGAGCAAGCGACACAAGATCCCCGCGTGTCCGTACTAAATTCAGGGATTAAACCCTTAGGGAGTAAATAAATTGAGATGCTCAGGAGATCCTTAAAGTAAGGATCTTCTGAGCAGTTAAGACGCTTCCGCTTCGTTGAGAAGTTGTGATCTCTCGACCAGACGTTCGGTTGGGAAGTTAACCGTTACCGATGTCCCTTTGCCTGGTTCACTATCAATTGAAAGCGTTCCTTTGTTGCGCTCGGTAATCGCTTTAACAATACTCAGTCCCAGCCCACTGCGCTCTTCTCCTCCTTCTGTAGATTTCCAGAAGGGATCCGTAACAAAAGGCAGATCCTCTTTTTTGATCCCAATGCCTGTATCGGAAAAGCGAATACTCAAACCATGATATTCATCAAACAAGGCCGAAACCTCCACTTGACCGCCCCGCGGTGTAAAGTGAATGGCGTTGCTCAATAAATTAACAACAATCTGTTTAAATCCCTGTGCGTTGGTTTTCAAATAAGGTAAGCCTTCTTGCATTGAACATTCTACAATGACGCCTCTGTCAGCAGCTCTAAGTTCTAAAGCACGCGCGCAGCCAAGAACCTCATCAGTAACATCCAACGCTTCGTCTTGAATGCCTGCTTCGGCTGATTCCAAGCGTGAAATCTGCTGAATGTCAGACACCATAGTCATCAGACTTGAGCCAGCTTCAAAGATATACCCCAGATATTCTTCGCGCCTTTCCTGATCGACTTTATAATCTTTCTCTTTCATCAATATTTCTGAAAAGCCAATAATCGCGTTCAAAGGAGTTCGTAATTCATGGCTCATGTTCGCAAGAAATGAAGTCTTGGCCCGGTTGGCTATTTCAGCTGTTTCCTTAGCCTCGGTAAGAACCCGTTCATGCTGATCGATTGTAATCAACATGTTATTGTAAGCTTCAACCGTTTGACCGAGTTCATCATCCGATCGCCACTTCACAAGGATCGGTTTTTTCTGTGTCGCCATCTCTTCAATAGAATGAGATAACAGCTTGAGAGGGCGTCCAACTGCTCGGTTAATAGCCACCGCAGCACCACCACCGAGTGTCAATAAGATAAATACGAAGATCAGGGCATCAAAGAAAACCCGGGTCCAAACCTCGGAATAAGCGCGCTCGGTGGTATAACCAATCTCTAAGTGGCCAAGGATCTCCTCACTTTCAAACACTGTATAGGTCAGTGGGATACGAACAAAATCAATGCCCGTTAACTCGAAACTCTCTGGATTAAGATCTGATGCCGGATAAAATTCGCCCCCGTTATCAGGAAGGATAATACGGACACGAACCAAATCGGGATCTCGCATAAGAGTATCAAGAACCAACAGAACCGTGCTTTCATCATAGTCCCAGAGCGAACGGGACAAAGGCACAGACACTTTTGTTGCGACATCTAGTGCGCGTTGAGCAATGCGCTCTTCTTCGAGTTGGAAAAATCGAACTTCAAAAAACAGGAAAGGGACCAGCCCGGTCACGAGGACAGACAGAGTACAGATGATCAACAACTTTGTGCGGACAGATTTAAAGACCATTCTGATCTAGTTACCTATCTAATTTCACAATTAAACTATGCGAACATCGGCACTTTGTAACTTGGCACATAACTCATATCCCCCGGCAACCAACTTGGTATCGTTTCTGTATGATATCGTTATATGGATATATGTTTTAGGGCTGTTAAATATGGTACAGAGAACCAAATAACAAAACGCCGAAAACAAAACAGACGATACTCTTGTACTATTTTCTTCTACCTAAGATACCGTGAGTGGGTTAACAGGTAATAAACGAAAAATTATCAAGCGATTACCGAGAGTTAAACCCTAAATAAAATTGTAAAAAGTTAATTTCTTGGGCACGACGAATTATTATAAGAATTTTCTGGCTGCAATTAGAAACTCAATATTCCCTTCAGGCCCTTTGATTGGGCTTTCGGTCAATCCAAGAACTGTCCAGTCGGTTTCATTGGTGAGCCAGCTTTCGATGCGATCGCAAACTTCTTGATGAAGCTCTGGCTCGCGGACAACGCCCCCTTTACCAACGCGACCTTTGCCAACCTCAAATTGAGGTTTGATCAAGGCAATCATGAAAGCCCCTGGTTCCGCCAAAGCCATAGACGCAGGTAACACGGTTTCCAAACCAATAAAGCTGGCATCACACACAATCATATTGATCGTATCGGGAATTTGTTCTCTGGTTAAATGCCGCGCATTGGTGCGTTCCATGACCTCGACACGCTCATCCTTACGAATTTTCCAAGCGAGTTGCCCATGTCCAACGTCGACCGCAAACACTTTGCGCGCGCCATTGGTTAAAAGAACATCAGTGAAGCCCCCGGTAGAGGCCCCAACATCCATGCAAATCAAATTTGTAGGGTCAATATTGAAAGTCTTCAAACCTTTCTCAAGCTTGAGTCCTCCACGACTAACCCAAGGGTGATCCTCTCCCTTCACGGTCAGAGGCGCATCTTCGGCAAGAGGTTGTCCAGGTTTATCTACACGTTTTGTATCCGTATAGACTTGCCCGGCCATTATACGAGCCTGTGCCTTCGTTTTACTTTCGACCAGACCACGATCAACAAGAAGTTGATCTGCTCTTTTTTTTCCGATTTTTGCCACGTTAAATGCTCTTGTAATTAGTCAGTCCAAAACGATCACGTAATGTGAAACGCACAACAGAAACCACTGCCACAAACGCAAGCCCTGCCGCAAGCCCTAACCAAATACCCTGTCCTCCACCACCAAGAACAAATCCACCAATATACGAAATAGGAAGCCCTAGAACCCAATAGCCAAATATTGCTAAAAACATGGGTACTTTCGTATCACTAAGCCCACGCAGAGCACCCGATGCAACAACCTGACATCCGTCAACAAGCTGAAAAAGTGCCGCGACCGCAAGATACGAAACAGCAAGGCCAAGGGTAACTTCATTTTCAGGGAGAGCAGGATCAAGGAAAAAAGCAACCAGAGTATTTGGGATCAACCAAAAAGCCAGGCAGGTAAAGACCATAAAGCCCGTCCCCATGGCAATCGAAACCCAGCCAGCCTTGCGAATACCATCAAGGTTTTTTTTACCATACGCTAAGCCAACTCTAATTGTAGCTGCCTGACTAATACCTAAAGGAACCATAAAAGCCAAAGCCGCACACTGAAGAGCAACCGCATGTGCCGCGAGTTCGTTCGTTCCCAACCAGCCCATAAGAATGGCCGCTGCGGTAAATAGGCCCGTCTCGGCAGTCAGTGTGAAGCCAATAGGGAGACCGATACGGAAAATTTCTCTAAACCTCGACCAATCAGGTTTCCATAACCTTACAAGTATAGCGTACCTTTTGTACCGTCTGTGCATCAGAATATAGGCCAAGATCAACACAAACATAATAGTATTTACAAACGTTGTGCTAATTCCTGCGCCAGGTAATTCCAACTTAGGAAAGCCCCAATTGCCAAACATAAGTGCATAGTTACCCAAGGCGTTTACAACAATACCAGCGATCGTAATGTATAATACAACCGATGTTTTTCCATGAGATGAGAGCAGGCAACGCAAAACAAGGAAAAGAAAAGCCGGGAAGAAACTCCACACAGCAAATCGAATGTAGCCTTGGGCCTTTGATGCATTCTCTGGCGTTTGGCCAAGAATTAGAAAAATAAATTCGGCATTCCAAATCAAAGCAACAAGTATGGTCGCAACCAATACAGCCGCCCAAAAGCCCTGGCGCGTTGTTCGGCGAACAGATTTAAAGTCAAGCGCCCCTATAGCCTGTGCCATCATTGGAGCAACAGCGGTAATCAAACCAATTCCAAACAGAAGAAAAGGGCTCATAAGTGTTGTAGCTAGTGTACCCGCAGCAAGAGACTTAGGCCCAAGCCACCCCATCATGATAACATCTGTTGTATAGAGAGCCATTTGTGCCAATTGGGCAATGACGAGAGGCCAAGAAAGTTTAAAACTGGCTTTCAGCTCTTCGCCCCATAAAATCGAAGGCGGCAAAAATTGGTCAGGGGCCTCAAAAGCCCTGTCCGTTGACAGTCCGGTTGACATTAACTTGATCCTAAAATGAGAAATCTACCGACGCACGCAGCCTATAAGGTTGTTCGTCGCCACCCATATTGTGGGGCTTAGGTAAATTTAATAACTTGAGCTTGGAGCTCACCCTAGCGGGTTGAACTGGAGTTGTATAGAGCTTTTTAGAAGTCTCTATAACGCAGAAAAGGAACCCTTGGGCTCCCTTCCAAAAAATCAGTCAAATTTACTGAATAAAATTTAAGCAATCGATGACGAAGGTGCCACAGCTTCCTTACCAAGGGCGGACATTGCTTTATTAAAGATGCCTTCCGAGTCCAACCCTGCTTGTTCCAACTGTTTAGCTGGAGTGTCATGGTCGATAAAGATATCTGGCATGCAAACCGGGCGGAACTTTAGTCCCTTATCGAACAGGCCTTCGTTCGCAAGTAAATTGGATACCAATGAAGAGAATCCACCAATGGAACCTTCTTCTACGGTAAGAAACACATCGTGGTTCTTTGCAAGGGATCGAACCAAATTTGCATCCAATGGCTTGGCAAAACGAGCATCTGCTACGGTTGTACTAAAGCCATGCGCAGCCAATTTATCGGCAGCTTTAAGGCAGTCTTCCAAACGGGTACCAAGCGCAAGAATAGCGACATGTGTACCTTCACGGATAATGCGGCCCTTCCCGATTTCCAGAACGCTTCCCCGATCAGGCAATTCAACCTCACCCGTTGATTCCCCTCTTGGGAAACGGATCGCACTTGGCTTGTCATCAATTTTTGCTGATGTTGCAACCATATGCATCAGTTCAAGCTCATCGGACGGTGCCATGATAATCATATCAGGAATACATCCGAGATACGCTAGATCGTAACTTCCCTGATGGGTCACACCATCGGCGCCGACCATCCCCGCACGATCGATAATAAAGCGAACAGGCAGGCTTTGAATAGCGACATCATGGACGACCTGATCGTAAGCCCGTTGCAAGAAGGTCGAATAGATTGTTGCATAAGGTTTATAGCCATCACAGGCCATCCCGGCACAAAATGTCACTCCGTGTTGCTCGGCAATTCCGACATCAAATGTTCGATCAGGAAATTCTTCTTCGAACAGGTTAATCCCAGTTCCCGTTGGCATCGCAGCCGTCATTGCAACGATCTTGTCATCGTGTTTCGCTTCGGCAATCAGAGCCTTGGCAAATACGTTTTGATAAAGCGGTGCTTTGGGAGGTGATTTTTGTTGTTTACCACTGACGACATCAAATTTTGAAACACCGTGATATTTATCCGCAGCCTGTTCAGCAGGTTCATATCCTTTCCCTTTTTGGGTCACGGCATGAATAAGAACAGGTCCATCAAATCCGCAGTCACGAACATTCTTCAAGACAGGCAGAAGGTGAGAGAAATCATGCCCATCGACAGGACCAATATAGAAAAAGCCAAGTTCTTCAAACAAAGTCCCGCCTGTGAAAAATCCACGGGCATACTCTTCCGCACGTTTAGCGGCTGTCTCAATTCGTGGCGGGAATTTACTGATAATTTCTTTCGCCAAATGGCGCATCGATTGATAAGGCTTCGCTGAAATTAACCGAGACAAATACGCGCTCAACGCCCCAACAGGCGGAGCGATCGACATATCATTATCATTGAGAATAACAATCAGTCTGGAATTCATTGCGCCAGCATTGTTCATGGCTTCATAAGCCATGCCTGCGGTCATGGATCCATCACCGATAACAGAAATCACATTGTTGGTTTTGCCTGCGAGATCTCGTGCAACGGCAAAACCTAGCCCGGCAGAAATTGATGTTGAACTGTGTGCCGCGCCAAAAGGATCGTAGATGCTTTCTTTGCGCGTGGTAAAACCTGATAACCCGCCACCTTGCCGGATCGTACTTAATTGGTCTCGACGTTCTGTGAGAATTTTATGGGGATAACATTGATGGCCCACATCCCAGATAAGTTTGTCATCCGGCGTGTTAAACACATGATGGATCGCAACGGTCAGCTCAACCACGCCCAAACCTGCGCCGAGATGACCGCCGGTACGCGATACGGCATTGACCATATCCAAGCGAACTTCTTCGGCCAACTGTGGCAGCTGACTTTCATCCAACGTGCGTAGATCTGCAGGATTCTTTACTGTGTCCAGCAGAGGGGTCTGGCGATTATGACCGTACTGACTCACCCGTCTCTCCATCACTTTATCTCTCGAATACCTTCAGCAAGGCACGAGAATTTTAGGTCCCTCGACAACCAGCGATAAATTATAATCCTGGTCGGGTTAATTTTTCCACAGAAAATTTAACAGATAACTTTAAAGCTACTTGTTAAACTAACCTTAAACAGGGTCGCAATTAACTCAGGACCTACGTTCCAACACAAATGTGGCAGTGTCGCGAAGTAACTGCGCCTTTCCTGCGAAAATATCAAGTCTAGATTTAGCCGACTGTACTAATTCTTCTGCCTTTTCGCGTGCAGTGTTCAAACCAAGTTGGCCAACAAAGGTCGCTTTTCCAGCGTCGGAATCAACACCCGTTGGTTTTCCGGTTTCTTCTGGGGTTGCTTCGTGATCCAACAAATCGTCAACAATTTGGAAAGCCAGCCCAATGTCTTCGGCATAAAGGCTCAAGGCTTGATATTCTTCGGACCCAGCCTTACCCAATATTGCTCCAGCCTGACAGGCATAGCGAATTAACGCCCCAGTTTTAAGAGCCTGTAAGCGTGTAATCCCGTCGAGATCCAGATTTGTGCGGTTTGGAGAAAGGTCGATCATTTGCCCCCCAACCATACCTGCAGCTCCCGAAGCCGCAGCGAGGCCAGATATCAACTTGAGACGCACATCTGCTTCCGGGTGTGCTTTACTATCCGCCAAGACGGCAAACGCCTCGGTTAAAAGACCATCTCCAGCCAAAATCGCTGTAGCATCATCCCATTTTTTATGAACCGTCAGTCGACCACGCCTTAAGTCACTATCATCCATAGCAGGAAGATCGTCGTGCACAAGGCTATAGCAATGCACCATTTCCAATGCTGCCGCGACCTCTAGGGCGTTATTCTCTGCCACTTCAAAGAGAGCTGCAGTTTCCATGACCAGAAAAGGGCGCAACCGCTTTCCTCCGCCCAAGGCACTATAACGCATCGCCTCAATCACCTCACCTTCAGGTGCAGATAGCGAGGGAAGTAAAGCGTCAAGGCGGTCTTGTACCGCATAGGCACGAACTGCAAGGGCTGTTTTAACGTCCTGCATAGAAGGTATCTCCGCTAGCAGGCTCTAAGCCACATCAAAAGGTTCGATACGAGGCTCACCATCTGGACCAATGGTAATTTTTTCGATCTTCTCTTGAGCTTCCCGAAGCTTGGTTTCGCAGTGGGCTTTAAGTTTTGCTCCCCGATCATAAGCATCAATCGCTTCGTCCAGTTTACCTTCGCCCTGTTCCAAGCGCTCCACAATCATTTTCAACTCGGCCAATGCCGCTTCGAAACTCATTGTTTGGATGTCAGCTAAACTTTCAGCGGTTTGTGAATTTTCCATCGTGGGAACCTCGAGAATTATTTTCAGCGGCACTCTACGTTGTCAACGTAACCCAGACAAGGATTTGTCCCGGAAAATATTAATGAAAAAGGAAAGCATTCTTGATAAGATTAATCTGCGGCATTCATCATGGCCATTACATGTAATGAGACAGAACGTGCTAAAGCTTCGGTGTTATAACCTCCCTCCAAAATAGAGACGAGACGCCCTTCACAAAGCTCTCCAGCCAATTCCACAATTCTCTTGCTCACCCACCCAAAATCTTCATCTTCTAGATTAATGGATGCCAATGGATCTTCACGGTGAGCATCAAACCCAGCCGAGACAATAATCAATTCAGGGGCAAATTCTTTCACGCCGGGAAATACCCTGTCTTCCATGGCTTTGCGAAATTCATATGATCCTGCTCCGGAAGGTAAGGGAGTGTTTAAAATATTTCCGGCAACGCCCACTTCTCCGATACTTCCCGTACCGGGAAAAAGAGGTGATTCATGCGTTGAAGCATAAAACATATTCGGATCATCCCAAAGAATGTCCTGGGTTCCATTGCCGTGGTGTACGTCAAAATCGATTACCGCAATCTTTTGCAAACCATGTTCATTACGAGCCTGATAGGCTCCTATTGCAGGATTGCAGAACAGGCAAAAACCCATAGCACGATGTCGTTCGGCATGATGACCTGGAGGACGGCTCAGACAAAAAGCGTTATCAACATCCTTGTTTATAACGGCATCCACTGCTGCACATATTCCCCCAGCTCCCCGTAACGCCGCTTCACCGGAATCTTTACAGACAACCGTATCGCCATCAATGGCGACATAACCAGTATCAGGAATAGCCCGAAAAACTTCTTTAATGTGCTCTTCACTATGCGCCCACTGCAGTTTCTCTTTATCCAAAAGAGGCGCCGTTCTACGATCTAATTCGTCGAAGTCTGGCTCAGCCAAGGCTCTTAATATTGCTTCAATACGTTTGGGGGATTCAGGATGGTGCAAGCCGGGATCGTGCAGCTGACTGACAGGGTGACTGAATAAGGCTGTAGCCATTTATATCCTCCTGATTAAGACGCGATTCTATAAATCAAACTTATCAATAGTAGGAATTGTGACATTAATTGCACAAACTGCCGACGGAATTATTTATTTTTTTCGTTTAACTTTAGAGAATAATACCTACCTATTCAAAAAGTAACATTATGTTTTAATATCAAGAGTTAGCCTTTACAGATTACCTGTAGCTCTACTAAAGTACAAAAAGAGAACGGCGTTGCAAATAGCAACCAAGCCGTCAATCTCCCTATAAAATCACTGATTGATCAAGGGTCGCTCCTAGCTATCAGAGGTAGAGTTTATTTAATACCAAGCCATTGATTTGGCATCTTTCCAGGAGGCCGGTTTGCGCCAGCTGTTTACAACCTCTCATCTTCTGATGGCTTTATGCCTGATGATCTTCCCTTTTAGCGTTTCTGCACAAAAAGCATCGCTTGTTCGTGTCGATGAAGTTCGTACGGAATCAATGAACCAAACAGTGCCCGTTATCGGACGCCTGGTCGCGCGCCAAACGGGTAGTGTTTCCGCTCGCATTGCTGGCCCCGTGGAAGAAGTCTTGATTGAAGTTGGTGACAGCGTAACCACGGGCCAAATTATTGCCCGCCTCAATTCTGCAACACTTCGCGCAGATAGAGATCTTGCGGCGAGTGAAGTATCCGCTTCAAATAGCCGATTGAGTACTTTCCAAGCGAGGCTCGTTCTCGCAGGCCAAGAGCTTAAAAGATTTGAAAAATTAAGAAAATCTGCCGCCTTCAACAAATCAAAATATGAAGATTCCGTCCAAAACAGTGCCATAGCCAAAGCTGAGGTTTCTCAAGCTCGAGCTGACATTAATACCGCAAAAGCCAAGTTACGCAGAGCAGAAATCAACCTTGCCTACACCGAGATTAAAGCCCCCTATAATGCGGTGGTTCTCACAAAAGAAACCGAGGCAGGATCCTATGTCCAAACCGGAGATTCAGTTGCTCGTTTGCTGTCTCGCGACAGCCTAGAGATCGAGGTTGAAGTACCTGCACGTCGCCTTAAAGCCATTAAGGCTGGTATGGAGTTTTCCCTCAAACTAGAAGACGGCACCCCTTTGATGGCAACGATCAGAGCAATTTTGCCCACAGAGAATCCTCTAACCAGAACCCGCCCCGTAAGGTTAAGCGCCAAATTACCAAATCCAGAAACGCTCGCCGATAATCAGAGCATAACCTTGCTGGTCCCAGCAGGGCCGATACGTGACGTAGCAACCGTCCACAAAGATGCCATAATCCAAAGTGCCAACGGCCCCATGGTCTTCCTAAATGCAGATGGACGTGCTCAACCTCGGCCAATTCAATTGGGACAACAAATCGGCGAGCGCATAGAGGTCATTTATGGCCTTCAGGTAGGCGATCAAGTTGTCACGCGGGGGAATGAACGTTTATTCCCAGGTATGCCTCTGCAAATTAATGGTCAAGATGCAGAAAAAGTCATCCCAGATAAAAAGAGCGAAGATGGGGAAGAATTAGATAAGACCAAAAACGAGGGGGCCTCGTAATGAATCTTATCAAAGTATCAATTGAACGGCCAATTGCGATCATATCTGCTGTGATCATGGTTGTATTATTTGGAGCAGTGGCGCTTCAGCTGATACCGATTCAACTTACCCCTGATGTGAACCGTCCCGTTATTACCATTCGAACGAACTGGGCTGGTGCCGCCCCTGCTGAGGTCGAACGTCAAATCATTACCCAACAGGAAGAAAAGCTGAAGGGGTTGGAAAACCTTCACAGCATGACCAGTAATTCTTCTTATGGATCGGGTCGAATCACCCTCGAATTCAATGTTGGAGCAGATATGGGCAAAGCCCTTTTGCTAACGGCAAATCGATTAGACCGCGTCAACGGATACCCAGATGAAGCTGACGAACCAACTCTGGACACAGCTGGTGCAGAAGATAGCCCAATCGCTTGGTTTGTTCTCACCCGTGAAGATGGCAACACCACGCCTATTTTTCACTATGGTGACTTTGTAGAAGATATTGTTAAAGACCGTTTGGAGCGTGTTCCTGGCGTAAGTGGCGTCAACATTTACGGTGGGAGTGAACGCGAAATTGAGATTGTTGTTCAACCTGAACTCCTTGCACGTTATGGCCTGACAGCCAGCTCAGTCGTTGCCACATTGCGAGCAGCAAGCTCTTCAATATCCGCAGGAGACGTCGATGAAGGAAAACGACGTTACATCGTCAGGACAGAAGGCGATCTAGATACTGTGGAAGCTGTCAGACAAGTTGTCCTGCGTAGTTACCAAGATACGTTTACCGGTAGCGTTGCCCGCGTAACAGTTGGGGATATTGCACGGGTAAATTTTAATTACAAAGACCCAAGCTCTAACATCAGGGTTCTAGGGGATGCAGCTCTCGCCTTTAACGCCACGCGCGAAACCGGGGCAAACGTTATTGAGACCATGGATGGCATCTATAAAGCCATTGATGATCTCAATGCAAAGGCAGTCCCCAATGCAGGTCTAAAACTGGAACAGGTTTATGACGAGACCGTCTATATCAATTCTGCAATTGACCTCGTAAGACAGAACATATGGTTCGGGGGAATACTCGCCGCCATTATCCTGCTCATATTCCTACGCTCGGTACGCGCTACAATCATTATTTCCATGGCAATCCCGGTTTCGGTCGTAGGGTCTTTTGTTGCCATGGCAGTCTTAGGCCGATCTATCAACGTGATATCTTTGGCAGGGCTCGCATTTGCTGTCGGTATGGTTGTTGATGCCGCTATTGTTGTGCTTGAAAATATTTTCCGCCTTAAAGAGGAAGGGAAATCACCTGCGGTTGCCGCCTACGAAGGTGCCCAACAGGTTTGGGGTGCCATCCTCGTTTCTGCACTAACCACCGTTATGGTCTTTATTCCGATCATGGTAATGGAGCTAGAAGTAGGACAACTCTTTAGAGATATCGCGGTTGCAATCTCGGTATCGGTTACTCTGTCTCTTTTGGTTTCAATCACAGTGATACCTGCCCTATCCCGGCGCTTTCTAAGAGACCACGATACAGACGGTAGCGATACAATGAACCGTATCCATCTCCCCGGTATTGATCAGTTTGGTACAGGGTTCGTAAAGTTCGTCATGGCATTTCAAGCCATCGTCGTTAAAAGGAAAATTATCGCGGTTGGACTTGTCGGCGCTTTAACCGTCGTTGCCACTCTCGGCACATGGAAATTCTTGCCAAAACTCGAATATTTACCAGAGGGAAACCGAAACCTCGTCTTTGGTATTATCATTCCACCTCCTGGCTACAATCTCGACACCATGACTTCGATTGCTATTGATGTCGAAAATTCCATTCGCAGCTTGTGGGCTTCTGAAACCGGACCTGAGTCCGCGCCGGGTGAGCCTGTTAAAATGGAGCGGTTCTTTTTTGTTGCCACCAGATCCAACACCTTCTTAGGTGCCGTTGCCGTCGACGGACAAAGAGTTGCCGAACTTATTCCAGTACTGCAGGAACCCGTTTTCAAAGAACCCGGAACTTTTGGTTTTATCAACCAACCCTCGCTCTTTGGTCGCGGCATTGGGGGAGGACGGAAAATCGATCTGGATATTTCCGGATCTGACCTAAATGAAATTCTCGCAATTGCTGGTCAGGCAACGGGAAAGATGCTGGCCGTATTCCCCACCAGTGAGGGTAACCAGTTTAGGCCGCGCCCGGGTCTCGAACTCGGAGCACCAGAGGTACGCGTGCTTCCGAACAGAACGAGACTGGCAGATAACGGTGTTTCCGTTAATGAACTCGGCACAGCTATCGATGTTTTCAATGATGGCCTTCGGGTCGAAGAAATCACTGTCGGCAACAAACGACTGGATTTGACCCTCAAGGGTCCCAACAATGGCATCACGCAAACCCAGGGCATTGCCAGTCTTCCCGTCGTCACCTCTGATGGAACCATCCTTCCGGCTTCGAGCCTTGCAGAAATAATCCTGACTTCGGGGCCAACAGAGATCAGACATCGTGAACGCCTCCGGACAATAACACTCGAACTCAGACCGTCTGCCGGCGTTCCTTTGGAACAAGCTCTGGAAACATTACACGCAGAAATCATCGCGCCTCTTGAAGCGGCAGGTCTACCAAGTGATGTGAAGATAAGCCTGAGCGGAACTGCCGATAAACTAGCGCAGACCTGGGATGCCATGGTGGTCAATCTTCTTTTGGCAATCGTGATTGTCTATCTCGTAATGGCGGTGTTGTTTGAGAGCTTCCTTTACCCCTTAATCATTCTATTAGCTGTACCATTGGCAACAGCTGGTGGAGTAGCTGGACTAGTATTTCTCAACACAGTCATCTTCCAGCCCTTGGATATGTTGACCTTGTTGGGCTTTGTCATTCTGGTCGGGATTGTGGTGAATAATGCTATTCTCATTGTTCACCAAACCTTACATCATTTACGTGTAGAGAACATGCACGCTCAGGCCGCGATTTTGGAAGCGACCCGTAACCGTATTCGCCCGATATTTATGTCTACGCTTACCTCTGTTGTCGGTATGCTGCCTTTGGTACTCGTACCGGGAGCGGGCTCTGAGTTATACCGTGGTTTGGGGTCAGTTGTTATCGGCGGGTTGTCCTTATCAGCAGTATTAACCCTACTGATTATTCCCCCCATGCTTGCCTTGATGGAGAAGACCCTTGAGAAAGATCGCAAGCACAATCAGGAACTCAGGGCACGACCAGGTTTATCGGACGCAGCGGAATAACATCGAAGTGAAGAAGCCTTTGGTCCCACAAGGGCTTCTTCTTTTCTCCAGTGTCTCGTCAAACGTTGAATTAAAGGTGCTCTAGTTTATGACCACACGCCTCTACTCTCCAATTAACACTCTCAAACCTATAGGGGAGAACATATGGATTGCGGATGGGCCATGTGTTTCCTTTTATGGCATCCCTTTTCCAACAAGAATGACCTTAGTGCGTCTCAACAACGGGGGACTTTGGGTGCATTCACCCATTGCGCCAAACCCCGAACTTATAAAAGAAATAGATAAAATTGGAACGATTGAACACCTTATTGCTCCCAACAACATCCACTACCTTGCTGTAGGTAAATGGAAAGAAATTTATCCGGAGGCCACGGTATGGGCCGCGCCAATGGTGATGGAAAGAGCCAATAAATTTAACATTAAGTTTCCTCTCTCCAACGAGCTTTCAGACACGGCTCCAACCGTCTGGAAACAGGAACTCGATCAGGTATATGTACGAGGAAATAAGTTTTTACACGAAATCGACTTTTACCACAGGTCATCAAAAACCTTGATATTAACCGACCTTATCGAGAACTTCGAAGCTCACAAGATACCATGGTATTTAGCGCTCCTCTGTAAATTAGCTGGCAATATCGATCCTGATGGGAAAGCACCGCTTGATATACGTATGGCTTTTTCGAGTGGACGAGAGCAAGCAAAAAAGGCCGTCGAGAAAATGATCTCCTGGGGCCCTGAAAAAATTATTATCTCTCATGGTCGATGGTACAATGGAAATGGAACTACAGAACTAATACGGGCCTTTCATTGGTTACTCAGATAACCAATGAGCAAAGGGTCTCGTCCAGCCCTATCAGTTCTGGGTTAGCCACTCTTTTTAACCATCAAGACAAGCACATCATTATCGCGCTCTTCAGATGAAATAAATTCATGCCCCGTGGTTTCGCAAAAATTTTTAAAATCCATAAGGGCGCTTGGGTCTGTTGCATGAATTTCCAAAACATCACCCATAGATAGCGGCTTCATGGCTTTACGAGCTCGTAAAACCGGAATGGGACACTTCAAGCCAGTTGCATCGAGTATATGCTCAGCCATACCTAGACCTCTTTCGTCTTAAAAGTAAAACCGTAAGCCGCGACCAATAACCATCCCACGATATAGAGACTACCACCTATTGGTATATAGGGACCGCCAAGAGACACATCCGCCAAGGCTTTAACAAATAATCCTCCCGTGAACAATATCAAGCCCAGAGAGAAACAAACACAAGCCGCAAACCTTGTGCGAGAGCAGCCTCCCCCGACCAGTCCCAACGCGGTCACTCCAATAAGAGCAAGAACGTGAACAAGCCCGTAAGAGCTCCCGGTTTGAGCCCAGAGCATCCTTGTTTCATCACCGCCCAGACCATGTGCACTATAAGCACCGACGGCAACTGACGTAGCGCCCCAAAGGGCTGCAAAAACAATCCAAAATTTATCCATATCACCAAAACTTACCGATATTAAATGTTGTTTACTTGTGAACGAGAGCGGGCCAAAGGAAAAGCTTGTATTAGGCATTCCCAAACTCAAGCTTCATAATGACGCATCTGGTACATTGTTATTTCACAGATGCGATATACCTTTTATTGAGAATAAAGCACATACATTAAGCTCAGACCATATCCTTTTAGAAGATAGTCAAATGCCCTCTTTTGCCCAGCACCTTTTGACAACGCCTGCTTTCTTAGCCGCAGCGATGTCTCGCCTGCCTCTTGAAGGAGCAGTCGCTTTCCCTCTTGTCGACGACACAGGGTGCAAAAAAATGCTTATGGCAATTGAAAGCCTTACATTTCGAAAGGGGACACCTGTTGTTGGCTCACCCGGAAATGAGGTTGAGCAGGATTTTGATATATGTATGAATTTCGATGACAAGACAGCACTTGACGCTTATCAGGGCGCCTTTGAGAAGCAGTTAAACTCTGCCATTGAGGCAATGACACCCCAACCATATCAAACTCCTTTCTTTTTTAACGACACCGCTGCTCTTCGGTATTACGAAGGATCAAAAGGAATTTCACCACACCGTGACCTAGTCTGTTTTGAAGCCGTAATTGCCATTTTAACCCTCTCGGGTGAAGCAGGATTTTATATCTGTGACGATAGAAACAAAACCAATGCAAAGCGTTTGGAGGCAAAGGCAGGTGTGATGATTTTAATGCGCGGAAAGAATTTCGCAGGCATTGAAGACCGCCCTTTCCATTTTGTCGAAGGGATTACAAAAGAGCGGGTCGGATATGGTCTCAGATACAATGCCAAAGAACCAAAAGAAAAAGCGCAGTAACACGCACGTTTACCTCCCAGCCTCCATACCAATAAAGCATAGCAGTTAATAACACCTGCCCTTTGCGTCCTGGGCTCTCTTCTGATACCTATCGCCCCAATAGCTCTTTGATCGCTTTAAGATCCAGGCTGAGCAACAGGATACGAATAGATGAAAACGGATCTCTTTGACTTCGAGCTCCCCCGAGAGGTAATCGCCCACCGACCGGAAACCCCACGCGACATGGCCAAACTCCTGTCCGTAGGCAACAGCTTTGAAGATCACAGAATGATAGACTTGCCAGAGCTCATTCAGCCTGGTGATTTGCTTGTCTTCAATGACACCAAAGTCATACCTGCACGCCTGAAGGGCAAACGGGGGGAAGCTGGTATTGAAGTTACCCTACACAAACAAGAGCCGCCATCTATCGAAGGTGGTGCCCGTTGGTGGACCTTTGCCAAGCCTGCAAAAAAATTACGCCCAGACGATATCGTCCGCTTTGCTGATGGTTTCACAGCCAGAGTTGAAAACAAACTTGATGGCGGAGAAGTCCTGCTCGCTTTTGATTTGCCCCCTGAGGAGCTGTACCCTTACCTGGAAGAATACGGTAAAATGCCATTGCCGCCGTATATCCAAAGGGACGCCGGATCGGATCAACAGGATGCTGATGATTACCAAACGCGGTTTGCCAAGTATCGTGGAGCTGTAGCGGCGCCTACGGCCAGTTTACATTACACTGACCGTCTTATGGCGGCCCTTGACAAAAGAGGTATCAAGCACCTGACACTGACCCTTCATGTCGGTGCTGGGACGTTCTTACCCGTAAAGGTCGACGATCTCAAAGATCATAAAATGCACAGTGAAATCGGCCATATCAGCGAAGAAACCGCTGAACGCATCAATGCTGTGCGCGCCGAAGGAGGCCGGATCATTGCGGTTGGTACCACCGCGCTTCGACTGCTGGAAAGTGCCGCGGGTAACGACGGCACCCTAAAATCCTTTGATGATGAGACCGATATTTTCATAACACCTGGGTATAAATTTAAAATCGTTGATCTGTTATTGACCAATTTCCATTTGCCGCGCTCGACTTTATTTATGCTTGTATCCGCCTTTGCTGGACTGGATCGCATGCGTGCGGCCTATCAACACGCCATTAAGAATGGCTATCGTTTTTATTCCTACGGGGACTGCAGCCTGTTGCAGCGTGAGGATCGACTATGAGTGATCAAGAAAAAAGTAAATCGACTAAATTTGGCTATGAACTTCAAGCCACGGATGGCCTTGCCCGCCGTGGAGAAGTAACCACAGCTCACGGAACATTTCAGACACCCGCCTTTATGACTGTTGGCACCGCTGGTACTGTGAAAGGCCTGACACCAGACCAACTTCGCAACACAGGTGCAGAAGTGGTTCTAGGCAATACTTATCATCTCATGTTGCGCCCGACAGCAGAACTGGTTGATCGGCACGGTGGTCTTCATAAATTCATGAACTGGCCGCACCCTATTTTGACAGATTCCGGTGGCTACCAGGTTATGTCCCTTTCCGGACTGCGCAAGATCACCGAAGAAGGCGTGAAGTTTCAGTCCCACATTGACGGCAGCAAGCATAATCTCACACCAGAGCGGTCGATGGAGATCCAGGATTTACTGGATTCAAACATCACGATGGTGTTGGACGAATGCACCCCTTATCCTGCTACCCACGAAGAAGCCGCTCATTCCATGCGCCGCTCCATGCGTTGGGCAGAGCGCTGTCGTAAAGCTTTCCGGGACAGAGATGGTTATGGCCTTTTTGGTATTGTTCAGGGTTCAACTTATGAAGACCTGCGCAAAGAATCAGCACAAGCGCTTATCGACATTGGATTTGAAGGTTACGCAGTTGGTGGTCTCGCCGTTGGTGAAGGCCAAGAAGTGATGTTCGAGGTCCTCGACCATACCATGCCTCACTTGCCTGAAGATAAACCACGTTACCTCATGGGCGTTGGCAAACCTTCTGATCTCGTCGGGGCTGTTGCACGTGGTATTGATATGTTCGATTGCGTTCTGCCGACAAGATCAGGCCGAAATGCACAGGCCTTTACCCGCCGTGGCGCTCTCAATATGCGCAACAAACGACATGAGGATGATCACCGTCCCGTAGATGATCAGTGCAAATGTACTTGCTGTACCCAGTTCAGCCGAGCTTATCTTAAACATCTTTTTAGAGCTAAAGAAATGCTTGGCCCTGTTCTTCTTACCATACACAATCTTGCTTACTACCAAGAGCTTATGGCTGGAATGCGCGATGCGATTGCCGAAGGCACTTTCACAGCGTTCCAAGAAGAGTTTTACAGTCTCCAAAACGGGGGAGATATTCCTGTGCTGGAATAAGAATACTCTGATGAGGCACTCCAGTGGTATTATGACTTATGGAATTGCAGGCTAAGACCATAACCAACAAACAAGATGTTGAGGAAGAGGGAGGATTTTGAAATGAGTAAAAAAGCAAAAGCCAAGCCCTCTTACCCTTCCGATCCTGCCGCCGCCATTCGGCAGAAGGCGCTTGAATTACAATTTGATGCTGTTGGTTTCTCCCCAGCCGAGATGAGCCAGCAAACCAAGGATAATCTCAGAGAGTTTCTTGCCCGCGGGTACCACGGCGATATGAGCTGGATGGAAAACCGCATAGAATGGCGAGAAAACCCCACAGACATGTGGGAAGATGCCAAAAGTATCATTGTGCTCGGTGTGAACTATGGCCCCGCCGACCCTCCTCTTGCCAATCTTGAATTCGATGACCGTGGAAACATTTCGGTTTATGCCCGAAACAAAGACTACCACGACTTCATCAAGAAGCGACTAAAGGCCCTCGCCCGCTGGATGGTGGAAACCCTTGATTGCCAGGTAAAAGTCTTTGTAGATACAGCCCCTGTTCTAGAAAAAGTCGCTGCAGCTCAAGCAGGTATTGGCTGGCAAGGCAAGAACACCCATCTGGTCTCTCGTGAACATGGCTCCTGGCTTTTCCTCGGAGAGATCTACACCTCTCTTGAGCTGAAACCGGACCTCAAAGAAGAAGACCACTGTGGCTCCTGTAACCGCTGCCTCAGCATTTGTCCGACAGACGCTTTTCCCGCGCCCTATGTGCTCGACGCTAAACGCTGCATATCTTACTTAACCATCGAATACCATGGCCACATAGCCCGAGAATTTCGTGTCCCAATGGGCAACCATATTTATGGATGCGATGATTGCATTGCAGTCTGTCCGTGGAATAAATTTGCAGAGCCGACGACTGAAGAGCATGTCTTTCCCCGTATCGAATTAACAGCGCCAAGACTTGCTGATCTGGCTGAACTTGATGACACAAGTTTCCGGCAAATATTTTCCGGCTCTCCGATTAAAAGGATCGGCCGAGATCGTTTTATCCGTAATGTTTTAATCGGATTAGGGAATTGCGGCGATAGCTCTGTTACGTCAAAGATAGAGCCTCTTTTGAAAGACGCTTCACCTTATGTTCGTGCTATGGCGGTTTGGGCGCTAGGAAGATTAAAAAGCCCTAATGAGTTTGAGAGTTTACGCGCTACTTACACTCAGGACGAAGATGACATGGATGTACTCGAAGAATGGGCGACGCCTTATCGCTCCCAAGTCCTTCATCCTCCAGAAGCCGGAGCCCTGGGGCCTTTGGGATAACAAACAAATGATGCTCTCGTTGCTTGAATGACGGGACAATCATTCCAAATTAAGTCTTCATCCCTAAGTTCAATACGTCCATCACCGCAAGTCTCCCTTGCAAAAGCTAAGATCTGAGTTGGTGTATTTACCCGATTTCCATAACAGACACCAAAAGCCCAGGGAGTATAATCATTACTGCCGTATATTTGCGCCCCCTTAGCTACAGCCTTGCTAACAGGACGAGAGGCATCGACTTTAATAGGCTCGTTTGCACAGGCCGAAAGTAGAAGAACAATAATTCCAACTGTAACGCGTATAAAAGTAATGTTTATGGTTGGCATGCCTATTCCCCTGTTTTCCCATTTATAAGCGCCGTATCGCCGAGAATCTTTCGGCGTTTTTTACCCAATTGAGTAATAATAATACCAAAGAGGATGATCGCCAATGCAACAAAGGCTTCGGTATCATAACTCTCGGAGAGAAAGACAAAGCCCCAAACCATACCAAATACGGGGACGAGATAGTTATTCAGAGCAGTAAAGTTAGCCCCGGCAGTACCCAACAAGTAATACAAAATGATATAGGCTATGGCGGTAGATAAAACGGCAAGACTGATCAATGCCCCCACGCTCTTTAAACTTGGATCTAGTGCCAGAGGATCTTCAAGAATAAAGGCCATCGGTATTGCCATGATAGCCGCGCACAATAAAATCGCAGAGCCATTAACAATTGGATCTAATTTAACCAGCCCGGTTTTTCGCGCGTAAACAGATGTTGCGCCGTAACAAAAAGAGGCAAAAGCAACAGCCAGTTGCCCTAAAACGGAATCTCCCAACCCTTCTAAAACTTCTGGCCCCACCAAAAGGATAACCCCGGCAAATCCGACCAAAGTACCAATGATTTTTGGCAAAGACATCTTTTCATCGTCAGTCCAAAAATGTGCGACGATTAAGGCGGTTAGAGGCACCACAGACATTAAAATTGCAGCCATACCAGATTCGATGTGAAGCTCGCCCCAGGAAATCAGAATAAACGGCACAATGTTCCCCGTCACAGCGATAACAATATATCGCCGCCAGGTTCTCAAATCTGTCGGGAATTTCTTTCCAAGTACAAACACTAGGGCTGTAAGAGTGAGAAAGGCGAAAAAAAGCCGAAAAGCCGTTAGTGTTATCGGAGACACCGTTTCCAGTGTTATTTTGATTAGAAAAAAGGAACTCCCCCATATTGCCCCTAATAACACGAGCAGGACATATTGATGGATTTTTGGTTTATCTGGGAGCATTGCGTTAAGGGTTCCAATGGGGGTCAATAATATTTTCGCCCCCAATGTTTCAAGAAACCAACACAAACGCAAACAGCTTGTTAGCTTTCATCAAAGTTTGTAGATTTTGTTCTCATCAAGAAACCTTGGGTTCCTAATAACCCGCCGAGGCTTCACTTAGTCCTTGAGATCCTTGGTTATCAGCTGAAGAAAGGTCTCCTTTAGCTTTGGTACTTATAACTTTCAGCTGCTCTACGTGAGATGTAAGAGACTGTACTATTCCTCCAATTTCTGTAGTTGCCTGACTGGTTTGTCCTGCAAGTTGCTTAACTTCCCCTGCAACCACAGCAAATCCCTTGCCCGCATCACCTGCACGAGCAGCTTCAATTGTTGCATTAAGTGCGAGTAAATTTGTCTGACGCGCAATTGCGTCAATTTGTTGGGCAACATTACCTACATTTTCAATTTCAATACTCAGCTGTGCAATCTCTTCGAAAATCTTATCTATACTCTGCTCTAAAACACCCTGATTCGAATTCATTTAACTCTTGCTCCCATTAGACCGAACCACACTGATAGCAACTTGCCATTAACGTGAGATTAACCGCGATAATAAATTTGGTATTTTAACTATATTTTTTTTACTTGTTTTAAACCTGCGCAAAGATTGTGACCACTTTCCATTTCAGCTATCTTTAATATATCCCAAATAACAGTTATTTTATGAAACTTGAACAATAACTCGCAAAAAGGGATAAAATTCATTACGTTCGCGCAGAAGGTTGATATGTTCGCCCATTACAATCTATTGTTCTAAATACGAGAAGCCCGTATATTCATTTTTGCTTAAGGGGATGATGCTACTTTTAGGACAGCCTTTTCTATAAGAATAACGAGCAAGATAAATGCAACAGTCAAGGCAAGTTATCGATAGGGTGTGGAGCGCCGGTTGAATTTAAAAATACGCAACTCCATTTGTGGAAAGCTGCTGTCAATATACATACCATTGATCAGCATAAGCTTACTGCTTCTTTTTACCGTTCTTGAAAGCCGGAATATTCATAAGTTGAATTCCGAGCTTGGAACGCGTTTAGATAAAATGGTCGACATTCAAGGGACAGCACTCTCTACGCCTGTCTGGAATTATGACTTGGATTCTATCCAGGCTATTCTGCTTGCCTTGTCCAGAAACCCTGAATTTCACTCTGCCCAGGTTTATGATACCGATGGTTTGGTTTTAGCAGAACTCACCAGTGAAAATGCCCAAACAATAGAGGCCGCCCTTTCTCGGGAGACGGCTATTAAGCATAATTCATTTGATCGGCTTGAGACAATTGGGACCGTCAAAGTCCTTTTTCATGACGCCCTGATTACCGCAGAAATACGAGAACGACTGATATTTGATGGCCTTGTTATGGTCGTAACTATTTTGGTTCTTTCAGCTCTTACCTTCTTAGGGGCAAACTCTTATATCGGTGTGCCGCTTAAGTTGTTACTTGAATCCATCCAGACCGAAAAACAGCACAAAAACCGGGTTGCCGTTAACTGGAAATCAGACGATGAACTCGGTGCTGTTGTTACCGCTTATAATGACCTCCTTCAAAAACAATCTGCCTACGAAGCTGCAGTAAAGGCCAGTGAGCTCCGCGCTAAGCGTTCAGAAGCACAACTGACCCAAGCCATTGAAACCATGTCTGAAGGTTTTGCCCTTTATGACCAAGATGACAAACTGGTTCTTTGTAACAGTAACTATCGCAACATTTCAGCCAAACGCGCGCGCATCATCACCCTTGGATCCCGCTTTGAAGATCTAATGCGTGAACTCGTTTATGCCGGAGATTTTGTCGGCACTGAAGGCCGAGAAGAAGACTTCATCAAAGAAACCTGTGCCAGTCACGAATCACTCCAAGAAAGAATGATCCTACATCTCAGCAATGGTACTTGGTTACAATTTAACCATAGGCGTACCCCTGCAAAAGAGATCGTTGTTCTGGCCACAGACATAACTCCGCTCATGAATCAGGAACGTGAAATTCGCCGTGCCAAAGAAGTGGCCGATCAGGCCAACACAGCCAAATCACAGTTTCTTGCCAATATGAGCCATGAACTTCGCACCCCTCTAAATGCTATTCTTGGCTTCTCAGAGATTATGAAGAGCGAGCTTATGGGGCCCTTAGGATCAAATCATTACAAGTCTTACTGCCAAGACATCCACTCATCAGGAACACACCTTCTCGATTTGATTAACGACATTCTTGATCTTTCCAAGATCGAGGCGGGCGCTTTTGAACTCCAAGATGAGTCTGTCGACCTGGCCCAAACAGCCCGTGCCGCTCATAAGCTTGTTGTTGGCCAGAGCACTTCTGACTTTGTCCCTGTCAATCTGGATATTCCAGTTGACCTGCCTTACGTAAAGGCCGATTTACGCGCCGTGAAGCAGATATTGCTTAATCTATTATCCAACGCCGTAAAGTTCACACCACAGGGCGGAGAGGTGGTTTTATCTGCCATGGAGAATGCGGACCACAGTCTTTCTGTACAGGTTCGTGATACTGGTATCGGTATTCCCAAACACGAACTCGAACGTATTTTGGAGCCCTTTATACGCGCAGATACACCGATGACACGTGCTTTTGAAGGTACTGGCCTTGGCCTGCCACTTGTGAAATCGTTAATGGAGCAGCACGACGGTACGTTGAGCCTGGATAGTAAGATAAACAAAGGCACGACAGCGACCATCACCTTCCCTGCGACACGGGTCCTTCAAAGACCAGGCACGGCGCCTTTTGACCAAACAATACTGAGCAGTAATTTATAAATCGGCCCAAATCAGCCAAGAGAATAGATATCTTGCTCATAACAAAAGGCCCGCTACTTTTGCAGCGGGCCTTTTATCTTTAAGTTTGATCAAGAGGATCAAGAGCTATGATGGTACTCACCCATTGCGTCGAGTAACCAATCAACGAGATACTCGGCAAAAGAAGGGCGCACAAACATACGATACGTCGGTTGATCGTTGAGCATCTGTAAAAGCACAGGTGCTTTTTCTACTCTGGTCTGAACAGCCTGACCAACCGAGAACGATTGAGGGTCCATATCCAGGCGACAGCTCTTCTTCATCACGTTACGTGCTTGGGCACCGCTGAGATCCAATGCCGTACGATTTCCCGACACATCAATAATCGCAACATGCAGACCGTCTAAGGCTTCACGAAGCTTTGCAATGAGATCAGCTTGCGCATCAACAGCTCCGACCAGTTGCCACTCATTCGGGCCCAGCCAGAAGACGGTAAGATCGCCTTTTGTGACATAGGTATTTGGGTCAGTCGGAACCTTAAGTCCTGTAACTTTCTTAACGCCAGCAACAAACTTTTTGTCGTCAGCGTTGCCACGAATATTGACCTGTGCCAAGAAAGGGACCTCAGTCAAAGTAACGCCGTTTTCTCCACTGACTGAACCATTAATCATGGCCTGTGCCTTATCAGCGATAATGCTGTTACGGAAGTTATCAACCATCACGACGTTCTCCTTTTGGATCATAGAAGACAGGGCTAACAATTTTAACTTTTGTCACCTTGCCGCGATCATGGGCATAGATCCATTGTCCCATACGATTATGACCATCCTTAACCAAGGCCATCGCGATGGAATGGTCCAGGTTCGGGCTCCAATAAGAAGAAGTAACGTGGCCTACCATTGGGGCCGGTGTTGGGTTCACACGCTCATAAGTTAGCTGTGCACCTTCAGTCAGGACTTCTTTTGGATTATCAGTCATCAGGCCGACCAGTTGTTTACGATCCGCCCGAGCTGTATCTTCGCGAATAAAGGAACGGCGACCAACAAAGTCCCCCTTCTTCTTGGCAACGATCCAGTCCATACCAAGATCTTGTGGTGTTTGAGTACCATCAGTTTCCTGGCCAACGATCACGAAACCTTTTTCAGCTCGAAGAACGTGCATCGTCTCGGTACCGTATGGCGTAATGTCATACTTCTCACCAAGTTCCATACATTTCTTCCAGAGGTGAAGACCGTGCCAATTGCGCACGTTAATCTCGTAAGAAAGATCACCTGTGAAAGAAATCCGGAACACACGCGCATCAACACCCGCGACAACACCATCTCTCCATGCCATGAACGGGAAATTCTCATTTGAGAAATCCATGTCAGGAGCAAGTTCTTCAAGCAATTGACGTGCTTTTGGACCGCCAATAGAAAGGGTCGACCACTCTTCGGTAACGGAAGTGCAATAAACTTCGAGATCAGGCCATTCGGTCTGAAGGTATTCCTCAAGCCAATCGAGAACACCCGCAGCACCACCAGTAGTCGTCGTCATGTGGAAGTGATTCTCACCCAGGCGAGAAGTCACACCATCATCAAAGACCATACCGTCTTCTTTGAGCATGAAACCATAACGGCACATTCCCACAGGAAGTTTGAGCCAGGCATTGGTATAAATTAGGTTGAGGAACTTCGCAGCATCCTTACCCTGGATATCAATTTTACCCAATGTAGAAGCATCAAGGATACCAACACCGTCACGAAGAGCGGCCGTCTCACGGGTAACCGCGGCATGCATATCTTCGCCAGCTTTAGGGTAGTACCAGGCACGTTGCCATTGACCAACCGGTTCAAAAGTTGCACCGTTTTCAAGGTGCCAGCTATACATTGGTGTACGACGTACGGGATCTGCGAGGTCGCCATTAATACCACGGCCAGCCAAGGCACCAAAATTCACAGGCGTATAAGGCGGGCGGAAAGTTGTCGTTCCAACTTTCGGGATCGCTTTTTCCAACTGGGATGACAAAATAGCCAAGCCATTTACGTTGGAGAGTTTACCCTGATCGGTTGCCATACCTGTTGTTGTATAGCGTTTCATATGCTCGACAGAATGCATACCTTCACGCGCCGCCAACATAATATCGGCAGCTGTCACATCGTGTTGGAAATCCACAAAGTGCTTGCGTTTACCCTGTCCAACAGGGTGATCGGTTGGGACAACCCAATAAGCTTTAATCGGCTTTTCTTCAACAACCAAGGCTTTCGGGGAAGCTGGAGCTTTTCCTTTGCCAAAGCCAGTATCTTTTGCCGCGGCTGCACCTGCCGCTGCACCTTCATCAAGAGCAGATTGCAAGTCGAAAGATCCTTTGCAGGCCCCGACAGTGCGTTCGTTTTGAGAAGAAACATTTGGAACGAAGCAGACTTTCTCTTCGTCATAACGGAGTTTACCGATTGACTGAGAGAATAGATGAACTGCAGGGCTCCAACCACCAGAACTCAGGATTGTATCACAATCAATCTTGCGCTTAGTACCGGTTACCTGACTTCCATCAGATGAAACGGTGGCAATTTCAACACCTTTAACCCGTTTACGGCCCAATGTGGCAACAATGCCTGAGCCCGTAATGACTTCGATGCCTTTTTTACGTGCCGTATTTGGTAGATCGCCATCAACAACTTCGCGTAGATCAACAACCGTTGGGATGTCCATCCCTGCATCAACAAGATCAATAGCAACAGAGTAAGCACTATCATTGTTTGTGAAAACAACACCACGACGACCTGGCAATGCACCATAACGGTTGGCGTAAGTCTGACCAGCAGCCGCGAGCATAGTACCCGGACGATCGTTATCAGCAAAAACCAGCGGACGTTCATGAGAGCCCGTTGCCAAAACAACCTGCTTGGAACGGAAATGCCAGATACGCTGACGCGTTAGTTCTGGTTTAGCACCAGGACCAAAGTGATCCGTACGTCGTTCATGGACTGTAATGTAGTTGTGATCATAGTAACCAAAGGCATTTGCACGTTTTAATAATCGTACATTGTCCATGGCTTCCAGTTCAGCAACCGCCGTTTTAACCCACTCTTGTGCTGGCTTGCCATCAATGATTTCTTTTGTATTTAAAAGTGTACCACCAAATTCTGGGTGCTCATCACAAAGAACAACACGTGCCCCTGTGCGACCAGCTGCAAGAGCTGCACTGAGGCCAGCCGGGCCAGAGCCGACAACCATGACTTCACAGAACTCGTTCATGTGATCATAAGTGTCAGGATCTTTTTCGCGTGGCAGAACACCAAGCCCAGCCATACGACGAATGGCTGGCTCCCAAACTGTCATCCACAAGGATGACGGTTTCATGAAAGTTTTATAATAGAAGCCCGCAACAAAAATACGCCCTGCGATAGCGTTAACAGCAGCGATATCAAAATTAACTGACGGCCAACAGTTGACCGACTTTGCACTTAAACCTTCATACAACTCAACTTGAGTAGCACGTAGGTTAGGCTCACTCCGTGGACCTGTTTCCAATTGAATGATTGCATTTGGTTCTTCAGAACCGCAGGTCAAAATACCGCGTGGACGGTGGGTTTTAAAACTACGACCAACCAGGTGTACCCCGTTGGCAATCAATGCTGAGGCGAGAGTATCCCCCTCAACACCTTTGTAATTTTTGCCATTAAAAGTAAAATTAATGGCCTTGGAACGGTCAACTCGGCTTCCCTGTGTTGTACGGAATTGCTCGGTCATCACGCGCCCTCTTTCTTTTTAGCAGAGGTCTTTTTAGCTGGGGCAGGCTTAGAAGTTGAAGCTTCTGGCAAGTCCGGCTTTTCACCTGTTTTGTAAACAGAGACGATTTCATTGGTTACGGTATTACGCGCAACATTAAACCAACGACGACATCCGTCTGAATGCACCCAACGCTCGCGGTGAACACCCTTGGTGTTGGTCCGCATAAAGACGTATTCCGCCCATTCAGCATCAGTTAGTTCATCCGGATTTTCTGGACGAGCAATGTGCGCCTCACCACCGTAGTGGTATTCGGTTTCATCGCGATCACCACAGAAAGGACATTTGATATAAAGCATCCGATTAACTCCTTAGTGGGCCACACCAGCAGCACCGTGTTCATCCACAAGTGCGCCGCTAATGAAACGATCGATGGAGAATGCTGCATTAAGATCATGCGGTTCATCTTTTGCGATTGTATGCGCATAGCACCAACCTGCTCCAGGTGTCGCTTTAAATCCACCAGTACCCCAGCCAGCATTGACATAGAGGTTTTTCACAGGCGTCTTACCAATGACTGGAGAGGCATCCGGGCATGTATCCACGATACCACCCCAAGACCGCATCATCCGCGTGCGAGAGAACAGCGGAAAAAGCTCCATAGCAGACGCCAACTGATCTTCGATCACATGCAAGGACCCGCGTTGGCTATAACCAACATAAGAATCAATACCTGCACCCATGACCAGCTCGCCTTTGTCAGACTGAGACACATAAACGTGCACGGCGTTAGACATCACAACGCAATCAAGTACAGGTTTCATTGGCTCGGACACTAACGCTTGAAGAGGATGAGATTCGATTGGCAGACGAATACCCGCCATATCAGCAACAACAGAAGTATGTCCAGCACAAGCCATAGCAACTTTCTTAGCCTTGATATCACCAAGAGAAGTCCGCACGCCTTTTACCACGCCATTTTCGATCATCATGCCCTGAACTTCACAGTTCTGGATTACATCAACGCCCATTTCATCCGCACCACGGGCATAGCCCCAGGCGACAGCATCATGACGAGCAGTACCACCGCGGCGTTGAAGCGTCGCGCCCATAACCGGATAGCGGCTGTCTTTAGAAATGTTGATGATCGGGCAGAATTCTTTAACCTGTTCCGCATTGAGCCATTCAGCATCAATACCGTTCAAATTATTTGCATTCACACGGCGCACAGACTCACGCACATCACCCAAGTTATGGGCCAGGTTCATCACACCGCGCTGAGAGAACATCACATTGTAATTCAGCTCAATAGAAAGGTTTTCCCAGAGCTTCATCGCGTTTTCATAGAAAAGACCCGATTCATCCCAAAGGTAGTTGGAGCGAACAATCGTTGTGTTCCGCCCCGTGTTACCACCGCCGAGCCAGCCTTTTTCGATGACGGCTACATTTGTGATGCCGTGCTCTTTGGCCAAATAATAGGCTGTTGCCAAGCCGTGGCCACCAGCACCAATAATCACAACATCGTATTCAGGCTTCGGATTTGGACTACGCCATTGGCGGGGCCAATTCTGATGCCAGCTCATGGCATTTCTAGCCAAGCTGAAAATCGAAAAACGGGACATAGCCGTTTATACTCCTCTGTTAGTTGTCCACATCCTACGCCTAGTTACGAAACACTACCATGTACGGCGAAGACAAGATTATTGTATCCTTGCGACATTCTGATAATCTTCATGTCCAGAAGCGACGCAAACCATCTTACAGACTATCCAGCTTAGCTCTCACGACCACACGCAATAACATCGTTTGTAGCTAAGCCTATGATCAACCAAGGGAACCCCAATAGCTTGGACAACAAAACAACAGATTTATCCCTTTGTGTCGCATTTATACTGCTGCCCAACTTCACCCTAACCCCTTTTTCTTCGGTCATAGACACTCTACGGCTTTCTGCTGACGATGAAGACTTCAGTCGGCCCTTGAAGTGCAAGTGGTCGATAATCAGTAACAAACCAGGTAAAGCAGTGAAATCCAGTTGTGGTGTTGAGATAACCCCGCAACACGATACCACAGACCTTGCCCAATACGATTATCTTATTGTCGTCGGCGGCCTCCTCCACAAAGGACCTCAGGCTGACCCTGAAACCATCAAGATTTTACAAAAGGCCGCAGGTCTTGGAACTTCTATTGTAGGCCTGTGTACCGGAAGTTTTGCGATGATCCGTGCGGGCCTTATGAAGGGACGCAGGTGTTGCGTCAGCTGGTATCACTACAACGATTTCCTCGAAGAATTTCACGATGTAAAACCTGTCGCAGATCAAGTTTATGTGGTGGACGGCAATCGAATTACATGTGCGGGAGGAGCTGGCGCTCTTGATCTCGCGGCGTGGCTGGTTGAAAAACATCTCGGCAAAGCTGCCGCGCAAAAGGCTCTGCGTATTCTCCAAGTTGACAAGATCCGCTCCGCCTCGGCTCCTCAGCCACAACCTCCTTTGATCCACATCTCGAATAATGATCGGGTTCGAAAAGCTGTTTTAACTATGGAGCAGAATATGTCGGCCCCGCTATCTGTGGAAGAAATTTCAAATCGGGTAAATATTTCTAAACGACAGCTTGAGCGTACCTTTAGCGAACATCTTGGCCTCAGCCCACAAGCCTGTTATCGAGACCTTCGCCTCAGGCATGGTTTATGGCAACTATTGAATACAGATAAAGCCATCAGTGATATCGCAGCTGATTGTGGTTTCTCTGACGCGTCCCATTTTTCCAGACACTTCAGCAAAACATTCAAGCGCCCCCCCTCTTCCATTAGGAATGACCGTGAAGAAGGATATCGGATTCTTGCCAACCTGCTCCCGGAAAACACTTAAGGGATACTTCTCTAAAAAGAACTCAGAACCAAAAAAGCAGGCAATCTTTCGATTGCCTGCTTTTTTATAACCATCTGTCTCCAGAGATCAGGAGATACCCCTGATCCGATCTGAACGTCGACGAAGGATTTCCACTGTCGTCAACATGATAATAGAGAAAGTAATCAAGATCGTCGCAACAGCCAGAATTGTCGGGCTGATCTGCTCTCGAATACCAGACCACATTTGCAGCGGAATAGTTCGTTGCTCAACACCCGCGATAAAGATCGCGACAATCACCTCATCAAACGATGTCATCATTGCAAAAAGTGCCCCAGAGATAACCCCTGTCATGATCAACGGCATCGTTACTTTAAAGAAAGTGTATGTCGGTGTTGCACCCAGACTTGCACCAGCTTTAATCAGCGTATGATCAAACCCACTTAGAGTTGCCGTTACCGTAATCACAACAAAGGGTGTCCCCAATGCAGTGTGTGCCAGGATCAGTCCAACATAGCTCTGTGCGATACCGAGTTTTGAATAGAAGAAGAACATCCCTGCCGCAGCAATAATCAAGGGCACAATCATCGGGGAAATCAACAACCCCATGATCACGCCTTTAAAGGGCAGTTCAGAGCGGTTAAGCCCCAAGGCAGCCAAAGTACCTAGAACAGCAGACAAAATCGTAGCAAAGAAAGCTATGATTACCGAGTTCTTGATTGATTCTATCCAACGATCGCTGGTTAGAAACTCTTCGTACCAGCGAAGGGAATAAGCCTCGGGGTCAAGAGTTAACATTCCTTCAGTAAAACTAAAATAGGGTTCTGCGTTGAATGAAAGCGGTACGATCACAAGGATAGGCGCAATCAAAAATATAAATACGGCCGCGCAGAATAAACGAAAAGTGTAATACCAAGTTCGTTCCAAAGTGCCAGCATATGCAGGTATAGCCATGTTCTCTATCCTAACTTAACAGAGTTGGTACCGACGACGCGGTTATAAATGCCATAGATACCCAATACCACTACTAACAACATGACACCAAGAGCTGCGGCTAGACCCCAGTTAAGTGATCCCTGCATGTGATAGGCAATAAGGTTTCCAATAAACTGGCCAGACTGCCCACCGACCAAAGCCGGGGTGATGTAATAACCAATAGAAAGAATAAATACGAGGATTGCACCAGCAGAAATTCCAGGAACAGTTTGTGGCAAATAAACCTGCCAGAAAGCTGTCCAAGGGGTCGCTCCGAGTGACCGTGCTGCACGCAGATAGCTTGGCGGCACCGTTTTCATTACGGAATAAAGCGGCAGGATCATAAAGGGCAACAGGATGTGGGTCATCGCGACCACTGTTCCAATTGCATTGTAGATCATCTGTATTCGGGCTTCGTCAGCAATGATTCCGAACCAAACCAGGAGATCGTTCAAAATACCTTGCGCTTGTAACATTGCAATCCAGGAACTGGTCCGTACCAGCAGAGATGTCCAGAACGGCAAGAGAACAAGGATCATCAACATGTTTGCCGTTTTAAGCGGCAGAGATGCCAAGAGATACGACACTGGGTACCCAAGCAGAACTGTCATAGCTGTAATCAGCATCGACATCCACAATGTACGCCAGAAAAGTTTTAGATATATTTGCTCTTTTTCTGGAACAAAAGACACTTCACCTTCAGGAGAAGTTTCCATGTCAAATGCGTTAATGTAATAGGAAGCTGTCAGGCCCGAACCAAGACGCTTTATAACCTTCCAGTTATCAATGTCGCCCCAACCCTTTTTGATCTTAATCAGGCTTTCTTTATAAGGGGCTTGTATTTTTTTATGTTTACGAACAGAGCCCATAACAAGGCTTCGCATTCCACTTTGTTCGTAATTCAAACGTTTGGCAGCCTTACCAATCGTTTTTGCTTCACGGCCCTGAAGGATATCTTGAGCCAAAGCCGCAAAGATAGCTTCATCGGGTAACTCTTGTTCGTCCCAATTTTCAAGTGCGCTTGTTGTCAGCGGCATGAATTCACTTACGAGCGGATCATTCACACTGCGATAAAGCATATTTCCGATTGGCGCAACGAACGTTACTACGATGAAAACAACCAGGGGAGCCACTAACATCAGGGCTCTTATTTTGTTCCGGCGTAATGAACGATGTAAGTCAGCTTTAAGCCGTTTTTGCTCTTCCAGGGCCAAATCGCCCGTAGCCTCGACTGATATCGACATAAATTTTTCCCAGACGTTCTTTGCAAGCGTTCTATTTAAAATTATTATCGCGCAAAGAGTATTACCCCTGAATTGGGCACAGTTTGTTCTTGATACTTAAAAAAATGAGGGAGCTCGAAAGCTCCCTCACCTAACAGTGGCTTATTGAGCCAACCAAGCGTTGAAACGCTCTTTTAGATCATCGCCGTTATCAGCCCAGAAACCAGCATCCTTTTTAATAGGAGTTTTGAAGTTTGCAGGGTTAGTCGGCATATGTGGGTTCATGTCTACACCAGTAGAAATGTGTGTAGAAATCAATGGTGCGGAAGATTTACGTGCTGGACCATAAGAAATGTATTTCGCCTGATCAGCTAGACGCTGTGTATCAGTTGAGAAACGCAGATAGTCCATAGCAGCTTTTTTGTTTGGAGCATTCTTTGGAATAACCCATCCATCAAGCTCAAACATCTGGCCATCCCAAATGATTGTAAACGGCTGGTTTTCAACAACCTGTGCATTAAAGATACGACCATTGTAAGCAGATGCGATTGTTACTTCGCCATCAGCAAGAAGCTGTGGAGGCTGAGCACCAGCGTCCCACCAAACAACATTGTCTTTGATTGTGTCGAGCTTAGCAAAAGCACGATCAACACCTTCTGGCGTGTCTAGAACATCATAGATTTCGTTGTAAGCAACGCCATCAGCAGCTAGTGCCCATTCAAGATTTGCCGCAGGCGTTTTTTCAAGCGCACGTTTACCTGGGAATTTTTTCAGGTCAAACACATCAGAAATCGTTTTTGGAGCATCGCCAGAGAAAGCTGTGTTGTTGTAAGCAAACAGAGTTGCGTAAACAATTGTTGGTACGAAGCACCCGCTTAGTGAGCCATCAACAAAATCTTCGAGAGCGGATGAACCATCAGCACCTTTTTCAAGATCGTTGTTGTAATCGATCTCTTGTGCCAGACCTTCGTCACAAGCAGTCAAAGCATCGCCTTCGAGGATATCAACAACATCCCAGACGCCGTTACCAGCTTCTGCTTGAGCACGCATACCAGCAAGCGCATTACCTGACTTATCTTCGTCAAGAATTACAGTACCTGTTTTTGCTGTGAAAGGATCACTATAAGCGCCACGCTGACTGGCAGTATAAGAACCACCCCATGACACAACAGTAAGACTGTCAGCAGCTTGAGCGGCTGTTGCAGCTACCAAAGAACCCAGCACGAGAGCTGTGGAAATTTTCAAAGTTTTCTTCATTCTTAATATGCCTCCCTAAGGCTTTGTGACCTTGTGTTTAAAACACCTCATTATCTTCTGCTCTAGCAAGCAAAAGATGGTCTTATATATCAGGCATCAAGTGCCCGACAATCATCAATGCTCCAACCGATAGGAATGGTATCGCCTGCGACGAGACCTTTTTTATCGGAAGAGTTTGGAACCTTGACGATAAAATCATCGTGACCACAGACGTTCATACGAACGCGGATGTGATCACCAAGATAGATAACTTCTTCGGCTTTGCCTGAGAACATGTTCTGGCACTGGCCATCAGTTGGGTTTAAGAAAACACGCTCTGGACGAAGAGAAAGTGTTGTTGCAGTCCCAGCACCATCAGTGTTGACATCCAGCGCCTTAACGCGATCGCCGTTATCAAGAACGACTTCGCAAATACCATCAGCTAAAGCATCAACCTTACCCGTAAGGGTATTGTTCTCACCTATAAACTGAGCAACAAAAGCGTTTTCGGGTTTTTCATATAGCTCGACAGGAGGAGCCAACTGTTGAATACGACCATCTTCAAAAACAGCAATTCTGTTGGACATGGTAAGCGCTTCGGACTGATCGTGGGTCACGTAGACAACTGTTACACCTAGTCGGTCGTGGATGTGCTTGATTTCATACTGCATTTGTTCACGCAAATTTTTATCAAGTGCACCAAGTGGCTCATCCATCAACACGAGATCAGGTTCAAAAACCAGAGCACGCGCTACAGCGACACGCTGTTGCTGTCCGCCGGAAAGTTGAGCCGGACGCCTGTTGCCAAAAGGTCCAAGTTCGACCATATCAAGAGCTCGTTGAACTTTTTCTTCAACTTCAGCCTTGCCCATTTTTCGAACGAGAAGTGGGAAAGCCAAGTTTTCAGCAACTGTCATATGTGGGAACAAAGCATAGTTTTGGAAAACCATACCGATACCACGTTTATGTGGTGCCACGTTATTGATGGAGCGCCCGTTGAGAAATATATCTCCATGGGTTGCGGTTTCAAAACCAGCAAGCATCATCAACGAAGTAGTTTTACCAGACCCAGATGGGCCTAACATTGTTAGAAATTCGCCCCGGGGTATGTCAACGTTAAGGTCTTTAACAACCAAGTTCACGCCGTCATAACTCTTTTGGACCCCATCAAAGCGTACATACGCTTCGCTAGATGCGGGATTCGCCATAACGCCTATTGCCTCGCTACCTGTTCAAATTTATCACGCAGTACGCGCGTTTTTCATTAGCACACATTAAAAACACTAATCCTCAAGGAATCAAGCGCTCACAATAAATGCTGCGCTAATTCGAGAAATAGCGTCTCTTAATTCGTCTGATTCAAGGCTGGTTCTTTGGTATCTTTTTGACTGTACAAGTCCTGCCTCCCTCGCCCGATTTTATACCGAGCTTTTAATTTTTTCACTAAACAGTTTAGACGTCGATTATAAGTATTCGACTGCCTGATCGCTCCTCTTTTGAGAGCTTATACTTTCTGTTTAGGTAACTGCCAAAACCACATTTACGATGACCCATGAACATCAAACTGTCATGAATAAATGTGACATTAACATGAACCAATGAGACATAATAACTTATTTTTCGTCTAATCGCGACATTTTCATCTCTTCAAACGCCGACTGACAAAATTAAATTCATTACGCTCACTCCTCTATACAAGTTAGAGCATCTTGTTGGCTACAAGACAACAAAATCACAGTGATTCGATAGAGCCAATTGATACATTTACTATAGCCAACTTTCAGATCCAAAAGTGAATTAGTAATAATAAGAACATAAATGGCGACAAAAAAATTAGGGTCAGGACTTATTTATTCACTAGCGCAGACTTACCCTCTGAACAATTTTGTAGCTTCATCCCAGAGGCTCAGTCACCGTAATTAATAGCCACGCCTTTAGCGACTGCGTCTAACCTCAGATATATCGATAATAGTCTCCAATTTTGCGGAATAAATAAATCCCCCCCTAAACGCAACATGCTTTTACAAAACTTGTTATACAGGACACCTTACATCAATATGCCGACCCTTCCGGGCTTGACAGATTATGTTTTTCGGTTCCGGTTAGTGGAGGATTAAATACACTCACCAACACAAGATCTGTCGCTTTTCCGCCACGCAAAAAATGGCGATCATTTTTATCAAGCACGTATATGTCACCTTGCTTAATTGGAAAGATATTTCCTTCCATATCCTCAACCTCACCTTCTCCGGCAATACAATAACAAGCTTCGAGGTGATTTCGATATTCAAGCAGAGACTGAGATCCTGACCGGACAATGGTGTGACATACGGTAAATCCCATTCCATCAACGTCGGTCAACATTCGGTGACTGGTTCCATTCCCCCAATCCACAAAACGGTTCGTCTTTTCTACATCTTTAAGTGCGCGTACAAACATTTGCTTATCTCTGTTTATTTTACTAACATTACTTCACAATATTTTGGAATAAGAAAAATCTTATTTTAATAAAAATAGATGACTATACCCCAGTTTTTGGTGACTTAGAAAAGCATGGAGTAGAAATTTTCCAGCGACAAATGATCAATTCTTACAGAAATGGTTACTATTTCTAACAATGAAATTACCTCCCCTAAACGCCTTAAAAAC
Source organism: uncultured Rhodospirillales bacterium (assembly GCA_913060675.1). Lineage (GTDB taxonomy): Bacteria > Pseudomonadota > Alphaproteobacteria > Kiloniellales > Kiloniellaceae > Kiloniella. The sequence goes on from CAJXUS010000001.1 coordinate 131,640, forward strand.
TTTCGAAGCAGCGGCCAGACATCAAAACTTCTCGCGTGCCGGTGATGAGCTCTGCGTTACCCACGCAGCCGTCAGCCACCAAATAAAAAATCTTGAAGACTGGTTCGGGAAAAAATTATTTCGCCGCCAAAACCGCCGCGTACACCTCACAAGGGCAGGGCAGTTTCTTTTGTCTCATATATCCGTATTGTTCGAAGAGTTGACGGATGTCTGCCAGCGCTTAAAATCCAACAACCAGCGCAACATTTTATCCGTTGGCTGCATCCCGTCGATTGCAGCACGCTGGCTCATTCCACACATCGGTACTTTTTCAAATGAACACCAAGATATCGATCTTCAAGTGCTATACGCTCAGGCAGATAACAGACTTTCAGATGGTGATTACGATGTATTGATCACCCTTGGGAAAGACACCTCAACCCATGTCAAAAGTGAGAAAATTTTCTCCCGTGCAACACGACCGGTTTGTAGCCCAGGGTTTCTCGAAAAATATCCCGGTTTATCCTCCCCGAAGAAAATAGCAAACGCGAACCTCCTTCACGACGAAACCAAACAGGATTGGCAAAATTGGTTTACGGCGGCAGGGCTCGCAGAAAAGAGCCACCTCAGTGGTCCGGTATTTCAAGACACAAATTTGATGACCACCGCGGTAATCGCAGGCCACGGCATCGCCTTGTGCCCTGTAGAAGTTTATCGAGATGAAATTGCACGCGGAGATCTCATCATCCTTTCGGAAATCGAAACCAACACCGATGCGGGTTACTTCATAACAACCGAAAATGAAAGAACCGAGACCGCAGAGATATTTGTCGATTGGTTCAAAGCAATTACCGTTGGCAGAAAATAACCGGAAGATAAAAATCTTTCCCCATGCCATGAACCTGAATGAAGAATTAGCCCTCGGGCACCACTTTCCCAGGATTTAACAAGCCTTTGGGGTCCATCGCCTTTTTGAGCGTACGCATCAATGCGACAGCACTTTCACCGTGTTCCTGAACAAGATATTTTTTCTTACCTAAACCAACACCATGTTCTCCGGTACAAGTCCCACCAAAGTTGATCGCCATATCAACCATCGCTGTATTAACCTTACCAGCCCGTTCCATTTCTTCTTCATTATCCGTATCGACAATAAAAAGAACGTGGAAATTGCCATCACCGACATGGCCAACCATCGGTGCTATCAATCCAGCCTCATCGATTAAGTGCCTCGTTTCCAAGATACATTCCGCAAGTTTGGAAACGGGAACACATACATCAGTTGGCCACCCCTGGCAGCCCTTTCGCAAGTTGATACCTGCATAATAAGCGTCGTGCCTTGCCTGCCATAGCTTGTTACGATCTTCTTGCTGGGTCGCCCATTGGAAGCCCCCTCCGCCGTAATCGGCAACGATTTCACCAACGCGTTCTGCTTGTTCTTTAACGCTCGCTTCCGTGCCATGAAATTCAAAGAACAGCGTGGGAGCAACAGCATAATCGAGTTTGGAATATTTGTTAACCGCATCCATCTGCACGTCATCCAACAACTCAATCCGCGCCACCGGAATACCTGATTGAACGATTAACATGACTGAGTTTACAGCCGCTTCCAGATCCTCAAAAGAGCACACCGCTGAAGATATCGCCTCTGGAATACCAAAGAGTTTCAGTTGCAATTCAGTTATAATGCCCAACGTCCCCTCAGAGCCTACAAACATTCGGGTCAGATCGTAACCGGCAGAGGATTTACGCGAACGTCCACCAGTTTTGACAATTTCGCCATCGGCCATAACCACTGTCAAACCAAGGACATTATCACGCATTGTGCCATAGCGAACGGCGTTCGTTCCTGACGCTCGCGTCGCGGCCATGCCTCCGAGCGAAGCATCTGCCCCAGGATCAATAGGGAAAAACAGCCCTGTATCTCGCAAATATTGATTAATCTGTTTTCGCGTTACCCCTGCCTGAACTCTGCAATCAAGATCTTCATCATTAACCTCAATCACTTCAGCCATTTCAGATAGATCTATACAGAGCCCCCCTGCTACAGCGGCAACATGCCCCTCAAGAGACGTTCCGGTTCCAAACGGGACTACAGGACAATTGTGCTCATTACACAAACGCATTATAGCTGCGACTTCCTCTGTGGAATGTACAAAAGCCACTGCCTCTGGCGCCATTACTGGATGATGGGATTCCCCTTGTCCATGCCGATCACAAATTGCTGGCGAGAAATTGAGACGCTTGTCCAATAGCTTTAGGAGAGAAGCCTTCAGCGTATTATTGAGCCGCGTCTTATTTCTCATTTTCTCACCGTAATATTTAAAGAGGAATGCCCAAACATCAAAAATTAAACATAAGGGTCAAAAGATTAGGATTAATATTAGCCTAGCATGCAGAGTAAAATCCTGCCAATAAGGAAGCTGTTAATATATGGCCAGGATACGATATCAAACAACATTTTGGAAAAACCATTGCTAGAGACTGACCTGTACCCACCAATCAAGGCATATCTTGAACAACAAGGATATGAGGTGAAGTCTGAAATTAAAGACTGTGACGTCATTGCCGTTAGAGGAGATGAACAACCTGTCATTGTCGAGCTTAAAACAGGCTTCAATTTGACGCTCCTTTTTCAAGGAATTGATCGTCAAAGCATGTCAGAAGATGTTTATTTGGCCTTTGCTATTCCTACTAAATTAAAGCGGACAAACCCTTGGTTCCGATACAAAAGTGATATTATAAAGCTATGCCGACGCTTGGGATTGGGTTTGATTACAGTCCGGTTTGCCGAAAAAAATCCCGTCGACATTCAAATCCATCAAGATCCAGGACCTTATATTCCTCGTAAAAACACGCGAAGACAGGGCCTGCTTCTTAAAGAGTTCGAACGCCGGGTCGGTGATCCCAATCAAGGGGGCAGCAATAAACGCCCTATAATCACAGCCTACCGTCAAGATGCTCTTCGCTGTGCTGCTTATATAAACGAGCACAGCAAAGCGAAGGTATCTGATATTCGCAAAAACACTGGGGTCGACAAGTCATCCGCGATATTACAACGAGATTACTACGGTTGGTATCAACGGGTTGATAGAGGCATATACGAGCTTACTCCAAAAGGAAAAGAGGCATTGGAAACCTTTGCTGATGTCGTTACATCTCTCAAAGTCTCCCCCCAAGAAGGTGATTGCACGACAAATTGATCGGCACATTATTTAAAAGTTAAACAAGGCCTCTCATAATTAAAAAGAGGCGGCAAATTCATTGAAATTACAGATCTTGCCCCTGATAGTGACCTTGATTTTTTTGGCCTCATCGGCATTAGGTCATAGACCTGCCTCATTTGGCATATAGTTAAGTGGAACTATGCGATATATCCTCAAACCTATCAGACTGCTTACAGTAATAATCCTACTGCTCCTTTTGGGACCAGGGATAATTATCCTTACTGGTAAAGTCGACCTTACCACCCCTTGGAGTGAAGCAAATCACGACCGAATTGGTATCGCTCCAGATCCCGCGACCACACCAGAAGCCTTAATTCAAGTTTATGGTGCCAGAACTTTTAACTGGCGTGGTGCCTTTGCCGTACACACCTGGATCGCCGTAAAACCAGAGAATGCAAATTCGTACACCCGGCTAGAGGTGATAGGATGGCGGCAGCACCGAGGTTTGCCCGTGATATCGGCAACAGCAGGATGGCCAGATCGAAACTGGTTTGGCTCCAAACCTGAAATATATTCTGAAATTAGAGGGGCAGAAGCCCAAAAGCTTATCCCGCAAATCATAGACGCTGCGAAATCATATCCTTATCCAGATAAATATGAAGCTTGGCCGGGGCCAAACTCCAACACTTTTACCGCCCATGTTCTGAGACAAGTACCAGATATGAAAGTCGACCTCCCGCCAACTGCAATCGGGAAAGACTACCTTGATGAAAGCAATAACTTCATTGCCTCAGCACCAAGTAACACAGGCGTGCAGATCTCTCTTTATGGTGTCTTCGGGGCCATTTTGTCTAAAGCTGAGGGGATTGAAATCAACCTCTTGGGCCTGAGCTTTGGCCTCGATCCTGACAATCTGGCCCTAAGATTACCCGGTGTCGGTAAAGTGGGCTTTATCAGTGATACACTGGCAGCGACCCGAGTAACATCAGGGTCAACATCGGAAGCGGCCTCAGATTGATCTCGACAATAAGGAACAAATAGGGATCATCTGTGGTTACAGGATTGACTCTGCGCTACCAGCAGGCTAGTGCAAAGAACAACATTGTATCGATCACACAGCACTGATGTTCAAACAACAGACCTTTTTGAAAACCAAAGGCAAAGCTTAGACATTATGAGTATTTGGGGAAAAATTTTTGGTGGAGCCGCTGGCTTTGCCCTCGGAGGTCCTATTGGTGCCTTTTTAGGCGCTATGGCGGGGCATGCCGTCGACAAAATGAGGGCTGAACCCGAAGAAGGCCCAGATAGCACCAAACAAATTACCTTTACCATCGGTGTCATCGTACTCGGCGCAAAAATGGCTAAGGCCGACGGGGTCGTGACTAAAGACGAAGTCGCCGCCTTCAAACAGGTCTTCCGTATACCTCCGGAAGAAATGAAAAATGTTGGTCGCCTTTTTGACCGCGCACGACTAGACGCCGAAGGTTTTGAGCCCTATGCCCACCAAATTGGCCGAACTTTCAAAGACAACCCCGCCGTCCTTGAAGAACTTCTCAGCGGATTGTTCCACATTGCCAAAGCCGACGGCACGGTCTCTTCTGAGGAAATCATTTACCTACAACGTGTTGCAGAAATATTCGGGTTCAGTGAACTACAGTGGGATCGCTTGCACGCATCAAACATTGGACCAGACAAAAGTGATCCATACCGGATCCTCGGCGTTCAACGCAGCGACACAGATAAAGACATCAAAGCAGCACATCGTAAACTTGTCATTGAAAACCACCCCGACAAATTGGTCGCGGAAGGGCTACCACAAGAATTTGTGGACCTTGCCAATGAAAAGCTCGCAGCAATTAATGCTGCCTACGATCAAATCAAACAACTAAGAAGTTAAGAACAAAATTAAAATGGCTCCTCCTTCACACCTTGTCGCGCTCAACGGCGCGGGTCTTCGCTTTGGCACAAAAACCCTCTTTCAAGATCTCTCGTTTGGTCTGGCAAGAGGGGAAAAAGCATGTCTGGTTGGCCGTAACGGCACAGGAAAATCCACCCTCCTGAAAATTATGTCCGGACAACAGGAGCTCGATGAGGGACAGCGTTTTCTACAGCCCGGCATTAAAGTTGCCTACCTACCTCAAGATCCCGTTTTCGACCAGGATGAAACTGTATTTGAACATGTAAAAGCCGGCTTGCGTCCAGAAGTTAGTGATGCCGACTACCTTGTTGATGCCATGCTGCTTCACGTGAACCTTCCAGGAGATCGCCTTCTAACAGGATTATCTGGCGGCGAAGGACGTCGTGCTGCCTTGGCCCGCGCACTCATCAGCGACCCGGAAGTCCTGTTGATGGATGAGCCAACAAACCATCTGGATCTTCCAACAATCCAATGGCTCGAAGAAGAACTCCGAAAATTTCGTGGCGCTTTGATGGTCATCAGTCACGACAGGGCCTTCCTCAACCATCTCACACGGCAAACATTCTGGCTCGATCGCGGTAAAATCAACCGCCTCGGCAAAGGCTTTGAACATTACGAAGCCTGGGCTGAAGAAATGCGTCAGAACGAAGAACAGGAACTCCATCGCCTTAAAAGAAAAATTGTTCGTGAAGAACATTGGCTACAACGCGGTGTAACCGGCCGACGCAAACGCAACATGGGTCGTTTGCGCAACTTACAGGATCTTCGTCAAAAACGTCAGGAGTGGATGAAAGCTCCAGGGACTGCCAAACTCCAAATCGATACTTTGGATACGGGGGGTGATAAGGTTATTACTGCTGAGAATATCAGCAAGTCGTATCCACTCAAAGATGGTGGTACTCGTGAGATCATTAAAGACTTCAGCACCAAAGTGAAACGTGGCGACCGCATTGGCCTTGTTGGCCCCAATGGTGCGGGTAAATCCACTGTCGTTAAAATGCTGCTGGGCAGGATTGAACCTGATAGCGGTAGCGTTAAACTCGGCACCAATTTGACCACGCTTTATTTCGATCAAAAACGCGAAGATCTCGACCCCAACAGTACTCTATGGGAAACCATGTCACCCGGCGGTGGTGATTCGATTATGGTTCGGGGGCAGCAAAAACACGTCGTCAGTTATCTAAAAGATTTTCTGTTCGACGAAGGTCAGGTTCGCCAGCCAATCTATACCCTATCCGGGGGTGAAAAAAATCGACTTTTGTTGGCCCGCATGTTTGCCCAGGCAAGCAACCTTCTGGTCCTCGATGAGCCAACTAACGATCTCGACATGGACACGCTGGATCTACTGGTCGAAGTTTTGGACGAATACGATGGCACCTTGTTACTTGTGAGCCACGACCGTGACTTCCTCGATCGTCTGGCGACAGCTATCTATGCTGTTGAGGGCGATGGTACCGTAGTCGAATATGCTGGGGGTTATAGTGATTATCGCAATCAAAAAGCCTTGGGCATTGATTCCGACGGACAACCTGTCCTAGACTCAAGTACCAGCAAGCCTACCAAAAAAGATAATGCGCTTCGCTCAAAACCCTCAAAATCAGGTGGAAAACTGAGCTATAAAGAACAACGCGAGTTAGATTCCCTCCCTAAACTTATGGAAAGTTTGACCAGCGAGGCTCAAAAGCTCGAAGCTGAAATGGCTGACCCACAACTTTACAGTAAGAACCCTGAAAGGTTCCAAACTGCGACGAAGCTGCTTGAAAAGGCTAATAATGATCTTGCCGCAGCAGAAGAACGCTGGCTTGAGCTCGAAGAAAAACAAGAGAGCTTAAAGTAGGGAAACGACGAGCACTAATAGGGAACTGCATCGGTAACGGTAATATGGAACAGGTTGATTGTATCGTCATTGGCGCAGGCGTTGTCGGCATGGCGTGTGCCAGAGTTCTTGCTCAGTCAGGGCGCGAAGTCATTGTTATCGAAAAAGAATCTATGCCGGGAACAGAGATCTCCGCTCGGAATAGTGGCGTCATCCATGCTGGTATCTATTACCCCACAGCAAGCTTAAAAGCCGAACTGTGCCTTAGGGGAAAAGAACTCCTCTATCCCTATTGTGAAGACCACGCCGTCCCTCACAGAAAATGCGGAAAGCTTATCGTTGCAACATCAACAGATGAAGAACCTGCGTTAGAGCGTATAAAGTTGCTTGCTCACGCCAATGGTGTTGACGATCTCACCTATCTCTCCACAGAAGAAATCAACGAACGCGAGCCCGACCTCAACATAACAAAGGCTCTTTTCTCACCATCCACAGGCATTATCGACGTCCATGGCCTAATTCTGGCTTTTCAGGGTGATCTTGAAAATTACGGTGGCATGATTGCGCTCAATACGCCTGTGCTAGGTGGTGAAATTACAGATAACGGAATTGTACTTAAGACTGGGGGAGAAAGCCCCATGACGCTTTGCGCCAAGACGGTCATCAACGCAGCAGGTCTTGGTGCAACCGGATTTACTCAAAAAATTAACGGTTTCCCCAAAGATCTTATCCCGCAACTCCATTACGCTAAGGGTAACTATTTCAGCTTAAGTGGTAAATCATCCTTCAAACATCTGATCTACCCCCTGCCTGAAGCAGCAGGCCTCGGGGTCCACGTTACTTTAGATTTAGAGGGGCAGGTACGTTTTGGCCCGGACGTAGAGTGGACCAAAGAACTCGAATATGAAGTCGACCCCGCCAGATCTGCCCCTTTTTACGAAGCTATACGACGCTACTGGCCTGCATTGGAACAAGGAGCGTTAACCCCAGATTACTCAGGTATCCGCCCCAAACTACAGGCTCCCGGTGAAGGGGCTTCTGATTTTGTCATTCAAGGGTACGACACACATGGAGTTACCGGATTGGTAAATCTCTTCGGCATTGAATCTCCTGGTTTGACGTCTTGTATGGCGATCGCTGAAAAGGTCCTCGCAATTCGACCTTAGTACAAAAGCAGACGAATTGGGGATGAAGAAATTTGGCCGCGCGAGATTATCACGCTCTAAAACCTCATTTTGAGGAGCGATAAACAAGTCATTCATTCCAGCAAAAACACTGGAGAAAAATATTCTTAATTTTGCATGTATTTTTCTCATAGCTATACATCTTTCACACACACTTTAGAAAACATCCTCATTAATTAACAATAGTTAGCCCCTCTCCCTCTTGTTCTTCAAACTGGAATTTGTCATAGTTAAATGAGTTTTTCTCATGGAAAGAACAATGCTTCGACAACTTCCCCCTCTCAATGCCCTGAAAGCTTTTGAAGCCGCAGCCCGGCATCTCAGCTTCACTGAAGCTGCGGATGAACTGCACGTCACCCAAGGAGCGATAAGCCGACAGATAAAAACTCTGGAAGACCACTATCAAATTCAATTATTCCAACGACGACATCGCGGCTTGGAATTAACAGAATCTGGACAAAAATTATTACCTGTACTCAGTGAAGTGTTTGATCGTATCCAAAGTGTCTCAGAAGAACTTACGGGCCACAGTCAGGATTTAACGATCAAGGTCCTGCCTTCATTCGCGGTTAGATGGCTTATTCCCCGGCTGGCAAAGTTCCAAGAGATGGAACCGGATATAAATGTGAGGCTAACTACCGCTTGGCACACCGTTGATTTTGACAAAGAGAATTACGATGCAGGGATCTTGCACAGCCATCACTTGCCTCCTGGTTTACACAATACAATCATTACCAACGAATGGATGACACCCGTTTGTTCACCTGAGCTTTTGAACAAGTTACCAAAACCGCACAAGCCTAATGACCTCAATCGCTTAACACTTCTTTTTTGTGGAAGCGGCTGCCAGGAATGGGGCCAGTGGTGTACCGAGGCTGGCGCAACAGAAGTTAACTCAAGCGTTGGTCAATCCTTTGATACGACAGACAGTGCACTTCAAGCAGCAGTGAGTGGTTTCGGTATCGCCATGGGAGATATTTCAATGATTGAAGGCGATCTTAAGTCTGGCCGACTGCACATGCCCTTTCCAGAATTCGCCTCCCTAGTTGGTCACTACCATCTTGTATGCCCTAAGAATAAGGCCAACAAACCCGCCCTGAAGAAATTCAGAAGTTGGTTACTCGCTGAGTCCGCTGAAGTCACAGCAAACACCTTGATGTTGAAGGAACTGGAAGAACGATATGCAAATCAACCGTGAATTCCAGTCCCCCAATTTCGGTATCCGGCCAGAGGATATACAAATTGATACACTACTGCTTCATTACACCGGGATGAAAACTGGACAAGAGGCACTCGATCGCCTCTGCGATACCCAAGCTCAAGTCAGTGCGCATTATCTGGTAGAAGAAGATGGCCATGTCTTTCAAATGGTCGATGAAGAAAACCGCGCCTGGCATGCTGGCTTGGCGTCTTGGAAAGGTGAAAACGATATTAACAGTCGCTCCATTGGCATTGAAATCGTTAATCCAGGCCACGAATGGGGGTATCGGGATTTCCCAAAACTCCAGATCCGAGCGTTAATGGAGCTTTGCAAAGAGATCTTAAAACGGCACCCAATTCCAGCCCAAAGAGTTCTTGCCCATTCCGATGTCGCCCCGGAACGTAAAGAAGACCCTGGTGAACTGTTTGACTGGCAGCTCCTCCATAACGCAGGCATTGGTCTCTACCCAGATGAAACTCCAAACCAAGGAGATGTTCATAAGGGTACCTTTTTACAAAAACTATCTGATTACGGATACTCCCTAGACCTTACGTCGCCGCAACATCCCACATCGGTCGCTGCAATCATTGCCTTTCAACGTCACTTTCGTCCGCACAAACTGGATGGGTTAATTGACCAACAATGTTGCGAGATATTGAGCAATTTACATTCCCAACTTGACGCCCAGAACAATCCGACCTAACTGTACCCCGTCAGACGGTCCGACAGGCTGCTCTTTTTGGCAGGTTCGCCTGAACCGAAAAGGGAGGAAAGTCCGGGCTCCACGGGAATACGGTGCCGGGTAACGCCCGGCGGGGGCGACCCTAGGGAAAGTGCCACAGAAAGCAAACCACCTGTAGGTTGTAACTCTGTAAGGGTTTCAACAAGCGGGAAAGGGTGAAAGGGTGTGGTAAGAGCGCACCGCGCGGCCAGAGATGGAAGCGGCATGGTAAACCCCACCGGGAGCAAAACTAAATAGGGTCGGCAGATTCACAAAACTCCGGTTTTGAGGGATCAGGTGCTTTTCCGCATCGTCGACCGGGTCAGTTGCGAGAGGTGTCCAGCGATGGGCATCCCAGATGAATAGCCTTCCGTTGTCAAAAGGCTTCGGCTTTGCGGCAAGCGACAAAACCCGGCTTATGACCGTCTGACATTTTTCTTAGACAATCATTTCTTTTCCAAAGATCGAGTCTATGCGCCTGCGATAGAAATAATTATCAATACTATTCAACTCTTTGGCTCAAAAACGCTCAAAAAATTCCATCCCTTCAGGTTGTTTAAGGACCTGAATAACAAGATGATTCATCATTGAATATGCCTTGAAAAATAAGCAATTAACTATGTTTTAACCATACAATCACAACGTGCCAAACCATTGACACCCATCAGATCCCATGCTATCCCATAAAATCCCATTTGTGACCTAAAATTACCCATTTTGGACCAAATCGGGAACAAGCCGGATCAAGATCGCAGGGGTGTGATCTTAGCAGACCAATGGTGGTCAATTCATTTTGGGGCGGATTCAAGTGACCTTTTTTATAGGTACATTCGAAAACAAGGTAGACAAGAAGGGCCGCGTTTCGGTTCCGGCTACCTTTCGCCAAATGTTATCTGACCAACCTTTCCAAGGCATTGTTATTTTCCGTTCTTATCGCGCTGACGCCCTTGAGGCCGCAGGTATGGATTTCATGCGCCGCCTCCACGACAGCATGAGCTCTAGCCTCGATCTCTTTTCTGATGAACACGATGATCTGGCAACCGCAATTCTCGCAGATTCTCATCAGTTGTCCTTTGATGGTGATGGTCGCATTCTCTTACCACCCGCGTTGATCGCACACGCCCAAATCACCGATCGCGCTGCTTTTGTTGGCAAAGGAGATATCTTCCAAGTCTGGAACCCCGTATCCTTGGAAGAAAAGAAAAAAGAAGCTCGAGACCGTGCAAAAGCAAAGAAACTCACCATTTCTTTGGCAGATGGGTCCTCTCCTCGCAGCAACCGTGAGGGAGAGAATGGATGATGAGTACCTATCGCCTTCTCCAGCTAGCACAGCCATGCTTAGCACCGACCGATAAAACCTCGTCAGATAATGAACCCCCGAGGAATTTAGATGCACAGCAAGACGGTCATTATTCCGTCATGTTACCAGAAATCATCGCTGCCCTAGCCCCGAACGACGGTGAAGTATTTGTTGACGGCACTTTTGGCGCAGGCGGTTACAGCCGAGCCATTGCCCAACAGGCCGATTGTATAGTTTTTGGTATCGACCGCGATCCGACAGCACATGAAAGCGCCAAGGAACTTCCAGAGGTAAAGCAAGGTAAAATCACCACCCTTTCAGGATGTTTCGGAGATATGGAACGCTTGCTGGCAGAGGCTGGCATTACCAAGGTCGATGGTATCACCCTTGATCTCGGTGTTTCTTCCATGCAACTCGATCAGGCAGAGCGTGGCTTTTCATTTCAAAATGATGGCCCCCTGGACATGCGCATGGATGGGCCAAATTCCAGTTTACGCCAACCTGCATCACATGTGGTCAACACCTATGGCGAAAAAGAGATCGCCGATATTCTTTACAAATACGGTGAAGAAAAGAAATCTCGGCTAATTGCACGCGCAATTGTCACTGACAGAGTTGAAAAACCATTCGAGACCACGCTGCAACTCTCAGAACTCATTCGCCGAATTATTCGAACCAAACCCCGCAAAGATGGCAAAACCATTCACCCAGCAACGCGTTCATTCCAAGCCCTTCGCATTTATGTAAATGACGAGTTGGGTGAATTGGAACGCGGATTAGTCGCTGCTGAAAAACTGTTAAATCCAGGCGGGCGGTTAGCTATCGTTTCGTTTCATTCACTTGAAGACCGGATCGTTAAAAACTTTTTACGCGAACGCAGTGGGGGGATGCCGCAGGGCTCCCGTCATTCTCCGACGGTTGAGCCCGCGGCTCTGCGTAAACAGCCCTTCTCGCTGCCGACAAAAAAAGCAATCGTTCCCACTGAGAATGAGTGCCGTGAAAACCCACGATCCCGTTCAGCCAAGCTTCGTGTTGCGATCAGAACTGACACTCCCTATGAGACGGGAGGGCAACAATGAAGAATTTCGTCCTTACCTTATGGATTGTTGTCGGTGCTGCTTGCGCCATAGTTCTTTTCCAAGTCAAGCACGAGGTCACTGATCTTGAAGACCAGTTGGCATCTGTTGAATATAAAATAAAATCAGACAAACAGTCCATACGCATCCTTCTAGCCGAATGGAGCTATCTCAATCGTCCAGAACGTCTCGCTCGGCTTTCAAGTCAGTATCTTGATCTGAAACCGCTGGATCCATCTCAAATCATTACTGTACAGAACATCCCCAAACGTGATGAGCTATTCGAGGATGGAACCAATATTAAATTACCTGGTTCCGCGACAAACGCGAGTGTGGGGGTAACCCAATGAGCGATTGGCGCGAAGATAAAAAACAAGGTCGCCTAACCAATTTAAGGAGCCCAAAAGCGCCTAAATCGGTGATCACTCTTGATGGTCGCGTCCGAAATGCCCTTGAGATCGGGCGTACACGTCTGATCGTAGCCGGCACTCTGATGGCCATCGCGTTTGTCGTGATTTCCATTAGATTGGTTGACCTCACCCTTCTGCAAGGTCCAAAAACCAACAACAAGACAGCTCAAATCATTGATGAGGCACCTCCAGTTCAAACCGTAAGAGCTGATATTGTTGATCGCAACGGTATTGTTCTCGCGACAACATTACCAACAGCATCTCTCTATGCAGAACCTCGCAAAGTACCTCATCCAGAATCAACTGCGCGACTTCTTGCCGATATCCTCCCTGAGATTTCACAAGACAGACTTCTTAAAAAATTGACTTCGGATCGCGGATTTATCTGGATCAAACGGAACCTAACACCCCGTCAGCAATATGCTGTTAACAGCTTAGGCATTCCTGGTTTAAATTTTGAAACCGAACAGAGACGATTTTATCCTCACGGCAACCTCGGTGCCCACCTTATTGGGTTCACCAATGTCGATAATAAAGGGCTCGCTGGCATTGAGCAGTCCTTTGATAAAGCATTAAGGGAAAAGCCTGAGCCAGTAGAGCTGAGTATTGATCTTCGCATTCAACACATATTGAACGAAGAAATGTCCCGTTCAATGAAAGAATTCAGTGCCATTGGTGCCGCGGGCATTGTTATGGATGTGAATTCAGGTGAAATTATCTCTTCCGTTTCACTGCCAAATTTTGATCCTGGAAACCCAGGTGAAGCTTCTGACGACTCTCGCTTTAACCGTGCGACCCTTGGTATTTATGAAATGGGGTCAACCTTCAAACTCCTCACATCTGCAATGGCTTTGGATGAAGGGGTTGCCTCTGTTTATGATGGATATGATGTCAGTAAGCCCATTCGGGTTTCTAGGTATACCATCAATGATTATAAGCCCTTAAAGCGCTGGTTATCCGTTCCTGAAATCTTGATTTACTCTAGTAATATCGGCACTGTGCAGATGGCAATGGAAGTTGGAACCGAAGGTCAAAGAAAGTATCTGTCCAACTTTGGTTTACTGCGCCCAGCGTCGGTAGAAGTGAGTGAAGTTGGAACCCCACTTGTACCCTCTCCTTGGCGAGAAATTAACACTATGACTATCTCTTATGGTCATGGCATTGCAGTTAGCCCTCTCCAACTTAGCTCGGCTATCTCAAGCGTTGTTAATGGAGGTAAATTAAAACCTGCCACATTCATAAAGCGCCCCGCCTCAGACATGCCTGAAGGACGCCGTATTCTCAGCGAAAAAACTTCCGCTTATATGCGGGATCTAATGAGACTTGTTGTTTTGCACGGATCAGGTAGAAACGCTAATGCTAAGGGTTATCTCGTCGGAGGAAAGACAGGTACTGCTGACAAATTAAAAGGTGGACGGTATGTGAAAAATTCACGTGTCTCATCCTTTGTTGCGGCCTTTCCGATGAACAATCCCCGTTATGTGGTTTACGTGATGGTGGATGAGCCTAAAGGCACTAAAAGAACATATGGATTTGCTACGGGTGGCTGGGTTGCAGCCCCTGTTGTCAAACGCGTTGTCGAGCGTATGGCCCCCTTACTTGGGATTGAGCCCGTACATGTTGAAGACGCGGATATAGGTGGAAATACACTTTTGAAAAAAGCAAAGGCCCGCATGGAAGGACGTAAGATTGCGGCTAGATGATTTACTGTCACAGTTACCAGAAGACTGTCGCCCCATTGGAAGTGATGACAACAGGGAAATAGTAGGCCTGTCCCTAGATAGCCGCAAAGTAAAAGCAGGCTACCTTTTTGCAGCCCTCCCCCCATCAAACGACAGTGGTCTGGATGGTTGTGATTTTATCCCACAAGCCTTAAAATCCGGCGCTACCGTCCTTTTAGTTCCTGCAGACAAAGACGTAACAGCCTTTACGCAACAAGTAACCATCATCAGAAGCCATAATCCGCGACGGGCGATAGCTCTTATTGCCGCAGCCTTTAGCGCTCAACAACCAGAGAACCTGGTTGCCATCACGGGTACCAACGGCAAAACCTCCGTCGCAACCTTCACTCGGCAAATTTGGGAAATATTAGGCTATAAAGCTGCCAGCTTGGGAACTCTTGGCCTATATCCACCCCAGCCAAATGCGCCAGCAGCCCTGACAACACCGGATAGTATCGACCTCTTCGCTTGCTTGAAAAACCTAAGTGAACTGAGTTTTAGCCACCTTGCACTTGAAGCCTCAAGTCACGGGCTAGATCAATATCGCTTAGATGGCCTTAACCTAAAAGCTGCAGCCTTTACAAATTTGTCTCAAGACCACCTCGACTACCACAAAGATATGGACAGTTATCTTCAGGCAAAGCTTCGTTTATTCGATAACCTTATGCCTGAAGGCGGCACTGCGGTTATCAATGCAGACATGCCTGAGTTCCAACAGATTAAAGAAATCTGTGATCGTAGAAAACTGAAAATTATCAGTTACGGTCACACACCCTCTGACCTACAAGTTCTTGAGCAACGCCCCACAACTGATGGCCAAGAGCTGAAACTCTCGCTCTATGGTAAAATCGTGGATTTAAAACTCCTCCTCACAGGTAGTTTCCAGGCCTCGAATATTATGGCATCTGTCGGACTTGCTCTCGCGTGCGGCGCAGAACTCAACGCGGTAATTGAGACACTCCCTGATCTAACAGGCGTTCCTGGGAGAGCTGAAAAAATTGGCCAATCGGCAAAAGGCGGAACGGTATATGTTGATTTTGCCCATACCCCCGATGCCGTTGAAGCAATCATCAATGCCCTGAGACCGCACACCAAGAAACAACTTTCTATTGTTGTCGGTTGCGGCGGGGATCGCGATCCAGGAAAACGCCCTCTCATGGGGGGTATTGCTGATCAACTGGCGGATCGTGCTTATATCACAGATGATAACCCGCGCTCGGAAGATCCCGCTAGCATCCGCGCTCAGACAATGGCGTCTGCCCCCAATGCAATCGAAGTTGACGACCGCCGCAAAGCCATATTTAAGGCAGTTTCGGACCTCAATGACGGAGATCTCCTTATTATTGCCGGAAAGGGTCACGAAAGCGGCCAAATTATCGGTGACAAAGTACTTCCATTTGATGATCGTGACGTAGCCCGTGAGGCAATTGCCGCGACCCTGATTGAGATAAATAATGGGGCAGAATTAACGAATGGAACAGGAGTAACGAATGGCGCGTGAGGTTCTTTGGACAGCCCAAGAAGCAGCCGATGCCACAGGGGGGGAAAATACCTGTGATTGGCAAGCAATGGGCCTATCCCTCAATACAAGGAACCTCGAAGAAGGAGACTTGTTCTTCGCTTTACAAGGACCTAACTTTGACGGCCACGATTATGTAGCCGATGCTTTTGAAAAGGGTGCTTCAGTTGCCGTTGTACAACGTCGCCCAGAAAGACTAGGGGATGACGCGAGCCTCCTTATTGTCGACGACACCCTTGGCGCTTTAAATAGGCTTGGGGCTTGCGCACGTGCGAATAGTACTGCGAAGTTCATTGGCGTAACTGGCTCTGTAGGCAAAACCAGCATCAAAGAAATTCTACGCCATTGTTTAAGTCGCCAAGATGTAACGGCCGCAAGTGCCGCTAGTTTAAATAACCATTGGGGCGTCCCCCTCAGCTTGGCGCGCATGCCACGCGATGCCGTGTACGCAGTTAATGAAATGGGCATGAACAGCCCTGGCGAAATCAGAGAATTAGCTAAGCTGGTTCGCCCGGATGTTGCTATCATTAGCACCATTGAAGCCGTTCATTTTGAGTTTTTTAAATCCATAGAAGAAATCGCCAAAGCAAAGTGCGAAATTTTTGAAGCTATGAACAGCGAGGGTGTCGCCGTTCTGAACAAAGACCACCCGCTGTTCGATTTGATGGCTGAAAGCGCAAGAGAGAACGGCGTACAAAACATCGTAGGATTTGGAGAACACCCGCAGGCAGATGCAAGACTTATCGGCTATGAACTCTTTGCAGAATATAGTCGGGTACAAGCAAATATCTGTGGAGAAGTTATAGAATACAATATTTCAAATCCTGGATTTCATTGGATACTGAACAGTTTGGCCGCTCTTGCCGCAATCAAAGCCGTCGGTGCCGATGTTACAAAAGCTGCCGCGGATTTGAGCACACTACATGGCTTGGCTGGTCGCGGAGAAAAAACTCTACTTGCCTTAGAGAAGGGTGAAAGTTTCGAGCTGATCGACGACAGCTATAATGCAAGCCCTGTTTCTGTACGCGCATCAATTAATGTCTTAGCAAATGCTACACCCAATAATTTTGGACGTCGAATTGCGGTGCTCGGCGACATGTTAGAACTCGGGCGTAAATCAAAAAAAATGCATTCCGATCTCGCAGGTTCTATAAATGACTCCGGCATCGATCTCGTATTTACTTGCGGTCCACACATGGAAGCCCTACACGAAGCCCTGCCACCTGAAATGCGTGGTGTTCACAAAGAAAATTCACAAGAATTAGCCGCCATCATTACTGATATCGTGCAGGCTGATGATGTGATCTCAGTTAAAGGCTCATTGGGAAGTCGGATGTCCGTGATTATAGATAGTTTGAAAGCTCTTTCTGCAAAAAATAGCGGAGGGCAAGTATAATGCTGTTCGAAATTTTCTTTCCCCTTGCAGATGACTATTCAATCTTCAACGTCTTCAAGTATATCACTTTCAGGAGTGGTGGCGCAGTATTAACCGCCCTATTGATTTCATTTATTTTCGGCCCCCGCATCATTCGCATGCTCAAAAATAAGCAAGGCGAAGGCCAGCCCATCCGGGATGATGGACCTGAAAGCCACCTTTTGACAAAAAAGGGAACCCCAACAATGGGGGGCGCTTTGATATTGCTTGCCTTGTCAGTTTCAACCCTTCTTTGGGCTGACCTGCACAATCCATTTATATGGATCACCTTGTTTGTAACCATCGGTTTTGGCCTTATTGGCTTTGGCGATGATTATTTAAAACTCACAAAAAGAAATACAAAAGGCCTTCCTGGAAAAGCAAAACTGTTTACACAAGTTTTGATATCAGTACTGGCAACCTGGGGCATTATGGCCGCAAGTCCAAACGAGATGAGCACTCATTTAGCCATACCCTTTTTCAAAGATCTGATGATCAACCTAGGGCTTTTTTACATTCCCTTCTCTGTATTTGTAATGGTTGGGGCCTCCAATTCTGTAAATTTAACAGATGGCCTGGACGGTCTTGCGACCGTTCCAGTGATGATTGCAGGTGCTTGTTTTGGACTGATTACCTACCTTGTGGGCAACACAATTTTTGCTGAGTACCTTCAGATATCATATGTCGCAGGAACTGGTGAGTTAACCGTTTTCTGTGGGGCATTGGTCGGTGCTTGTCTCGGATTTCTTTGGTTTAACGCCCCGCCAGCAATGGTATTTATGGGCGATACAGGTTCTTTAAGTCTGGGTGGCGCATTGGGCGCAATCGCAGTTATCACCAAACATGAAATTGTCCTGTCTATTATTGGCGGCCTTTTTGTTCTGGAGACCGTATCCGTCATTGTTCAGGTTGTCTCATTCAAGACCACTGGCAAACGTGTGTTCCGGATGGCCCCTCTTCATCATCACTTCGAGAAAAAGGGTTGGGCGGAACCGACAGTCGTCATCCGGTTTTGGATTATCTCTATGATTTTGGCTCTTATTGGGCTTGCAACTCTCAAACTGAGATAAGGAATTATGATTGATCTGAGCGCATACATCAGCACACAAGATAAGAAGGTCTTTGCCGTATTGGGCTTAGGCCGCTCTGGTCTTACTGCGGCTTGTGCGCTCGCTCAATCAGGTGCCGAAGTATGGGCTTGGGACGACAATCCACAGGGTCGTGAAAAAGCAGCCGATGCAGGCCTTAAGATCATCAATCTAAATGAGTGTGAATGGGAAAGGGTACATAGTCTGGTCATGTCACCTGGCATCCCATTGACCCATCCGAAACCTCACCCTGTCGCAGCCGCAGCAAAAGCAGCAAATATCGAGGTCATATGTGAGGTCGAGTTATTATATCGTGCCTGTCCGACGGCTACGTTTGTGGGCATAACCGGTACCAATGGCAAATCGACCACCACCAGTCTAATCGCACACATCCTCGAAACTGCCGGAAGAAATGTTGCGGTCGGTGGAAATCTGGGCACGCCCGCCCTTGAGCTCCCGGTCCTTGATAGCAAAGGGATCTACGTGCTGGAGATGTCTTCTTACCAACTCGACCTTCTCGGGCAGCTCGTTTTTGATATTTCGCTATTTATGAATATCAGCCCCGATCATTTGGATCGGCATGGAGATATGCGAGGCTATATCAAAGCCAAGAAACATATTTTCGACAGGCAGGGTAAATCACAAACCGCCATCATTGGCATGGACGACGAAGACAGCCGCAATGTTTTCGATCAAATCAATACAACTGGCCGCATCAAAACCATCCCAATTTCAGGTCAAACCCGGCTGGCAGAAGGTGTTTTTGCGGTCGAAGGCCAACTAATTGATGATTGCTTTTCCTCCACCACGGATATCGCTGATTTAAATAAAATCGAACGTCTACCTGGCGCGCACAACCATCAGAACGCCGCTGCAGCCTTTGCCTCCTGTCGCTCTATCGGCCTAACCAGTGAAGAAATCATATCGGGGATGAAGTCATTCCCCGGACTTGCTCATCGCCAGGAACTCGTCACTGTTAATGATGGCATTCGATACATTAACGATTCCAAAGCAACCAACGCAGATGCTGCAGCGCGTGCGCTAGGTAGTTATGACAACATTTACTGGATTGCTGGTGGCCTTGCCAAAGAAGGCGGGATCGAAAATTTGAGCCCCTACTTCAGTCGGATCCGCCGCGCCTATTTAATTGGTGATAGTGCTAAGGAATTTTCGGTTCAACTCAGCAGTCACGTACCCCATGAGCTTTGCGAAACACTGGATCGTGCAGTAAAAAAAGCAGCCAATGATGCGGCCCAAGATGGGCACCAAGATGCCGTTATCTTGCTTTCTCCAGCCTGCGCCTCGTGGGATCAATACCGAAGTTTTGAGCTTCGTGGTGATCACTTTAAGCAGTGCGTTAAAGAGATAGCCGCCCCTTCGAATACCAGCAATCAAGAAGGGAGCATCGCATTATGAGCACCTTCTCACGCATGGATACTTCAGTTGTTGGCCGTTGGTGGTGGACCGTGGATCGTTGGAACCTTGCGGCTCTTCTCGCCCTTATGGGATTTGGCGCCTTATTGGTTCTCGCGGCCTCTCCTGCTGCTGCGGATAGAATTGGCGTCGGCACTTTCCAACTTGCAAAACGTCACTTCCTGCTTTTGCCCGCCGCGGCATCATTCATGATTGGGATTTCGCTGTTACCCGTGAAAAAAATTCGCCGGTTTGCAGTGTTGGGGATGGTCATAACGCTTTTGTTGTTGCTTGCAACATTGATTTTTGGCGTTGAAATCAAAGGGGCAACACGCTGGATCAACCTACTTGGTTTTTCCCTTCAACCCTCAGAGTTCGTTAAACCTTTCTTTGCTGTAACCATTGCCTGGATGCTTGCCAGCGGTAAAACGGATGAAGGAATTCCGGGAACTTGGATTGCCATAGGCATATGGCTGGTCGTTATCAGTCTTCTACTAATGCAACCCGATCTTGGCCAGACGGTAGTCATAACGGCAATCGGTGGAGTACAGCTATTCCTTGCTGGCTTATCGATGATGCTAGTGGGTGTATTTATCTTTCTTGCCGCTGTTGGTTTAATTGCTGCATACTTTACGCTTCCCCATGTAACAGCGCGTATTGATGGCTTCTTAGATCCCGCTGCGGGAAGCAGATACCAAGTCAATCGATCCATGGAAGCCTTCAAAAATGGAGGCCTGCTCGGGCAAGGACCTGGAGAAGGAACCGTAAAGTCCCAGTTACCAGATGCTCACTCTGACTTTATATTCTCAGTGGCTGGTGAAGAACTTGGATTGATTGCTTGCCTCATTATTGTTTCTCTCTTTGCCTTTGTCGTATTGAGAGGCTTTAGTCGCTTACTTCAAGAGAACAATCTTTTTGTACTGCTAGCCTGCACAGGTCTTCTAACCCAATTCGGCTTGCAAGCGATCATCAATATGGCTTCAGCTATTCACCTAATCCCAACAAAAGGCATGACTCTCCCCTTCATCAGTTACGGTGGGTCTTCACTTATAGCACTTTCAATTGGTATGGGTATGGTTCTGGCCCTCACCCGAAGACGACCACATGGAGGGCTAGAAGTATGATTGAAAAGAAAATGCATATTGTTCTGACGGCTGGTGGTACAGGTGGGCATATGTTCCCAGCTCGAGCTTTGGCTGAAGAGCTTCTCAGCCGTGGCCATAAAGTAAGCCTCGTGACAGACGCAAGGGGCCAAGGTTTTGGCAAGGATCTACAAGACGTAACAGTTCACCGGGTATCTGCTGGCGGTATTGCGGGTAGCGGCCTTGTTCGTAAAGCCATGAGCCTGTGCAAGCTGGTTATCGGAACTTTTCAGGCTAGAAAATTACTACGATCTATAAATGCTGAGGCCATCGTTGCCTTTGGCGGGTATGCTTCTGTTCCCGCAGGTCTGGCAGGAAGCCAGCTCGGTATCCCGCTATATCTCCACGAGCAAAACGCGGTACTCGGACGTGCAAATCGACTTCTTGCAGGAAAAGCGCGAAACATTTGCACCTCCTTTCGCAAGGTGAGTCATGTTCCAGCTGGCCAGGAATCAAAAATTACCCTCACAGGAAATCCCGTACGGCCAGCGATAATGGTCCTGAGAGAGTTTCCTTACAGCACACCGAAAGAAAGTGGCCGTTTCCACATTCTCGTAACTGGTGGCAGTCAGGGAGCTTCTGTTTTCAATACCATAATCCCAGATGCGCTGGCACTGATCCCTGATGAGATGCGAAAGCGCCTTCATGTCAGTCAGCAAGTTCGGGGCGATGGCTCTGAGGACATTGCACAAACTTACCGATCAAACGGTATCAAAGCAGATTTAAAGCCTTTCTTTGATGACATGCCAGAGCGATTGGCTCAGGCCCATATCGCCATTTGCAGATCAGGCGCCTCAACCATTACCGAATTAGCTGCTGCGGGTCGGCCGGCAATTTTGGTCCCCTACCCCCATGCAACCGATGATCATCAAACCGATAATGCCCGCGACTTTACCGACGCCGGTGCTGGATGGTTAATGACCCAAGCATGCCTTGATGCTAGTAGTTTAGCAGAAAGACTGATTTCCCTTTTTTCACACACACAAATTTTGCAAAGAGCTGCATCTTGCGCAAGCGAGCATGCCATAATCGGCGCCGCAAGCAATTTGGCTGATGTCATTTGTGGAACCCAAGCAAATAATGGAGACGAACCATCAACAAACGAGAACGTTTCAACGGGTGCGGCAGCATGAAAGGCATGCCACTTGATATAGGTCCACTACACTTTGTCGGTATCGGCGGCATTGGTATGAGTGGAATAGCAGAGATCCTTCATAATCTGGGATACCAGATTCAAGGAAGTGATATCGCTGAATCTGCCAACGTTCTTAGACTTCGCGACATGGGCATCAACATTATGATCGGCCACAAAGCGGAAAATGTACAAGATGCGAGGGTCGTCGTCGTTTCATCTGCGATCAAACTCGACAATCCAGAAATAGAAGAAGCACGCAATAGATTAACCCCGATTGTTCGCCGCGCAGAAATGCTGGCAGAACTCATGCGTTTCAAATCCTGTGTTGCTGTTGGCGGAACCCACGGCAAGACAACCACGACATCTATGATCGCGGCTCTGTTGGACGGCGGAAAATTTGATCCAACCGTTATCAATGGCGGGATTATCAATGCCTATGGAACCAACGCCCGACTTGGCGATGGCGACTGGATGGTCGTTGAAGCAGATGAAAGCGACGGTACCTTCATCAAATTACCAGCGACTGTTTCTGTGATCACCAATATAGATCCAGAACACATGGAATTTTACGGTTCTATAGAAGCGTTACATGATGCGTTTGCTACTTTTGTAACCAACATTCCCTTCTATGGCTTCTCAGTTCTTTGCATTGACCACCCCGTGGTTCAATCCCTTATTGGCCGGATTGAAGATCGTCGTATCGTCACTTATGGTTTTAGCCCGCAAGCAAAATTCAGGGCCGTGAACGTCCGCACGGAAATCACGGGTAATGTTTTTGATGTCGTGATCTCCAAAAGAAATGAGGAAGAAAGCCGGACCATTACGGACTGTCGCCTTCCCATGCTTGGCAATCACAATATCCTTAATGCCCTTGCCGCGATTTCAGTTTCAAGTGAACTGGGCATGAGCGATGAAGAAATTCGCTCTTCGTTAGCGGACTTCAAGGGTGTGAAACGACGCTTCACCAAAACCGGGGAAGTTAATGGGATCACAATTATAGATGACTACGGCCATCACCCTGTTGAGATCGCAGCCGTTCTTCAAGCCGCCCGCCAAGCCGTTGATGAAGAATCACGGGTCATCGCCGTTGTTCAACCGCATCGATATTCTCGACTGTCGGATCATTTCGAAGGCTTTTGCTCCTGCTTCAACGATGCTGACCAAGTTATCGTTTCAGATGTTTACACCGCCGGAGAAGATCCTATTGAAGGCGCAGATCGCGACAGCCTCGTCAAAGGATTATTAACACGCGGGCACCGCAATGCAATTGCCCTGCCCCATCCAGATGAACTCGCAGGTATTATCGCTGAGGCAGCCTTACCTGGCGATGTCGTTGTTTGCCTGGGTGCGGGTAGTATTTCAGCCTGGGCACATGACCTACCACAACAACTTCAGTCTCTTTTAAAAACAACGGAGGCCGCAAAGTCGTAAAACCATGACAGAGATCACCCTACCTGAGAACCATCTAATACATCGCCTGCCAAAAGTTAAAGGCAGCTACAAGGCTGATGCACGCCTTGCCAAGATCACATGGTTTCGTGTTGGTGGACCTGCGGACGTACTATTTACTCCGGCAGATCAGGATGATCTCGTAAGCTTTATAAAAAACAAGCCCGCTGAAATCCCCGTCATTGTTATTGGGGTCGGATCTAATCTTCTTGTACGCGATGGCGGGGTCGCAGGCGTTGTAATTAGACTTGGGCCAGCTTTCTCAAAGGTCGAAATCGACGGCTCACAAATTATTGCGGGAGCAGCAACTCTTGATGTGAAAGTCGCAAAGACCGCATTGAAAGCCAGTTTAACGGGCCTCGAATTCCTCTGTGGCGTCCCAGGTACAATCGGCGGGGCTTTGCGTATGAATGCAGGCGCCTATGGGCGTGAAACCAAGGATATACTTCTCTGGGCCGAAGCGATGGATCCCGATGGTAATGTTCATCGCCTCACCCCGGATCAACTTGGATATACCTATCGTCATTGTAACCTCGACAACAGCTGGATCTTTTTAAACGCCTGCTTCCAAGGGGTGCCTGGGGATGAGGACGAAATTGCCGCGCGTATGAAAGACATTCAGGACGCACGCGGCAGTACACAGCCGATCAAATCCAGAACGGGTGGAAGTACTTTTAAAAATCCAGAGGGAAATAAGGCCTGGCAACTTATAGACAAAGCGGGTTGTCGCGGGTTGCGGATCGGTGATGCTCAAGTTTCAGAGCAGCACTGCAATTTCCTGATCAACAACGATAAAGCATCCGCTTTTGATCTCGAGAGCCTTGGTGAAGAAGTACGTCATCGCGTCAAAAACACGGCAGGAATAGAGCTTCACTGGGAAATCAAACGCATCGGTGATGCCATGCCTCCAGAAAACACAATAAGGAATAAAAGTTTATGACCTGTAATGTCGCATTGCTCAAAGGTGGATTTTCAGCTGAGCGGGAGGTATCCCTTGCCAGTGGAACTGCCTCTGCCATGGCGTTACGTGATGCAGGTTATAACGTCACAGAGATAGATGTTACCAGAGACATTCCCTCTCTCATCTCCCAACTCCAAGAAGCAAAGCCTTCTGTTGTCTTCAATGCCCTTCACGGCCAGTGGGGAGAAGATGGATGTGTACAAGGTTTGCTGGAACTATTGGAACTGCCCTACACCCATTCTCATGTATTGAGCTCTGCACTTGCTATGCACAAAGAACGTGCCAAGGCACTTGTAGAACAAGTTGGCGTCAGGGTTCCTGAAAGCAAAAGCATCCTCGCTTCCGATCTTGCCATGGGCGATCCACTGCCTCGTCCTTACGTTATTAAGCCTCTAAGCGAGGGTTCCTCGGTTGGAGTTCATATCGTGTTTGAAGGCGACAATCATATAGCGACAAGTCGTGAAGAATTGGGTTTCGAAGGCGAAATCATGGTTGAGCGTTACATACCGGGTCGGGAATTAACCGTTGCCGTTATGGGCGATCGCGCACTTGCAGTGACGGAGTTATCCCCTAAACAAGGCTTCTATGATTACGAAGCCAAATATACAGACGGCAAAACAGACCACATTATCCCCGCCCAGATCCCTGCAGAGATCTACCAAGAAGCCTTAGATGCCGCTTTGAAATCGCATCAGGTTCTTGGGTGCCAAGGCGTAAGCCGTAGTGATTTCCGCTATGACGACACAGCCGATGGGGATGGCGGGCTCTACTATTTAGAAACCAACACACAACCAGGCATGACAGACCTCAGTCTGGTTCCTGAACAGGCGAAACACATCGGCATTTCTTTCTCTGAACTCTGTGCCTGGATGGTGGAAGACGCCCTCCGGATCAAGGAGGGGTAATGAGCAAAACTACCGTTAAAACCAAACGTCGGCGTAAACGCAGTCAAAAACGTAGTAAGCTCCCCTTTGGAGATACAAACTGGCGTCGGGTCTTTCTATGCACGGCGGTAGGATCGCTGATTGCTGTTGTTGGGTTGACAACCGTCCTTTGGACCAACGGATGGATCCCTGGAAAAATCAGCCTGGCCGTGGACAATTTTCACGGCATGACGGCCGATGCAGGCCTATCCGTAGAAGATGTTCTCGTCGAAGGTCGTAAACGCACCAACGCAAAAGCAATTCTCAACAAGCTTGATGTTGAAAGAGGCACGCCGATACTGTCTTTTTCCCCAAGTGAGGCAAAGGCTAAAATCGAACTGCTACCATGGGTCAAGCAAGCCATCGTAGAGAGACGGCTCCCCAACGTGATTTACGTACAACTGACTGAACGCCAGCCACTTGCACTTTGGCAACAAGAAGGCGTCTTACATGTCATTGATCAAAGTGGTGAAGTCATCCCGACTGCAAAGGCTGCAAAATTCTCTTCCCTTCCCTTAATCGTTGGCCCTGATGCACCTGATCATGCCAAGGAAATTCTTTCATTGATTGCGAGTGAGCCCGATTTGGGAACACAGGTAAAAGCAGCCGTGAGAGTTAGCGGACGCCGCTGGAACATCCGACTGAATAACGGCGTAGATGTCCAACTCCCGGAAGAAGATCCAACAGATGCATGGTCTTTCTTTGCGCGTATAGAACGTGAAGAAGGTGTCTTGGAACGAGATGTTGTACTCGTAGACTTACGGTCTCGTGATCGCTTGATTGTCAGAACCTCAGGTGGCTCGGCAAAAGACAGAAAAATTACTACAAAAGGGAAAAAGACCTGATGTTGATGGTTCAACTCAACCTGACACACGAATGCGACCTTTCTTATGCGAAAGGATGCCGCAAGTCATGAAGCGGAACCCAAGTGTAATCAAACATGGAACTGTTGCGGCTATCGATGTCGGCAGCAGTAAAGTCTGTTGTTTTATTGCACAGATGGATGGCGACAACCCGCCCAAAGTTATAGGTATAGGCCAACAAGCCAGTCATGGAATGAAAAGCGGAAATATCGTTGATATGGAAGCGCTCGAAGATTCGATCTTAAATGCAGTCCATGCTGCAGAACAGATGGCTGGTGAAACCGTCAATTCTCTTTTAGTCAATCTATCAGGCGGGGCTCCGTCATCACATAATATCAATTTAGAAATTGCAATTAATGGCCATGAGGTCACGGATACAGACCTCAAACAAGCCCTTGAACACGCCAGCCAGGTACAAGGCCCGAAGGGTGACCCGGAACAGGGTCGCCAGTTGATACACTCCTTGCCTACAGGTTTCACGCTTGATGGTAATCGTGGCATTAAAGATCCTCGCGGCATGCACGGCGAAATGCTCGGCGTAACCATGCATCTTATTACCGCGGCGGCAAATTCGATACGAAACCTGACAACCTGCATCAAACGCTGTCATCTACAGCCAATGAGTTTCGTACTTTCTCCCTATGCTTCCGGGTTATCATGTTTGGTTGATGATGAGATGGAACTCGGTGTTACACTTGTCGATATGGGTGGAACAACAACATCCATTGCCGTCTTCAGTGAAGGAAAACTGGTTTTTTGTGACGTAATTCCGGTTGGCGGGCATCACGTTACCAATGATATTGCACGTGGCCTATCGACACCTGTCGCCGAGGCTGAACGCATGAAGACCCTATACGGGCATGCCGTCGCGACAGTCACAGATGAACGCGAAATGATTGATGTCCCCCAGGTTGGAGAAGCCGCAGGTAGTCAACCTCAACAGGTGCCTCGCTCTCTTCTTGTTGGCATCATACAGCCAAGACTAGAAGAAACTTTTGAAATCGTACGCTCGAGATTGGAAATGAGTGGCTTCGATAAAGTTGGCGGTAGGCGTGTTGTTTTGACAGGCGGCGCCAGCCAACTGCCCGGCTTACCTGATCTGGCGAGTTTGATATTAGATAAGCAAGTACGCATAGGGAGACCTATACGCGTTTCCGGGTTAGCAGATGCCACCGGAGGGCCTAGTTTCTCCACTTGTACTGGTCTGCTAACCTACGCAACCATCGCTCATAATGAAGTTCAAAGCGAAAAAACACCCGAGGAGACTCATCCTCAGAACTTCGTAAATAAATTCGGAAGATGGTTTCGTGAAAATTTTTAACAAAAAGTTAGGAATTAGCTCGACTGATTCCACAACTTTATAGTACAACTTGACAAACGAGTTCGCCGAGTCGGCGCCCAGCGGAGGTTAGTAATGGCTTTAAATTTAGATGTACCCCCAGTTGAATCCGAACTGACCCCCCAGATCACCGTCATTGGTGTCGGTGGTGCAGGCGGTAATGCTGTCAACAATATGATCCAGAGCAATTTGGAGGGTGTTGAGTTCCTTATTGCCAATACCGATGCTCAGGCGATTGCTCAATCCTCTTGTGATCGAACAATTCAACTCGGCCGTAATATCACACAAGGCCTAGGTGCTGGTTCTCGACCTGATATTGGCAAAGCAGCCGCCGAAGAAGCCATGGATGAGATCCTTGGACACCTCGAAGGCTCCAACATGGTCTTCATCACCGCTGGTATGGGCGGAGGCACCGGAACAGGTGCTGCGCCAGTCATTGCCAAGTCCGCGCGTGATGCTGGTATCTTGACTGTCGGCGTTATCACAAAACCTTTCCATTTCGAAGGCGTTCATCGGATGCGCCTCGCCGAGAAGGGAATTGAAGAGCTCGCTCAATACGTCGACACGCTGATTATCATTCCAAATCAAAACCTTTTCAGAATTGCGAACGAGAAAACGACATTCGCCGATGCCTTTAAAATGGCGGATGATGTGCTTCGTTCCGGTGTGAGTGGCGTTACAGACCTTATGGTTATGCCAGGTCTCATCAATCTCGATTTTGCTGATATCCGCGCCGTGATGACGGAAATGGGAAAAGCCATGATGGGTACAGGTGAAGCAGAAGGCGAAACCCGTGCTATGGACGCCGCTGAAGCCGCGATTTCTAATCCTCTGCTTGATGAAGTATCTATGAAAGGTGCTCGCGGGGTATTGATTAACATTACTGGCGGCCCAGACCTTACTCTCTTTGAAGTGGATGAAGCTGCTAATCGCATCCGTGATGAAGTAGATCCAGAAGCCAACATCATCTTTGGCTCTACTTATGATCCGAGCATGGAAGGCACGATGCGCGTTTCTGTTGTTGCAACAGGGATTGACGCTGAATCCATGAAAAATATCCGCCCCGCTCAAGTTAAAGAGTTTCAAACACCGCCTGCTCCTCTAAACGTTACACCGGAACAGGTTGAAGCTCAGCAGGAACAAGTGGTCGCTACACAACAAGCAACCGTATCCGTACCACCACAGTCACCTGCAGCAGCCCCCACTCCTCTTGCACCAGCAGCAAGTGCAGCACCTTCTTCTCAACCAATTATAGAAACCGGACCATCACAAACCAGTATTGAGTCCGCAATTACCCGGAGCGATGCTGACGGCCAACAAATAATGGCTTCAGCACCACAGGCCGAGATTAGAAATGATAGTTTCGTTGCTCCTACACCAGCAACAGTTTCCAACCAAAAGCCAGCAGCGCCACAGCCTGCGCCTCAAAAAGCAGATCCATTCGCTGCTGCGGCGTTAGCAAACGGCACCGACAGACACGAAGACACTTCTAAAAAGGGTCGTGGACTTTTTGGTCGTATCACTGGGGGGGCTGCTCGGGCGCTTCAAGCTGCGACACAAGCAGAAGAGCTTGATGATTTACAACTGGGCTCCACCGTTGCAACGCCCGCTGCCAGTGCTGCACCAAAGCCAGCCGATTCGCCAGTTTCTGGTAACAGCCAACAACCTCGGTTAACGGGCCTGGACCCGAACGACCGAATTCAGTCAGCTTCTAGCGATGAAGACTTGCTCGATATCCCAGCTTTTCTGCGGCGCCAAGCGAACTAAACCAAATATTACAGAGTACGTTACATATCGTAACATATTGAAACAAACAGTGATTTGTTAGAGACAAGGGGACGAGCTATCGTTCCCTTGTTGCATTTTATCGGATAGACAGCTCCGTTGTCTCCGGGGGGATTAACTAACAAACGAAGCGTACTCATGAAAACCAATATTGCTGCCAATCGTGTACAGAAACAAAAAACTCTCAAGAGCCCAATTAATTGCTCTGGAGTTGGCTTGCACTCTGGCGACAATGTCATCATGACACTTCACCCTGCCGAGCCTGGAGCAGGTATTGTGTTCCGTCGGACTGATGTTGCAGGAAAAGGCGCTATCATCCCAGCAACATGGGAATATGCAATCGAATCCCCACTTTGCACGACACTTGTCAAAGACGATGTGAAAATCGGAACAATCGAACATCTTATGTCTGCTCTGGCAGGTTTTGGGATCGACAATTGCTATATTGACATCAATGCCTGTGAAGTTCCGGTGATGGATGGCAGCTCTTCTCCGTTTGTATTCCTGATCGAATGTGCAGGTATCGTAGAACAGAACGCCCCTAAACGCGCCATTCGCATTCTTAAAGAAGTTTGCGACGAAGAAGGCAATCGCGCTGGTACTCTTAGCCCTAACGAATGCTTCTCCGTCAGCTTTGAGATCGACTTTGAAAGCAAAGCTATCGGCCATCAAGAACTATACATGGAAGTGCGCGCGGATCGCTACAAACAAGAAGTTAGCCGAGCCCGTACATTTGGCTTCCTACATGAAGCGGATCAACTTCGTAAAATGGGCCTCGCCCGTGGCGGCTCTTTGGATAATGCAATCGTTATCGACGGCGATAAAATTATGAACGAAGGTGGCCTTCGCTATGCCAACGAATTCGTACGCCATAAAGTACTAGATTCTATTGGCGACCTTTACCTCGCAGGCGCACCCATCATTGGTCACTACCACGGCATTCGTACTGGCCATGCCCAAACCTATCGTCTGGTGAAAAAGCTTCTCTCTGATAACAGTGCATGGGAATGGGTAACGCTACCTATAGAAATCCCCGCAGAAAGCAGCATAACCCGTAGCGCTTCTTTTGCGGCCCCTGAAAGAGCTGTAGCAGCAAGCGTTTAAGTAAAACACTTTTCCCCGAAAAAGAGCCCGGTTTTACTGGGCTTTTTTGCTATTTACTCTCATCCATCAAAATTATTTTACCTCTTTGGGATCAAGATCGTCTCAGTTCTCTTGAGGACAGGATAGTGAAGCCCTATAGTGCTCTGACAATTCAGCCTTTGGTAAGCAGAATGGCTAACATAAAGAGTATCGTAATATGAAATCCGGTCTATTTAGACAGTTCTTTGCAACTCCCCTGGTCCGTGCGACCTACGCACTGTCTTTGGTTGCGACACTTGCGGCTTGTAGCTCAGATGAAAAACCCGCATATGTCGAGAGACCGGTTGAAGAGCTATACAGCAACGCCAACAATGCCCTTAAGGCAGGTGAAAACTTAGAAGCCGCCCGATTATTTGATGAAGTCGAGAGACAACATCCTTACTCTGTTTGGGCCTCGAAAGCTCAGTTGATGGCTGCTTACGCGCTCTACACTGAAAACCAATACGATGATGCCATCAGCGCATTAGATCGCTTTATCGAACTCCACCCAGGTAATCGCGACACTCCCTATGCTTACTACCTCAAAGCCCTTAGTTATTACGAACAAATTTCTGATGTTGCTCGTGACCAGAAAATGACCATAGAAGCTTTGGCTTCTCTTAGAGACGTTGTGCGCCGCTTCCCTGAGAGTAAATATGCTCGTGATGCTCAGTTAAAAATTGATCTTGCCAATGATCACCTCGCAGGTAAACAAATGACCATTGGTCGCTTTTACCTCAACCGTAAAGAATATCTCGCTGCCATCAATCGCTTCAGGATGGTTATCGGTCAGTTCCAGACCACCACACACGTTCCCGAAGCACTTCACAGGCTGGTTGAAGCTTATCTTGCACTGGGTATTGTCGACGAGGCACAAGCAACAACTGCTGTATTGGGCCATAACTTCCCCGGAAATCGTTGGTATGAAGATAGCTACGCGCTTTTAACTGGACAAAACCTTGAACCAGAAGAAAAAGAAGGTTCGTGGATTTCTGAAGTCTGGGATTCAATTCTTTAAATGGTAGGTGAGCTGTGCTGCTCAACTTAACGATCAACAATGTGGTCTTAATTGACCGCTTGGACTTAGCTTTTGATCAAGGGCTTTGTGTACTCACGGGTGAAACTGGTGCAGGTAAATCCATTTTACTTGATTCACTTGGCCTTGCTCTTGGTGCGCGTGCAGAATCAAGGTTAGTTCGTCAAGGAACTGACAAAGCAACTGTTAGCGCGGTTTTCGATCCAGAACCCAACCATCCAGTTTTTAACCTTCTACAAGAAAAAGATGTTTCACTAGAGGATGACCTGCTGGTTTTTCGCCGGGTTTTAAATTCCGATGGCCGTAGTCGTGCCTATATCAATGATACCCCTGTATCTGCCAATCTTCTGAGACAAGCAGGAGATCTTTTGATTGAAATACAGGGGCAATTCGAACAACGCGGTTTATTAGACCAAAGTAACCATCGTAATTTACTGGATGCCGCCAGTGGTAACGATGACTTACTTGCAAAAATCAATGCCCGTTGGAGAAACTGGCACGATGCCCAAAAAGAACGCGCTGAAGCTGATGAAAAACTTGCCCAGGCACAAAGAGAGGAAACCTTCCTCAGGCATTCCCTCGAAGAACTCGACAACCTGTCCCCAGAAGAAGGTGAACTTGAAGGCCTCTCATCACAACGTCAGCTCTTGATGCATAGCGAGAAGCTAATTCAAGCGATGAACGCCTGTACTCAGGATCTTATTGGCGATAATGGCGTAGGCGGAGCAGAAAACGCGATCAGTGGAGCTCAAGGGCACTTACTTGGTATACCTGATAGTGCAAGAGAACGCCTGAAGCCAGTAGTTGATGCACTCGATCGGGCAACATATGAAGTTCAAGATGCACAGGCGTCTCTTCAAGCAATTTCTAATGACATGGATCTTGACCCGGCAAAACTTCAAGAAATAGAAGAGCGTTATTTTTCATACCAGGATTTAGCCCGTAAACACCGGGTTGAACCAGAAGAACTCCCGCGTATAAGAGAAAATATCGCAAGGCAGCTTTACCTTATTGATACTGGTAATGAGCACATACAAGAACTTGACCGTCGCTGTGAAGAAACGCGGAAAAAATACGTTCAGGCAGCTGAAAAACTGAGCAAGGCCCGGCACAAAAAGGCTATGGAGCTCGATAAATCAATCAACGATGAGCTTCCCCCCTTAAAGCTTGAACGCGCGTCCTTCAAAACGGGAATAGAAATACAAGAAGAAGATAATTGGGGACGACATGGTTGGGATCACGTTTCCTTTCTGGTCGCCACCAATCCAGGTTCTGCCCCAGGCCCTCTTGGTAAAATTGCCTCTGGTGGCGAGCTTGCCCGCTTCCTTCTTGCGCTCAAAGTTGTGATGGCCAAAGTCAGCCCCATAGATTGTTTGGTTTTTGACGAAGTTGATGCCGGCATTGGTGGCGCAACAGCCCATGCGGTCGGTGAACGCTTGGCAAGGCTTGCAGAAGAACGCCAGATCTTGGTTATTACGCACAGCCCTCAAGTTGCTGCAAAGGGTAGCCAACATCTCATGGTCGCCAAATCTGTCGACGGTGAAAAAACCACAACAACCGTCTTTGCCTTAACTGACCAGCAAAGGCGCGAAGAAGTCGCCCGTATGCTTTCTGGGGCAGAGATCACAAACGAAGCCAGATCAGCTGCTGATAGCCTTTTAGGATAATTACCTTGAATAATAAGAACCAAACATTCTCTCTCTTTGCCCCAGAGACTGAAGGGTTGACGCCTGAACAGGCCGCAAAAGAGTTAGAAACCCTGGCCAAGGAAATTTCCAAACACGACAAGCACTATTATCAGCAAGACGAACCAGAGATTACAGACGCTGAATACGACGTTCTGCGCCGACGCAACTCAGCAATTGAAAAACACTTTCCAGAACTTATTCGCGACGATAGCCCAACCACCAAGGTCGGTGCTGCACCCTCTTCAGGCTTTAACAAAGTCAAACATAGCGTGCCAATGCTCTCTCTTGGTAATGCATTCGAAGACGCCGATGTTGCAGAGTTCTTGGCGCGTATACGGCGGTTCTTAGGCCTAAGCAAAGACGAAAAAATCGACATCTTTTCCGAACCAAAGATCGATGGTCTCTCCTGCTCAATTCGTTATGAAAAAGGAATCTTAGTACAAGCGGCGACACGGGGAGACGGCGCAGAAGGCGAAAACATTACAGATAATGTAAAAACTATTGCCTGCATACCGCACCAGCTAACAGGCTCTGATTATCCAGATGTTCTGGAGGTTCGGGGCGAAGTCTATATGCGCCGAGACCGTTTTCAAGAACTCAACGCCAATCAAGCATCCATCGGGGGAAAAGCCTTTGCAAACCCGCGCAACGCTGCAGCTGGATCCTTACGCCAACTTGACCCATCCATAACGGCGGCACGTCCTCTCGATTTTTATGCCTATGCCTGGGGTGAAGTATCAGAACCACTCGGTACGAGTCTCACAGAAGTCCGCTCACGTTTAGAGAGTTGGGGGTTACCCATTAATCCAGGGGAGCTGTGCGCATCTCTGGCTGAGGTTCTAAATTATTACCGTAACCTAATGGCTGACCGACCAGATCTAGACCATGAAATCGATGGTATCGTTTACAAAGTCAATCGTCTTGATTGGCAAGAACGGCTTGGTTTTGTCAGTCGTGCGCCCCGTTGGGCAATCGCCCACAAGTTCCCGGCTGAGCAAGCCATAACCCGTCTCAATGAAATTACGATACAGGTTGGCCGGACTGGCGCGTTAACCCCTGTGGCTAATCTAGAACCGATTACCGTAGGCGGCGTCGTTGTATCTCGCGCAACGCTTCATAACCGCGATGAAATTGAGCGCAAAGATGTTCGCGAAGGCGATAGCATCGTCATTCAACGGGCAGGAGATGTCATCCCACAGGTTGTTGAAGTCCTCCTCGACAAGCGACCAGAAAATTCCAAGCCTTTCCCCTTTCCAGATCACTGCCCTGAGTGTGGCTCGCTCGCAATTCAAGAGGAAGGCGAAGTTGTCACCCGTTGTACCGGTGGATTGATATGCCCCGCTCAAGCCGTAGAGCGACTGAAACACTTTGTCAGTCGAAATGCATTTGATATTGAAGGACTTGGAGACAAACAGATTAGGTTCTTCTTTGAACAGGGTCTGATTAAGTCACCAGCTGATCTCTTTAAACTCTCTGAAAAAGACAAAAACACCCTCATCCCTCTTCGCAACCAACCCGGTTGGGGCAGGCAGTCTGTTGAGAAGCTCTACACTGCCATCGAGACAAAGCGAACCATTGGCCTGGATCGGTTTATTTTTGCCCTCGGTATTCCCCAGATTGGACAGGCAACGGCAAAACTTTTGGCCAAAACCTATGCCACTCTTGAGAAAATAGAAGAAATTACTCGACTTGTTCACGACCCAGAAAGTGATACCCTAGCAGAACTCCTTGCCATTGATGGTATTGGCGCTTCTATGGCAGGGGATCTCATCGCCTTCTTTGGAGAACCCCACAATCAAGAGGTTATCGCTGCCCTTAAAGAACAATTGACCATCGAAGAGTTTGTTCTCGAAGTCAGTAGTACTTCGCCCGTTACCGGCAAGACAGTGGTCTTTACTGGAAAACTACTAACCATGTCCCGCGATGAAGCCAAAGCAACAGCTGAGAGCCTGGGAGCAAAGGTTGCGGGGTCAGTTTCCAAGAAAACAGATTATGTAGTTGCAGGGGCTGACGCAGGATCCAAATTGAAAAAAGCAGAATCGCTGGGAGTTAAGGTGCTATCCGAAGAAGAATGGCATTCTCTTGTAGATTGAGCTTCTCGGGCAGGCGATACCGGCAAAGGTTTTGCCGGTATCGCCTCTATTCGCACCCAAACTGAGGGAGCGGTCACTGCAATCTATCAGTTCACAATACGCTCATTATTTATGGACTGATCTTGTTTAATTTTATCCAGAGCCAACTGCCATTTTGAAACGACATTTTTAGGTGTAGAGTTTGAAAAAGCGAGGTAAAGGTCAAATTTTCCGACATCGGCAATTCTGCGAACACGGTCAATTGGCACGTTTTCCGCTTCCAAAATGAATTTCAAATAATTGTCATCAAGAGCTAGCAATTCATATCGATTGTTTATCAACCTCAAAATAGCTTTTCTCGTTGTTTCGGAATAATCTAGATTCAAGAACTCCATTGAAGTCAGTATTCTTTCCGCTGCACCCCCTCGCTGAACACCAATACTTGGCACTTTCTTCGCTTGGTTGAGCCTGTGTGCATTGTCGCCAAAGTATTGGGTATGATTTTTCTCCGAGGTGTAAATACCAATATTTACAGTCTCAATTGGACCGACCCATTGAAAGTCATCTTCTCTTGTTGGAATTCGAACGATAGAGAAAATACCGCTGTTTTCTCTTTCTTTTGCGTACTTGTAAGCCCTGGTCCAAGGCAAGAAAGAGATAACGGGCTGTACTCCTAATTCACGGGACATCTGCTGGATTATCTGACTGGATAGACCCAATAGTTTCCCATCAACCTGATAATTATAGGGCGGAAAATTTTCTGTATATATGGTCTGGGATAAAGCAGGTCTCGAAATCAGGCTGAATAGAAGGCAAAATATAAATCCATATCTAAATGATTTCATACACACCACCCATCTCACGGTACCTAAATTTTACCCGTCATCGATCACAAAAATAATTTCCGTAAAAGCACACATCTTATAAAACTAAAAGGTCAACATCATTATAGCATAACTTTTATCAAGGTGGCTTGGCTTACGTTGTAAGGCTGATAAAATAGGCACCATGGAAGCAAATATCAAAAGCTACGACAAAGACTTCAAAAGCCATAGCCATAGTACATTTCACCAACTGATCATCCCTCACAAGGGGGAATTGGAACTGGAGGCTGAACAGTCGTCTGGAATCGCCAATATTGATCAAGTCGCCGTTATCACAGCAAATGATACACATGCTTTTCGGGGACTGCATCCCAACAGCTTTACCGTTGTCGAC
Organism: uncultured Rhodospirillales bacterium; assembly: GCA_913060675.1. Classification (GTDB taxonomy): domain Bacteria; phylum Pseudomonadota; class Alphaproteobacteria; order Kiloniellales; family Kiloniellaceae; genus Kiloniella. Next base: position 168,300 of record CAJXUS010000001.1, read on the forward strand.
TTTGACTTTGACGACGCGTGTTATATGCCCGAACTAAATTCTCTCTGGGATCAGGCGCATAACAAAATTTTATTTCCACTCGACGAAGGCCTTCTGAATCTTAGCCGTTTTACAGCACTCGAATTAAAAGAGCGCGGCCTAACATCGTTGGGGGAACAAGGGATCAAATTGTTCTTACTTGCTTTGGCAGATAAAGCTGAAACCGAAGACCATCAACTGCCTGCGAAGCTACAGTCTGCGTTGAAATTCATCAAAGAAAACCACACGCGGAACCTATCCTCCAAAGATATAGCAGCAGCTTCTTGTTTATCTGTTAGCCACCTGCATGCCTTATTCAGTAACTTTTTGGGATACTCTCCTCAGAAATTCCAAACAGGACTAAAGCTAGAACGCGCGCGCCACCTTGTCCTTGGCAGCACTCTATCCCTGTCACATATAGCCCTAGAAGTTGGCTACTCAGACCAAAGTAGCTTCAACCGCGCCTATCGCAAGATCTATGGCCAAGCTCCAGGGAAGGAGCGAAAAAATTACGAAGATCAACACTAAAATCTAGGGATAATATCCGGAGATGGGATACTGCCGTTTAGCAGGGGTAATCTCAAAACCCGTTAGAAACGATCCTTTACAGAATCCCGGTATAAACTTTAAGTGCCTCGGACAAGACATTGCTGCCAAAGTGATTAGTATGCCGACATCAACTTTGGAATAAAGAGACATGATCGACAATTCTGCGCTTAGACTCCGAGCTACCCTCATTGGCGGTATCGCAATTCTACTCTGGGCCTTGCTCGCGCTCTTTACGACCTGGGCCAAAGGGATCCCAACTTTTCAACTTTTGATGTTGTCGTTCTCAATTGCCTTTATCTCCGGATTTCTTGTTCTTGCCTTCAAGGGAAAAGGAGCACTTTCCAAGTTGAAACAACCCCCTCTGGTGTGGGTTATCTCGGTGGCAGGTTTATTTGGCTATCATTTGTTTTATTTTATCGCCCTCCACAATGCTCCCGCAGTGGAGGCCAGTCTTATTGCTTTTCTGTGGCCGTTGTTGATCGTTTTCTTTTCAGCTCTTTTGCCCGGTGAACGCCTCTATTGGTTTCATGTTGCGGGAACACTACTGGGTTTAGCAGGTGCTGTTCTTATCGTTACCAAAGGAAACTCTTTTTCTTTGAATGCAGAACACACCGTTGGATATCTTGCGGCAATTACCTGTGCGCTTACATGGTCAGGTTACTCTGTGCTCAATCGCAAGTTTAGCCACGTTCCAAGCGAAGCCGTAACAGGCTTCTGTGGGGCAACAGCTCTACTGGGGCTTGCCTGTCACCTGATTACAGAAAGTTGGGTTACCCCCGACCTTACTCAATCCATTGCAATTATTGCCCTCGGTCTTGGCCCTGTTGGTTTGGCCTTTTTTGTTTGGGATTACGGCACCAAACATGGCGACATACAGGTCCTAGGGGCTCTTTCCTACGGCGCCCCTCTTTTGAGCACGTTGATACTGATTCTAACAGGTTTCGCAGAAGCGAGCTGGATCATTGCCGTTGCCTGCCTCCTGATCGTAGGTGGCGCACTCTTGGCATCGATAAAGATCTTGCGTTCAAATAAACCAAAAAAGGTGGTGAACCAAACGACATACTAGAAAGGCTGTTATAGTAAACAGTCTATTTAGTATCGCTCATCATGGCTGCAACAATTGCCTCAGGCCGGTCTTCTTGCATCAAATGGCCAGAACCAGACACTATGGTGAGCCTCTCTCCAGATAACCTTTCCGTCAACCTTTTTCCCTGCGATACCGGAATCCATTTATCTTCTTCCCCCCATAAAATTTGCACAGGGCATTCCATGGGCTGGTAGGAACCCGAAATTTCTTCGGTATAGCTCTCATCCATTTGAGCTATTTGTCGATAAAACGCAGGCTTTCCAATATTGCCCTGCCAAGGTTCCAAATAGATTAGGAAGGCCTCCTCATTGAGGTCCTTAAAAGCAGCTCCTTGTAAATAAACCCTCAGTAGAGCGTCATGCATATAATCAGGTACGTTTGCAAAGGCCGTTTCATGATTTCGGATATGTTGAACAAAGGGAGATCCCCAAGGAGCAAGAGCCACTGGATCAATCAAAGTTAATTTTGAATATCTGAGCCTGTTCAGATAATAAGCCCGCAAGGCGGTCGCGCCGCCAAAATCATGAGCAAGCACTGCGGGTTCGGACAGTTCCCATTCATTTACCAAAGCAGTGAACACTTCATTTTGCACCGCGAGCGAAACATCCTGCCCTGCACGTTTTTCTGATTGCCCATAACCTAGCAGGTCAAAATAATAAACCCGCCACTTGCTTGCCAGAAGTGGGGCAATTCTGCGCCACACTTGAGAGGAAAAAGGTGTCCCGTGGAGGAGAACCAGGGGCTCTCCTTCACCAATAACATCCCAGGCAATCGGCTGACCTTTAAACTCAAAACGACGTTCAAGCTTCAGCATTGGTACCTCTAACTAACTTTGAATTTTGTGGAAAGAACCAAGTGCGCACCTGCTGAAAAAGAGAAAGAGAGTGCTTTATTCCTTCGCTTCCCATCGCTCTACGATCAGTCTGCCTGTGCGCATCTTTTGCTGTGCCACGAGCTTCCAAACGTGTTGCTAAAATGTAAGATTCACCTAGAATATTTATCATTGTCCCGTTCCTTTCATGGGATTACTCTCATAAATATCAGTGCTCTTACTTATTTTCTCAATTCAGGAAAAATTACATAATGTTAGTTTTACTTACATATTGATATGCGTGACTTCCCCTCCCTATCTAGCCTGAGAGCTTTCGAAGCCGTCGTTCGACACAAAAACCTTAGTCATGCGGCCAAGGAGTTGAACGTAACCCACGCAGCTGTGGCTCAACAAATCAAACGGCTGGAAGAATGGTTTGGCATAACTCTCTCCCGTCGGGAGGGGCGCGGCGTTGCCCCAACAGAAGCTGGCCAGCAGTTAGGGGCAGAGCTCAGCAAGAGTTTTGATATAATTGACGACGCTGTAAAAGATTTGAAAATCACGACTGAGGCGCGCCCTTTACGGGTCACAATGACCCCTACTTTTGTCAATTTCTGGCTTATGCCACGGCTTGGAGATTTTCGAGAAAAACACCCCGATATCGAGATTCTCCTCAACGCCAACAGCGACGTCGTGAACCTCCGGAGGGAAGAATATGATCTTGCCATTCGCTTCGGAAATGGCTCCTGGCCTGGATTTGAAGTAGAGAAACTGATGAGGAGCTACGCTTCTATTGTCGTTGCTCCAAAACTTTTAGAAGGGGTGTCGATAAAAGACCCAAGTGATATCACTAAGCTCCCCTGGGTTTGCGACATTGATGACCGCCATTCAGAATGGAATCACTGGCTCAAACACCACGGAATAGAGTTTGCTAAACAGAAAGCCAAAATACATTTATCAGGATACCTTACGCGCGATGCCATCCGTGATGGTCAGGGTATAGGTATATTACCCTCTAACTGGGTAAGTGAAGACATTAAGAAAGGTCGATTGGTTGAATTGTTCTCCTTAACCAGTGGAGAAGAAACAGGATATCATCTCGTCTACAAACATGGCATTGTCCCCCACCATCTCCGTGCTTTTCTCAAATGGATCAGAAGCCAAAAAGCGGTGGAATAACCGATACAAACAAACAGAACAGAATTTTACCTAAGGTAACTCTCGTCACCTTAGGTAAAATAACTCGGTTCAATAAATATAATCAAATAGCTTTGGTTGCGGTTTCGAGCCAATCTTTATGCTCGGCATCGAGTAAAGGCGAAAGCTCTTCGCGGACCCAAGCGTGATAGTCGTTTAACCACTTTATGTCCGCTGCACTCATAATCGCTGGCTCAACCAAACGAAGGTCAATCGGGCAGAGAGTTACAGTTTCAAAATCATAAAGCGGCGTTTCCAAACCAACCATCTGGCCTATATCTCTGACAATGATCAGGTTTTCAATGCGAATACCGTATTCGCCCGCTTTGTAATAGCCGGGCTCATTCGAGAGAAACATACCAGGCTCAAGCGCCACAGGTGATGACCCCTTCGCAATTCGCTGTGGCCCCTCGTGTACGCCAAGAAAGCACCCGACGCCGTGGCCCGTTCCATGATCGAAATCCAGACCTACATCCCATAAAGGACGCCGTGCAAGACTATCTAATTGCATGCCATTTGTTCCCTTGGGAAACTTGGCTGTTGCAAGAGATATATGCCCCATAAGCACACGGGTGAAGCGATCTTTCATTTCTTCAGTCGGCGATCCAATAATAACCGTACGGGTAATATCGGTGGTACCATCAAGGAATTGTCCGCCAGAATCGATCAAGAAAATCTCATCTATTTTTAAAGGAATTGAACTCTCATCAGAAACTTTATAGTGGCACATCGCGCCATTGGGACCCGCGCCAGATATTGTATCAAAGGAAAGATCTTTGAACATGGGAACCTCTTCACGGAAGGAACGCAGCTTCTCTGCTGCTTCCATTTCCGTAACTGGATTATCGGTACCAGCGCGATTTGTTGCGTTTTCTGTAATCCATTTCAAGAACCGAACCATTGCTGCGCCATCACGAGTATGTGCCGCACGAATACCATTTAGCTCAGTGTCATTTTTGCGAGCTTTCGGTTTCATCACCGGATCCATGGCACGCACCAGCTTGGCACCATTTTTTTCCAGCACGGATGTAATACGTTCGGGACATGTTGCAGGATCGACCAGAACCGACTTGCCTTCACGGGCAAAAGCAACCAAACGGCTTTCAAGAGCTCCCGGTTCAGCGACTTCAACTTTATTATCTAGCGCTGAAAGGGTCTCACTCGTAATTTTCTCAGAATCAACAAACCACTGGACCGAGCCATCGGCATGAACAACTGCAAACGAAAGGACCAATGGTGTGTGATCGACATCTTCTCCACGCACGTTTAGCAACCACGCCACAGAATCAGGCAAACTCAAAACAGCACAATCAGCATCACTTTCTTCTAACATCTTGCCAATCTCTTCGCGTTTTTCACGAGAAGCGCGTCCTGCGTATTGCAGATCGTATGGCATAGACTTCGTGCAGGGGCGCAGAGGTTGATCAACCCAAACCGCATCTACCGGATTATTTTCAACGGGAACCAATTCTCCCCCTGCCTTTTCAACCCCTTTGCGTAAAACCTTTATCTGGTTCTCACTCTGGAGCCAGGGATCGTAAGCAATGCGCATTCCGGGCTGAACATTCTTGGACAGCCATTCATTGGCTGGCTCATCGATTAAATGTTTATAGGCAAATAAAGACTCTACGACTTCCTGTCGTACCTGGATTGTATAACGTCCATCGACAAAAATTGCGGCGCGATCCGCAAGGGCAACCGCCATTCCAGCAGATCCTGTGAACCCGCTAAGCCATGCAAGACGTTGAGCTTGTGGAGGAACGTATTCTCCCTGGTGTTCATCGGTCCTTGGAATCACGAACCCGTCTAACCCATCCTTTTTCAGCTGTTCGCGCAGAGCATTAAGTCGAGAAGCATGATCGTCAATCGCCGATTCAGGCATTTTTTCTTCCTTATACAATATACAATTTTATTTTTAGCACATTATCCATGCAATCTACTCGAAACAACACATGGTTTTGCATAATACTATATTATTAAATATCAATTAGTTACACTGATAAAATTATAAATATGCTCAAAATGCATGGCTCTGTTGCAGAATCACCGCTACCGAAAAATATTAATTACGCTAAATATACTGCAACAACTCAGCGGCAATATACAAGCATTAGCCGGCCGCAATAACTGATCTAGGAGATATGATCATGAGAGAAGATAAATTTGTATTCGCGGCCAACGAAATCGCTAACCAGCCTGTACTCGTAACTGTTGCCCCACACCGCTACACAAGAGCATATCGCATTTATGCTGCAGTAACTGGTATCACAAAGAGCTTCAAAAACTACATGGAGCGCCGTGCAACTGTAAATCAGCTTTGGGACCTTAATGATCGTGAACTTAACGACATTGGCCTAAGCCGCGGTAGCATCGAAGCAACTGTAAACAGCCTTTACGTTGAAGCAGCTAAAAAAGAGAGCAAAACTTTCGAGCCAGGCTTCTCTTTCCTTTCTTCTTCAGATTTTGTTTCTAACAAAGAAACAAACAAAGCAGAAAACAACAGCAAAGCAGTCCGCGCAGCATAACCCCCTTTTGCTTGCAGCACTGCATTGTTGAAAAACGCGACGGAACTTCTGCAGATTTTCCGGCGCGTTTTTTTGTTGTTTGGTCACCGAAACTAAGCTCATAAAAAAAACGACCGCACCCAGAGATACGATCGTTCATTAAATTATAGCCGGGAAATAACAGCCGGGAAATAATTTCCTCGACATTATTGTCGAGATCTCGCTTAACGAGACAGAACTAATGTTGCCCATTCACCGAGGTGCAATTCGCGGATAACTTTAAGGCCTAATGCTTCATGCGCCTTTACTACCTGTTCCTGCTGCTTGATCAATAATCCTGAAAGTACGGCGACACCATCTTTCGCCAAATTCTTTTCAAGAGCTGGCGCCATATGGCAAAGAGGTTCTGCTAAAATATTTGCCGCTATCAAATCATAAGGAGCGTTTTCCGCCACTTCTGCGGCATCATACCCGTCCCCACAAATCCCGGTAATACCAGATACTTTATTCAGATCAGCATTTTCCAACGCGACACGAACAGAGTCCTCATCAATATCCACGCCAAGAACCGGGCAATCCCAAAGGATTTTGATTCCCATGGAAAGGATTCCTGAGCCACACCCCATATCGAGTGCTGAGTTAACCTGCCGTTCTTGCGCAAGGTCTGTCAAAGCAATCAAACACCCCTTGGTGGTATCGTGCTGGCCAGTTCCAAAAGCAACGTTGGCTTCAATCAAAAGCGGAATGGAGCCTTTTGGAGGTGTATCTTTAACGTGCGAACCGTGGACAAAAAACTTACCGGCGACGATCGGAGGCAGAGCTTTCTGACTTTCAGCAACCCAGTCAATATCCGGCAATTGCTCGATTGTAGCTTCGGGGACGTCCCCACCGACAATATCCGCTGTGCTTGCAAGGATTTCATCAACCTGTTTTTGTGAAGGTTTTCCATCAACATAAACTTTGGTTGAAATCATGCCTGCAGCATCTGGGTTTGTCACTACTATAGCCCCTTCAAGAGGCTCTAACGCAAGCTCATATACAGCTAGCTGAGCCTCGGAAATCTCTAGTGAAATGCACCAAACTGCTGAATTATCTGCTCTCATTACATACCTGCCTGTTCAGCGGGAACAACAAAGTTACTCAACACTTTTTTGCTTCCAGCTTTATCAAATGAAATAGTTAAGCGCTCACCTTCGACGGCAGCGACAAGACCATAGCCAAACTTTTGGTGGAATACTCTCTCTCCACGGCTAAAGCCACTTTTACTTTCCGAAACTTTTTGTGCCGCTTTGCGCACCAACTGAGAATCACCACTTGAATAACTTCGAGCACGCTGCATCCCCGGGCTGCTTCGATGGGGAGTGCCACGGTCATTATCTTGCCATTTGCCAGAACCAAATCCGCCGTATGATGGCTCAAGCGGCGCAGAATAAATGCCACGATCACTCTCACGCTCAATATGCTCATGAGGAAGTTCATCAACAAAACGAGAAGGAATAGCTGACGCCCAAGATCCATGCATGCGCCGGTTTGCTGCAAAGGAAATAATAGCCCGCTTCCTCGCGCGCGTCAGACCGACATAAGCTAACCGTCGCTCTTCTTCCAAACCTTTCAACCCCTGCTCATCCATAGCGCGTTGGTTTGGAAACAGTCCCTCTTCCCAACCTGGTAAGAAGACCGTTTCAAACTCAAGCCCCTTAGAACCATGTAAGGTCATGATTGAAACCATATCTTGACCGGTCTGGTTATTGGTATCCATGACAAGGCTAACGTGCTCTAGGAATTCTGCCAGATTTTCATACTCACCCAAGGCGTTAATCAATTCGCGTAAATTTTCGACGCGCCCCTTGGCTTCTACTGACTTATCATTTTGCCAAAACTCCAGATAACCACTTTCTTCTAATACCAAGTCCGCCAATTCAGAATGCGGCATATCATTTTTGAGACTCTGCCAACGCTCGACCTGAGAAACAAAAGTCGCCATTGATTTTCGCGCTGCAGGACGAAGCTCGTCTGTTTCAACAATTTCCCGTGCTGCCTTAAAAAGAGAAATATCAGCCTGCCTTGCATAACTGTGAACAACCCCCATTGCAGCAGGGCCAAGACCTCTTTTAGGTTTCCCAATACTGCGCTCAAATGCCAGACTGTCATCCGCTGAATTTACGAGACGCAGGTAGGCCAAAGCATCACGGATCTCCAGGCGCTCATAAAAACGGGCACCACCGACAACGCGATAAGGGATAGCTAAAGTGAGAAACCGCTCCTCAAACTCACGTGTCATAGCCCCCGTACGCACAAGAACAGCCATCTGATCGAGCTTTTGTCCCTTGCGTTGCAGACCCTCGACTTCTTCACCTACAAATCTTGCTTCCGCTTCGCCATCCCACAAACCACGAACCCGGAGCATCTCGCCCTCATCATCGTCGGTCCAAAGGGTTTTCCCCAAGCGGCCTTCGTTGTGGCTGATGACTGAAGAAGCTGCAGCAAGTATACGGCCAGTAGAACGATAATTGCGTTCAAGTCGAACAATCTTGGCGCCGGGAAAGTCCTTTTCAAAGCGAAGGATATTTCCAACTTCAGCGCCACGCCAACCGTAAATAGACTGGTCATCATCCCCAACACAGCAAACGTTTTGGTGCCCCTGAGCCAAGAGGCGTAACCAGAGATATTGTGCCACGTTGGTATCTTGATACTCATCAACCAAAATGTAATGGAACCGCCGATGATAATCTGCAAGCACGTCAGTATGAGTTTGGAAAATCACCAGCGTATGCAAAAGCAAATCACCAAAATCACAGGCATTGAGTTCTCTCAGGCGCTGCTGGTAGCTCTTATAAATTCCATGGATACGTCCGCCCGCGAACTCTTTTGCCTCACTGGCAGAAACGTGTTCGGGGGTTTGCCCGCGATCTTTCCAACGCTGAATGGCTCCCAGTACTGACTTTGGCGGCCATTTTTTGTCATCAAGATTATTCTCCTTCAGGAGTTGCTTCACCAACCGCAACTGATCGTCGGTATCAATGATGGCAAAATCGGATCCGAGGCCGACCTTTTCTGCATGCGCCCTTAACATTCTCACCGCAATCGCGTGGAAAGTCCCCAACCACCATCTTTCGACCGAGGGCTGATTCAAAATTGAAGCAACACGCTCTTTCATTTCCTGAGCGGCTTTGTTTGTAAAAGTCACGGCCAACACTTGCCCAGGAAAGGCCTTCCCCGTCGCAAGAATATGCGCCAGGCGTGTTGTTAAAACACGGGTTTTCCCAGTCCCTGCACCAGCAAGTACCAGCACAGGGCCATCAGTCGCCTCTACGGCCTCTAGTTGAGACTCGTTTAGACCTTCGACATAGGGCGGTTGCCCATCGATTTGAGTTTGCGATTCGTCCATCATAATTGGTTTATAGCGCGTCCTCTCCGGAAGCTCATCTTCTTTTACTACTTGACCTGTAGAACAATCGTTCCCTTATGTTACAAGATAAATTTTAGCAGCCTCCAAACAGGATAAATGATGACCCGCATTACTGAGCGCCACACCCTACTTTCAGAAACACCTGGCACCCAACGGGTTGTAACAATTCATCGCTATGGCGCGAACACCAATGGTAAAAAAGCCTATGTTCAAGCAGCCCTTCATGCCGACGAAACCCCCGCAATGGCAGCGGCTCATCATCTCCTCCAAAGCTTGGAGGAAGCTGATAACAAAGGCTTGATCAAAGGGGAGATCGTTGTTCTGCCTTATGCCAACCCAATTGGTCTGGATCAGTTTCAAGATGATCAATTAATGGGGCGGGTACATCTCGGAGGGGAAGGCAACTTTAACCGAGGGTGGTTTGACCTCACAGAAATGACCAAAGATCGCCTTGCCGAACGCTTAAAAAATAATCCAGAAGAAAACACCTCCATTATCCGTGAAGCGATGCAAGAAGCTTTAAGTGAAGTCACACCAACCACCGAATTTGGTAGCCTTCGGAAACTTTTGGCAAGCGAAGCTGCAAAAGCCGATTACGTATTCGACCTGCATTGTGATGATGACTCGCTTCCATACCTTTACATATCAGATCTCAATTGGCCTGATTGTCAGGACTTTGCGGCCGATTTTGGTGCCGCCGCTGTCATGATGGCCGAGAATTCAGGTGGTGGCAGTTTTGATGAAGTCTACACACGACCATGGGCCGAACTTGCCCGGCTTTATCCTAACAATCCAATTCCACAAGCCACCATGTCAATGACGGTAGAGCACCGCGGACGTCCAGATGTGTCTGACGAAATTGGTACCAAGGACGGTGACGCCCTCTTTAAATTTTTTATGCGACGGGGATTAATTGAAGGTGATGCAGGTCCAATTCCTGAACCACTTTGTAATGCAACGGGAACGGATGCGTGTGAAATCATCGAATCTCCCGGTACAGGATTTGTGACCTACTGCAAAGAACTCGGCGCACAGGTCAAAAAAGGCGACCAGATTGCGACTTTAATTAACCTCTCTGCCGAAGACCCAACCAAGTCACGTACACCTATTTTTGCAGGTACGGATGGCATTTTCTTCACCCGCCGCCAGCACAAAGCTGTCAAACCCGGATTGGTTGTTGGCAAGGTTGCAGGTACCGAGCCACTAAAAGCGGGCTACCTTCTCGAAGATTAAGCAGTCACAACACGAAAAATCCCCATGAGTTTTTCAACAAAACTCATGCTTTCCAAAAAACTCATGGGGGCTTTTCTATAACATTGACGCTTTAAATTTCTCCACGCTCTTCTGCACGCGCTTGTTCCATCGCCTTTTTATAGGCTAAAGCAACATCGTGCTCGTGGATAACACCTTTTAATATGCCGTCTTCAGAGTTGTTCACTACGGGAATATAGACCTCCCCACTTGCGCCATGAGCCTCAAGCGCCTGTTCAATATTCGCGTTTTCCTCTAATTGCGCAGCCTTTGTTCGCGCGACTTCTATTGCCGTAACCGTCGCTCCCTTTTCATCTTGCAAATCGAGCCCATCAGCAAGTTCCACAAAAGAGATACACCCTTCAAGGCGGCCCTTTTTATCCACGACAAAGAGTTGTCCGAGTTTTGTTTTTCGGAGCTTCATACGAACGGTCGCAAGATCAGCATCCGGCGCAATGGTTGCCACATCACTGTGGACCATATGGCCTATTGTCAGCGTACGCATGAGGCTCGCTTCACGTCCGCCTCTTATTTCAACACCGCGCCTTTCAAGCTGCCACATAAAGAAAGACTTACGATGCACTTGTTGAGTGATAACAGTTGAGAGAGAGGTCGCAATCATCACCGCAATTGTCAATGCATAGTCATTGGTGAGCTCAAAAATCATCAAGATCGTTGAGATTGGGGCGCCGAGCACTGCGCCGGCAACCGCGCCCATACCAATAACGGTGTAAGCCCCGGTGCCAGAGGAAAATTCGGGAAAAATTGAAGTGGCGACAATACCATATGCTCCCCCGACCATTGCCCCAATAAAGAGGGATGGCGAAAAAACACCGCCAGAAAAACCACTACCTAGAGAAATTGCCGTTGCAATTGTCTTCATTACAATCAGCGCAAGGAGCAGCCAAAGCTCATAACTCTCAGATAAGGCAGCGTCAGTTGCTTCATACCCAACGCCAATGACTTGAGGGAATACAAGCGCCATCGCCCCTAAGGCCAAGCCGCCAATCATGGGCTTTAGCCAAAAAGGGACTTTAAGTTTAGTAAAAGTGTCTTCGGCAAAAATCACCGTCCACATAAAGGCAATAGCTGCAAAGGCAGATACTATGCCAAGAAGGGCAAAGGCCGGAAATTCCCAAAAAGAAGACAGCGACATCGCATTTGGCAAGATGAAAGCGGGAAAATCGCCGTAGTAAATTCGGCTGATAATTGTTCCCACAACAGAGGCAATAACAATGGGAGCAAAGGCCGAAATCGCATAGTGGCCAACGACTACTTCTAGAGCAAAAAATACCCCCGCGATTGGAGCATTAAAAGACGTCGCAATCGCAGCTGCAACCCCACAACCAAGCAAGGTCCGAAAAAGCGTGTAACCAAGGTGAAGTCGTTTTGAAAGCCAAGCCCCAATACTCGCGCCAAGATGAACCACAGGCCCTTCACGGCCAACTGATGCACCGACACCAATAGAAAAAGCAGAAGCTACTGCAGCACGAAGCCCTGTCTTTAAGGACATTCGCCCCCCTTTTAAGGCAGTAGCCTCTATTACATGAGGTACGCCTTGGGGTTTTCCTTCTGGGAGAAAATAGCGAATAAAAATTCCAACAATTCCGCCGCCAACAACAGGTACCAGCAAAATCTGCCACCAAGGAATATGGGCGAAGCCTTCAGTGATTTTCTCGCCCTGAAAGCCATAGAAAAAATGTTGTACAAAATCAATGAAATGGCGAAACCCAACTGCGGCAAACCCAGACGCACCCCCGATGACAACGGCCAAAGCTGATAAAATGACCTGCTCATTTTTAATAAATTGTTGGGCTTGCAGTCTTATTGATAATCGCCGGCTGCCGTTATTAGACATTGCAGACCTCAGAAAATTTATTGAGGTATAATCTTGGAGAGGTGATTTTATCTGGCGTAAATTCTTGAATCAATTCAGAAGCTTTCGAGGCCGCTATTCGTCTGGACAGTAATATAACTCTTAAGACTCTTATAGCGGCTTGGAAAACATTCTTCCAGAAATAGTCCCCCTAGTTGAGGATTTATTACAATTTAGGATTATTTACATCTGCCGATAGATCCTTCAGCACAGACTTTTTTTCCATCAACCCAAGTCGCACCGGACAAATCAGCTTTGGTAAGATCAGCCCCCTTTAACTTCGCCTTTGTAAAGTTTGCGCCCCGCAAAATGGCCTTAAACAACCGCGCCCTTCCAAGATTAGCATTCGTAAAGTTGGCAGAAGTTAGGTTTGCTTTAGTAAGGTCTGCTTCTGGAAGTGAAGCTTTTGAAAAATCAGCCTCGGCTAATGAAGCACTGACAAATTTGGCCCGAAACGCAGACACTTTTTGAAAATTTACTTTATTCAAAGAGCCCCGAATAAAGCTCGTATCCCGCAGTCTCGCAGAGGATAAATCGACTTCATCAAAATTTAGCCCATCCATATTACATCTTTGCCAATTCACTTCTGAAGCAGGCGGGTCTGTACAGGCCGCTGCAGCGGGAAAAGAGAAAAAGATGAGAGTAAGGAGCAATGCAGAAAATCTAAGAAAATAAATCATAACTCTATTGTTAGGAAAATTACCCTTAACTTCAAGAAAATCAGGACTAAACTTATTATTTAAAAGCATTTCGCCACCCACACATCATCCAGCTCAATATATCCAATTTCCACTTAATCTTCCCAAGACATTATTGATCGCCCGATATTCAAAGGCAGGGGAAGGGATTGTTGCGACTTGAAAATTTCCTCCAAATTGTACTTTAGCTCGTCCTCCATTGGGCAGGATGATCTCTTTTCAAGATTCACATGAACAGAAATCCACTCGGAGGTCGCGGCGAGATAACCTTTATCATCATTATAAAGGGAGTGATGATAACTCAGTTTCTTATTATCAAAGCCAAGCAAACGTGTTTCGCCCCTCATCTCAGAGCCTAAATGAAGCTCTCGTAGGTAATTCACATGGTTTTCAACCACAAATGTTGAACACTTTGTTCTATCTCGATAAGTCGGATCGATACCAATAAATTCTAGGAATTGATCTGTGGCATCGCAAAAAACCCGCATATAATAGGACACGTTCATATGGCCGTTGTAGTCTAGCCAATCAGCAGGAACTTTTCCTCGGTAAGTAACCAGAGGGTGCACCCCCTTAAGTTGAATGTCCATTAACTATTCTTTCAAAATGTGGCTTATTTACACAGAAACCGGAAGAATCCAATTGTGAGGGTCAAAGGTGATAAATATTAAGAAAACATTACATTAATCAGGATTCGGACTCGTATCCTTCATAAAGATACCTTTAAATCAACAATTGGTGATGCAAAAATACAACAGTTAGTTTTATCCTCCCTATTTTCTTCTTCTTATCACTGGTTTTAAAAGTTATGCTGTGATACTCAACCATAATAAGTCTGCAACTCTGTTGATACACTTGGATATTTATGTAAATATTTCAAACGAATTTCAGAGTGGCATTCTAAGAAAAAACTGTTCGCTTGATGTTTGCAAGTTGGCTTTGGGTTACGCTAACAGTAAATTAAGGGGGGACATCCGTGATTATAACTGATGTAGAAACAATGATAGGCGAAATGTCGTGGGGTTAGGTATTTTGTCCGAGATTAATTCTGGACTTATAAAACGATTGTCTGCTTTTGCCGCCGTTGCAATTTTTGTAACTGGATGTGCAAGTCAGCCAAATTCAACACTGCAGGACGAGGCTTCAACAAGCCAGGATGACCAGTGGGCACAGACTGAAGGTACGACTGCCGTCGAAGAGGGTACAAACGATCCGATCGAAACAGTTAACCGCTTCATCTTCGCCTTCAATGACGCAGCAGACACACTTATTTTTCGTCCCGTTGCTGAGGGTTACAGGTTCTTAGTTCCTGCACCGATTAGAGATTCTGTCCGGAACTTTATCCGCAACAGCTACTCTCCAGTTATTCTTGCAAATGACCTGCTTCAAGGCGATATCGAAAAAGCAGAAAACACTTTTGCAAGATTCCTTATCAATACTGTTGCTGGCGCTGGTGGCTTAGCTGATGTTGCAGGCCAAGCAGGTCATGAATATCACTCCGAAGATTTCGGCCAAACAATGGGAACTTGGGGCGTTTCAGAAGGTCCTTACTTAGTTCTGCCAATTTTAGGCCCATCAAACCTTCGTGATGGTGTTGGCCTTATTGGTGATGCCTTGCTCGACCCTCTTACTTATGTTGCCAAGACAGAAACTCTTCTTGCCCGTAAAGTAACGGATGGTGTCGACAAAAGATCTCGCAACATTGAAACTCTCGATGAGCTCAAACAAGATTCCATCGATTTCTACGCCCGCGTTCGTTCTCTCTATCACCAGAAGCGTGTAAACGAGATCAATGATGGCGAATCAGAACCAACTCTTGCACCAGGCCTAACCGAGATCTTCCCTGAAGATGACGATCAGGTCTCTCTTGTAGATTGATCATGAAGCTGATCTCACGCCTTATATCTAATACAACTGCCCTCCTTGTGGGGGCAGCTTTGTCTTTGGCAATCACGACGACTGCTAGAGCTGATGATGATGCAGGTCTGTTTCTTAAATCCCTGCAAGAAGAAGCCGTTTCCCAGTTATCAGATGAAAGCATATCATCGGAAGAACGAGAGCAACAATTCAGATCTCTTCTTACTGAAAATTTTGACATCAGTGGCATAGCAAAATTTGTCGTTGGAAAATACTGGCGCAAAGCTGAGGATGGTCCCCGAAGCGAATTCATGACAATTTTTGAAGATATCATGGTTCAACGCTTCCTGCCGACCTTCTCTAAATATGCAGGATCTGACTTTAAAATCACTAAAGTCGTCAAGAAAAAGAGCTTTTACATCGTTTTCAGCAAAGTTAAAACAGAGGGCGGTGAACCCGCTCAAATTCTCTGGCGTATTCAAGCTAAAGAAAACTCTGGCTTTGTTATCACAGACATTGCAGCAGAAGGCATTAGCTTACGCAGCACTTACAAGTCTGATTACACATCCGCCCTTAAAAGTCTGGGCGGAGATCTTTCAGCTCTAAACGGTAAACTGCGTAAAAAAATCAAATCTGGAGACTTCGCCCCTAAGGAAAATGGTTAGAACCATAGACCTCCAGATATCCCCAAACAAAAAGTCTTGAAGATATTTCTCCAAGGCTTTTTTTGTGTTCACAAACTGAGATAAATCAACACTCACATAAAAAAGGACGCTGAAAATCTCAGCGTCCTCTTATCTATTACAAGCTTAGATTACCGCTTCAAAGGCTTGTATTTAATACGGTGCGGCTGATCAGCTGCGGCACCCAAACGGCGTTTGCGATCGGCTTCGTAGTCATCGTAGTTACCTTCGAACCAAACCACCTGACTATCACCTTCGTAGGCAAGAATGTGGGTCGCAATGCGATCAAGGAACCAACGGTCATGCGAAGTTACCAATACACAGCCGCTATAATCGAGAATTGATTCTTCTAGCGAACGCAAGGTATCGACATCGAGATCATTGGTCGGCTCATCGAGCAGAATTACGTTGGCACTTTTGCGCAGCATCTTGGCAAGGTGTACACGGTTACGCTCACCGCCAGATAGTTGACCAACTTTTTTCTGCTGATCGCCCCCCTTGAAGTTAAAAGACCCGACATAGGACCGAGATTGATAGGTATGTTTACCAATCTCAATGACATCAAGGCCATCAGCGACTTCTTCCCAAACTGTTTTTTCGGGAGAAAGCGCATCTCTACTCTGATCGACATATCCTATTTCAACGGTATCGCCGACATTAAGAGTACCGCTATCAGGCTGTTCTTGGCCTGTGATCATCTTGAACAATGTTGTTTTACCAGCACCGTTCGGTCCAATAATACCAACGATAGCCCCTTTAGGGATCTTAAAGTTCATATCCTCAATCAGGAGCCTATCACCAAACGCCTTACTGACATTTATAGCTTCAATAACCAAATCACCAAGGCGTGGAGCAGGCGGGATTACAATGCGACCAGGATCAGGTGCGCGTGTACTTTCTTCTTGAACCAGGGTCTCATAAGATTGTAGACGTGCTTTAGACTTTGTCTGGCGTGCTTTAGATCCCTGACGCACCCACTGAAGTTCGTCTTTAAGATATTTTTGCTTAGCACTCTCTTGCTTTTCTTCGACCGCAAGACGCTTGGTCTTTTGCTCGAGCCAACTCGAATAATTACCTTCGTACGGAATGCCTTCACCGCGGTCCAGCTCGAGTATCCAGCCGGCAACGTTATCAAGGAAATACCTATCGTGCGTTACGCAGACAACCATGCCTTTGTATTCTTCGAGAAAGCGTTCAAGCCAGGAAACAGATTCTGCATCCAAATGGTTGGTCGGCTCATCGAGGAGCAAAATATCCGGGCTGGAGAGAAGAAGGCGACAAAGAGCAACACGACGACGCTCACCACCTGAGAGCTTGGATACATCTGCATCACTTGGAGGGCAGCGAAGCGCGTCCATGGCAATTTCAACCTGGCGATCAAGGTCCCAAGCATCTTTGGCATCAATTTCTTCTTGAAGATCACCTTGCTCTGCAATCAAAGCATCCATTTCATCAGGATCAACCTCAGCAAACCTCGCGCTGATTTCTTCGAATTTTACCAAAAGAGCCTTGGTTTCAGCAACGCCTTCAAATACGTTTCCAGCCACGTCCTTGGCAGGATCCAGTTCAGGTTCTTGAGATAAATAACCAACCTTTACCCCATCAGCCGCACGGGCTTCACCATTAATCTCGGTATCAATTCCTGCCATGATTTTCATGAGAGTTGATTTACCAGAGCCATTAAGGCCCAACACACCAATCTTGGCGCCTGGCAGGAAATTCAAGTGGATGTTTTTCAGAACTTGTTTACCGCCAGGATAGGTTTTAGAAACCCCGTCCATCTGATAAATATACTGATATGATGCCATTCGGCGCTCCAGATTTATCGTTAAAAACTTGTGCAAAATAATGCGTTGATGCGGTTTTACCCTAACAACCCAACCTGTGCAAACCCATCACGTTTTCAGTAACCCTTTGCAAGCCACAAAAGGCTACTGAAATTAACGCTCCTATAGCCTAGGTGATACACATAAGACTTTAAGGTTGAGATAGCTCACTATTTTATTGTCCGGCTTTCACCATTTTTTCCGATGCAACCAGCGGCAAGAAAATTCCAAATACGGAGCCCTTGGAGCTTGTCTCCACCAACTCTAGACGCCCTCCAAAATACGCTACTATTTGTCGAGATATACTCAACCCCAGCCCTGTTCCATGCGGCTTATCTGCTAGGCCTTCTCGGCTTTGGTGAAATTTTTCAAAGATATATTCTCTAGCGCTCCAGGGAACACCACCACCGTTATCAGCTACGGTGATAACCATCTCATCTGCATCACGATAAACAGATACCTTTACCCAGCCATGCTCGTCACTACAGAACTTCACGGCATTGGATAACAGATTTACAATAACCTGCATGAGGCGATCTCTGTCCCCTTTTATCAAAGGTAGATCAGATGCAAAATCGACATCTAATTCTATTTCTTTCTCACTCAATATCGCCGTCATTGTATCCATTGAATTTTCGACGATCTGAGGAACATCGAGATCTTCAACGACCCACTCCATTTGCCCCGCTTCAATTTTCGCAAGATCCAAGACCTGATTTATCAAACGCGTGAGCCTGACACTTTCTTTGACGATAATACCTAAAAAACGGTTTTTCTCTTCTTCATCCAAATCAGGATGGTCACATAGAATTTCACTAAAGGATCGAATTGAAGTCAGAGGCGTTCGAAGCTCATGACTAACGGTCGAGAGAAACTCATCTTTAAGACGATCCAACTCTTGTAAACGTTCGTTTGCTGCACGCAATTGGCGGGTAGTCGTTTCCAACTCTTGGGATTTTTGTTCGAGATTTTGGCTGTACTCAATGACTTGCGATGTTTCATCAAGGATTTTCATAACCTCCTCAATTCGAACCACCTCTCCCTTTACCACAGAAGATATCATCACCCGTGCAGAAGCAGCACCGATTGCACCCGCCAACAATCGCTCGGTAAAGTTGACGAGATCAGCATCGGCAGTCGCAACCCGTCGGCGCTCCAACCCCCGATCTCGAAAATACCCACTAAAGGAGCGATCTGCCCTCGCGCGCCCCAAAAACCTTACCAATAAATCAAACAACTCCTCTACCGAAGCAGACCCTTGCCAGATTTGTGACCGTGGCCCCTGATCTGCGTAACGATAAACATCGACGAACAGAGCACCCTGAACACGCTCTAGTGCTGAATGCTTGGTATAGAGAGAAACAAATATATAAGCCCCAACATTAAATGTTGTCGTCCAAAAGAGGGCATGGGTTAAGTGATCTAATCCCCGAAGGCCAAACAACTCATAAGGACGCAGAAGGTCCATTCCCATCGGCCCGGCAGCAATAAAGGTAATGGGTAAAAGGCCTGATTTCGCAAAGGCAGGTAATAGTAAAGTGTAAGCCCAAACCGCAAATCCCAAGGAAAGTCCTGTTAATGCCCCCAGTCGATTGCCACCTTTCCAGAACATCCCCCCAAGCATTGCCGGAGCAAACTGAAACACCGCTGCGAAAGATATTAAGCCAATCGTGACCAAGGCGTCACTCTCGCCGAGAAAACGGAAGTACGCATAACCGAATAACAGTATGAGAATAATACTGCTGCGCCTGACAAAAAGTAAGACCCCGGTAAAATCACTTTTCTCTCTTAACCCAAGCCATTTCCATCGCAACAACACCGGCATAACCAAATCGTTGCAGACCATTGTGCTCAAAGCTATCGTAGCAACTATAACCATACTTGTCGCAGCAGAGAGCCCACCTAGGAAGACAAGCAAGGCCAGACTTTCTTGCCCGTGCGCCATTGGTAAAGTCAGAATAAACGTATCAGCATTTACATCGCCCCTTGGAAATTGCAGCAACCCCCCGAGTGCAATCGGCAGAACAAAAATATTTATCGCCAACAGATAAAGCGGAAAAAACCAAACTCCTTTGCGCAACTCTGGCTCATTTACGTTCTCAACAGCAATGACTTGAAATTGCCGTGGTAAACATACAGCAGCCACCATCGATAAAGTCGTTAGGGTAACCCAAGTCGTATAGGCACCTTCTTTTTGGAGGGTCATAAGTTGTAAAAGTTCAGGCTTTTTGGCCGCCTTGGCAAATAGGTCGCCAAAACCATCATAAATGCCAAAGGTGACAAATATTCCGACAGCAAGAAACGCAAACAGTTTGACCACTGATTCAAAGGCAATCGCCACCACCACGCCGTCATGGTGCTCACTGTTGTCGATATGCCTCGTGCCAAAGAGAATGGCAAAAACTGCAAGCACCAAAGCAACCCAAAAAGCAGTGTCAGCCACTGTTGCTATCGGAGGCGAGTTCAAGGGCGCAATAACCTCTGGGTATTGCTTTAACACGTTGAAGCTGGTTGCCACCGCCTTTAGCTGTAGGGAGATATAGGGGACAATTCCGACAACCGCGATAACAGTTACCAACACACTCAGCGGCGTACTTTTGCCATACCGAGAAGAAATAAAATCAGCAATTGAAGTAATCCGGTGAGCCTTGGTTATCCGGATGATTTTCTTTACGACCAGCCACCAGAGAACAAACACCAACGTTGGCCCAATATATATCGGCAAAAAATCAAGACCACTAGATGCAGCCCGACCGACCGAGCCGTAAAAAGTCCACGACGTACAATACACCCCAAGAGATAGCGCATAGACATAAGGGTGCGATGTTATTCCGGCCCCTCTTTCAGCACGTTTGTCGGCAAAATAAGCAACCGCAAAAAGCAGAAGGAGATAACAAATTGAAGAGAGAATAATAATCCAGTCAACCAGCATCACTATCTCCCCTCACGTCTTTACCATCACTCATTTCTGACTGGCTTTGGTCACCTGTATTTGGAACATCAGGCTCATTGGCTGAGTAGGAAGCGGTATCAACATCCTTGTCTAACTCGGCAGGCTCAAGCTTATCTCGGCCTCTCCAAGCCGACCAACCGACCGCTGCAATAATTCCACCCCAAGCAGAAAATAAATAGGCGTAGAGAGGAGGCAGACCAAAAAACAGGTCTTCTTTATTGAAGATTGATAAAATTAATGGGCTGAATAGAAGTAAAGCCAGAAGGAACAGCGCAATACTGCGTTCCCCTTTTTCACCTGGACGGCTCACGCATCCTCCTTCCAAGGATTAGATACAGGAAACTGTTTGGATGAAATCTTGTGAACTAAACTAAGCTGATTTTTCCTCTACACCCAGATGCTGCCGAACTAATCGGACGACATCTTTAGTAGAAAAAGGCTTGGTCACAAAATCATCCGCACCGAGTTCCATCCCCTTTAACCGATCTACATCGCGTCCCTTTGCGGTCAACAAAATGATCCGCATGTCACGCCACGCCTGATTTGAACGCACTGTTTTCAGAACTTCAAAGCCATCACGTCTTGGCAACATAATATCAAGCAGCATCAAGTCTGGCGGACGACTTTCCACCATACGTAAAGCAGCATCGCCATCGCGTGCAATAAAGACTTCAAATCCGGCCTTCTTCATCAGAAAGCTCAGTGAGTCGACTATATGAGGCTCGTCCTCGACCACGAGAACCGTATGAGGCATTTTCTGCCCTTCTCTGCTATCCGGTTATCTCTTTATATTCCCTGTGGCACATACATTACAGTCAGGCTGTCTGCTTTGCCAAGGCGTGATTTTGCACGGCTCCAAACTAATGCCTCTTTAGCCTCCTAACAACACACTATCAGGATGGGCAAAATCCAAACCGTCCGCATAGACAACATGGCGAGCGAATGACACTTCACACCCAAGGCTGACAGCAAATGTATTGCCCGCTTGCCCAACCATGGTACCGGGCTTTGTTACTGTTTTTGAAATAGAGAAATACACACTTTGATCTTCGGCGCGTAGAGAGTGAAGATTGACCCGGCCAGGCTTAAGAAAGGCATCTTGCACCCCCCAATCAGGTGACAGTACACCATAGCGGGGGATACGAAGGCCTGAGGCGCTAAACCGTTTTGAGATCTGCCCCGCCAAATCCACTCGGATAAAATGAAACGGCACACCTTCTTCTTCTGGCTTCTGCAACGTGGTCAATCGGTGACAAACCTGCTCAAACCCAACGCGAAAGCGCCTCCGCAACAGATCAATATCGTGGCGCAATTCCAATGCTGCTTCTCGAAACGGCGAGTAAGGCATCATAAGAGCACCAGCGAAGTAACTCCCTAATGCCTTCAAGCACAATACTTTGGCCTCTTCACCACTCACATTAACTTCAGAAAGAGTGTTATCAAGAATATCTGCATAAGCAACTTCCGCTATAATACGAGCCATTCGAAAATTTAATGAGCTCACAGAAAGTGTTTCCATCAATCGAAGTACACCGCCGTCTTCGCCTTCGAGCTCCCACATTCCACGCTTTAACGAGGAATGCGTTGTTACCGAAACAACTTCGACTTTAATCCCAAGTTGTCGATCCAAATATCCTGCGAGTGCATCAAATAATCCATAAGGTTTAGGATCTCCCAAACGCTCTCGCAATTGGTTTGCGGCCTGCTCCAAAGTGGGAAAATAGTGGTCATTCGCAGATAGCATATCCACGACTTCATCGGTCGGCGTCTCACTCAAGGCCGCAGATTGATTGGACTCTCCATTAATAAAATCGAACAACTCGCCAACCATCAAGGTTAGCTTCTGACTTTCATCAACCAGAACAGTGGTGAAACGATCACGCTGGTGCTCAGAAAGATCGTCATTATCTTGTAGGATTTCAGCAAATGACCGTATTGAAGTAAGTTGAGTTAATAATTTATGACTGGTGTCAGTGAAATAAGGATCCGCGGAGAGAACTTCTCTTGCCTTTAAGGTATCTTCACGGGCATTTCTAAATGCCCGATAAAGTTTCAACAGTGCCCGACTGATTTCGGGGTGAACGGCGACAAAATCACCAAGCGCCGAACTATCGGGCTTTGCCTTATCAAACAAGGGATCGGAAAAAAGTTCGTTCAAAGCCGAGAGTAATCGCGCCTCTTCCCCGCCAGACAACTCGCCTTCTTTTATATTGAAAGCATCTTCTAGCCTTTTTTGAAGCTTCCTTGATAAAGGCCGCTGGTTGTGTTCTACAAGGTTGAGATAAGCAGCAGAAATGCCTAGCTGCGTGGCCATTGCGATCTGCGTTAAACCAATCTGCCCCCGCAGATGTCGGATTTTACGACCAGCAAATATCTGACGCGCCATAGAATTTACAACTTTCACAAAATTTAGCGTTATAGCATAAATATATTTACAAAGTTTGCAAAAATAGGCAACGCTTTATTGCCTCGTCCCCCACATCCCCCTAGCCTTAGCATAGAAACGAACAAGACGGTCCCTGTACTTGGTATTGTTAGTTTTAGGCTTATCGGCCTTTGTTACTCCCTGTTCGTCGTTAGTGGTATGAAGACGACATACGACGCGACGGGTTCTAAGATCTTTGGCAACAATGCAAAGGGTATGTGTGTTTGACCCTATGAGCACTGAGATACGCCAAGGATATAGGTGATCTGATTACCGCCAACATTGTAATCAGTGAAGCTCTATCGACCTTACTTAAACGAGAGAGGTATTTCCTCTCTCGTTTTTTTCTGATTTGATCTTGCGGCCTTAAGCAAATTGTCCCACCGCCATATACGCAACAATACCCACAGTAGAAATCGCCAAAAACAGATTTACTGCGAACCTCTTTTTGGGACTCTGTATCGCAGAGATAATCTTATCTCCTCCCCAGCACCAAATACAATTTGTTGGAAATCCCCCGACAATAAAGATGAGGCACATTACCAACCACTGCTCCCAGGCCGGAGAGTTTTGATTGGCAAACTGAGCAAATACGGTTGTCGCCATCAACCATGCTTTGGGATTCATGGGATGCACGATAAGTCCGTTCAAATACCCCACGGTCTTCACACTCACACCACTTGATGCCTTACTCATATCTGACATTGCGATCTTCCATGCGAGATAAAGTAAATAACAGCTGCTCGCAATAGTGATCACAGGTGCCAATGCAGGAAAGCCATCCAAGAGGCTCGTCACACCAAAAGCGGCCACTGCTAAAACCAAGAAAAACCCACTCTGTACCCCAAGAGTAAAGGGGAACGCACGTTTAAATCCCAACGCCGCACCTGTCGCCATTAAAATCATATTTGCAGGGCCAGGCGTCCCAGACATAACCGCCGCAAAGACAATTGCTGGTAAAATATTTTCTGGTGACATAAGCCCTTTTCCTTCAACAAGTCTGTTCATCATTAATTACATGTTCAAAACTTACTCTGTATTGTTCATTGAACAATTGTTATATTGTTCCTATGACAATATTATCTCGCATATCCCAACAGGCCCCAGCTGATGGGCAAAAGTACGTAAAGTTAGAAACCGTTTTCAAACAAGCCATTAGCGATGGAACACTTAAACCTGGCGAAAAACTACCTCCCCTACGCACAGCGGCCTGGAATGCAAAATGCAGCTTGGGAACCATGTCCAGAGTCTATACTTCCCTGGAACGTAAAGGTCTTGTTACCGCCGTGGTCGGCCGCGGAACCTTCGTTCAAGAAAGATCAAACATCGGTGCAGATGTCATACTTCCGCGATCTACCGATTTTCGGGACAAGGCAAAATTCACCGACAGCGGTTTTGTCGATCTTGGTATGAACGCTATAGCCAATGACTGGGGTGAAAATCTTATACGCTGGGCTTTGAAACGAGCCGCCGAAAAAGCCTCTTCCCTTACCCTGATGACCTATCGTGATGGGTTTGGAGATCCCGCACAAAAATTACTAATGCGAAGCTTTTTACCCTCAACACTTCAAGACATTACAGATGAACGCATTCTCATCACTCACGGGGCACAAAACGGCATATTTACCGCTCTAAGCAGATTAACCTCACCCGGAGACACCGTCTGCATAGAACCTTTAAGTTACCCCGGGATCTCGGCAGCCTTATCGCAATCGGGTCTTGCTTCTGTTGTTGTTGAAACGGACGATCAGGGCATCTGCCCCAATTCATTTGAAAAGCTCTGTCAGGAAGGGAGAATAAGGATCTTGGTAACAACCGCCACAGGTCACAACCCAACGTGCATTACAACACCGCTCGCGAGACGAAAAGAAATCGGGGACCTCGCTGAAAGACATAATATTCTTATTATCGAAGATGATATCTATGGATTTTTATACCCCGATGCCCCTCCGCCTTATGCATCTCTTTTCCCAGAAAATTCAGTTTATCTAACGGGCCTTGCAAAACGGATTACACCCTCCTTGCGGATCGGAGTAGCAATAGCACCCCCATATATCACCATGCTTATGGCGCAGGGCATTACGGCGCAAACCTGGATGGTTTCTCCCATTTTGGTAACTGCGGCAACTGAAATTGCAGGACGAAAGGATGAATTATTGTCCATCCCCAAAACAATCATGTCTCAAGCCAGAGACCGCGCAGAACTAACTAATAGGATCCTCGGTCAAAAGGTAACAAATATCGATATCTGCCGTTCTCATGCCTGGATAGAGTTACCGACATCAATTTCCGCGAACACCTTTGCAAAAAGAGCCGAAATTGCAGGTGTTAACGTGATGGCTGGGTATCGATTTGCAAACAAATCAAGTTCGGGTCTACACAACATTCGCTTATCAATCATGGCACCAACTCAACATAAAATCCTCGAATCTGCACTGATAAAATTGGACGCCATTCTCTCAACACCAAATGAAAATGTTTACGAAATGTTCTAAAAAGCTCAATAACGATCGTCAACATTAGGCTTAGACTTCACTGAACGATGAAACAAAGCAAACAAGTACTGGAACAAAGCAAATGTATACAAATAAATTCAAAAAATTACCCCACTAAACGTCACGTAATCTTATAAAACTCAAATCTATACTCCCCATTTACTTATTCATAGACAACTGTCCTCTTTTCGTAATTGATAATCATTATCACATGTCAGATTTTTTGAAAATTTACTTGATATTTCAGCGAATCAATTTACATTATTGGAAAGATTCTAAAGTAGATAATATCTGCCATTTCAGGAAAATTTCTTTTCCTTTCTGACATTAATTCAAAGCGAGGACCCCATTATGAAGGGCGATAAAAAAGTCATTGAGCATCTAAACACAGCTCTGACCCACGAGCTTACAGCAATCAATCAATATTACCTGCATTCTAAACTACTCAAAGATTGGGGCGTAGAAAAGCTCGCCAAATTTGAATACAAAGAATCTATTGAGGAAATGCACCACGCTGACAAGCTAATGGATCGTATCTTACTTCTTGATGGCTTCCCAAATCTTCAGAGCCTGAACAAGCTCAAAATCGGGGAAGATGTAGAAGAAGTCCTTAAGTGTGACCTCGCTGGCGAACTTGAAGCAGTTGAAGTTTATAAAGAAGGTATCGCGCATTGCGAGTCTGTTCGTGATTACGGTAGCCGCGATCTTCTTAAGCAAATTCTGGTGGACGAAGAAGAGCACGTAGATCACATCGAATCACAGTTTGAACTTATCAAACGCGTTGGCATTCAAAACTACGTTCAATCTCAGAGCCAATCTGACGACGATTAATAGCATCGTTTCGTTTCAAAAGGCTGGTACAAATTGTGCCAGCCTTTTTTTATGCACTACCTTCGCTTATTTCAAACACACTCCTTCTAAGACGATCACTCTCCCCAAACACAATTTTTTTCATAAATGTCTCTTGCCATAATTTTCTCTTAAAAAATGCAATTTCGAAATTGCAACTCATTCTCACTTGTGTTAGTTGTTGCGAATAATACTCAACCGCTCCTGCTTTCTGCACGAGCTTCAAGCTTATCACCTCGGCTAACCGCTTTAGCGAAATGCCCCGGTTGTGAATGGGAATAAAATGAGCAACGCTCTGAAAAAGGTCGCTCGTGTAGCGAGCACTGTAACTGTCCTCTCTGTACTTGGCGCTGGTGCGGCCTATGCAGATAAAGTCGATGCCAACAGTGTTATCAAAAATTATGCTGATATTGCTCTTGCTGGCTATCAGGATTCATTAACTTCAGCACAGGCACTGGACAGTGCGATCAATACTTTGATAGCCTCACCATCAAACGCCTCTCTCAACGCTGCACGTTCAGCTTGGGTTACCGCACGTGCCCCCTATCAACAAACCGAAGTTTACCGTTTTGGTAATGCTATTGTTGATGACTGGGAAGGCCGCGTTAACGCTTGGCCACTTGATGAAGGTTTGATCGATTACGTTGATACATCATATGGCGATGAATCAGACGAAAACGCCCTTTACACAGTAAACGTGGTTGCCAATTCAAAGCTTTCAGTTAACGGTAAAAAAATTGATGCAACGACGATTACGCCAGCTCTAATTTCCGAGACTTTGCACGAAGCTGAAGAAGTTGAATCCAATGTCGCCACGGGTTATCACGCCATTGAATTCCTTCTTTGGGGGCAAGATCTCAACGGAAACGGTCCAGGTGCAGGAAATCGTCCAGCAACTGACTTTGATGTAAAAAACTGCACTGGCGGAAATTGTGATCGTCGTGCTCAGTACCTCAAATCAGCTTCGACACTTTTGATCTCAGATCTTGCAGAAATGGCTGCGAACTGGGAAACCAGTGGTGCAGCAAGAACTGGTCTACTAAAAGATCCATCAGCAAGCCTGAGAACAATTTTCACAGGCATGGGCTCACTATCTTACGGTGAACTTGCGGGCGAGCGCATGAAGCTTGGTTTGCTCTTGAACGATCCTGAAGAAGAGCATGACTGCTTCTCTGACAATACACACAACTCTCATTATTTCGATCAGATCGGTATTCGGAATGTTTACACGGGCCACTATCGTCGCTTAGATGGTTCTGTAGTAAGCGGGCCTTCTATTTCCGACCTCGTAAAATCTAAAGATGCTGCTGCAGATGCGGAACTTCGTGGCAAACTGGACAGCACAGTGTCTTCCATGGCTATCATGAAAGCACGGGCAGAAAGCATCGAAGCTTATGACCAGATGATCGGCGAAGGTAACGTTGTTGGCAATGCAGTCGTACAAGCAGCGATTGACGGCCTCATTAACCAAACCCGTTCAATCGAGCGTGCGGTTGTCGCCCTCGACCTATCTGACATTGAAGTTGAAGGCTCCGACAGTCTCGACAATCCAAACGCCGTCTTTAATTAAAACCTGACAAATATGGGTACTGCGACCAAGTACTCATATTTTTCAATATTAACGATGTGATAGTACTGTGGGCAGCTCTGTTTTGGGTTGCCCATTTCACGTATATTAGAAAAGAAAATACTCTCCAATGGCAGCTTCTCGTCGAAAACAACTCATTCTTTGTTGTACTGTCTCAATTGGTATCAGTCTTTCAGCTGGCGTTATTGCGAACTCCTCTCCGAGCCCTTTCTCGAATCATCTGCGAGATGATCTCAACGAGGTCGATCAAGAGCGAGTAAGGGCTGTCACACAGCCAACAACCGACTTCTCTAAAGCAGAAAACTTTGAGCAAAAATCAGCCGGAGCCGCTACGTCAAAAAAACGAATTAGCAATAAGGCTTTTTCTCATCCATCTGGAAATTTGACCTTTGAAGATGAAAGAGACTTTAAGCTCGGTAACAGTCTTTTCAAAAAAATATGGGTCGCCTCGCCGTCCTCGACAAAAGCATCTGATGGCCTAGGCCCGCTTTACAATGCCCGCTCTTGCCAGCGCTGCCATTTAAAGGACGGACGCGGTCATCCGCCAGAAAACAATCTGGATCTCGCCACGTCGATGTTCCTTCGCTTATCTGTCCCACCAAGAACACCAGAAGAGATTGAAGCCATAAAATCGGGTACTGAACTTCGAATAGCCGAACCAACGTACGGCGGGCAACTCCAGGATCAAGCAGTGACAGGCTTATCCGCCGAAGGGAAAATGCGCATTTCATACCAAGAAAAAACTATTACCTTAAACGGCGGCGAAACAGTCTCTCTAAGAACGCCAAGCTATAGTGTAGAAGAGCTCGCGTACGGTGATCTCGATCCGGATGTTATGCTGTCTCCCCGCGTTGCCCCTCCCATGATTGGCCTAGGATTAATAGAAGCTATACACGAACAGGATATCCTCGCTCTCGCAGACCAGAACGATCTCGACAAAGACGGTATTTCTGGAAAGCCAAGTATGATCTTTGATCAAATCTCGGATAAGAAAGTTCTCGGACGCTTTGGGTGGAAAGCTTCAAATCTGAGTATCCATATGCAATCGGCCAATGCCTTTGCAGGAGATATTGGACTCTCGACACCTGATGTTCCAGCTCCGTGGGGCGACTGCACCGTCAATCAACCGACCTGCAGAGCCCAACCCAATGGAGCACAAAAACAACTCGGTAATGGCGAAGCGCCCAAAAAGGTTCTCGACCTCGTTGTTTTTTATTCAAAAAATCTAGCGGTTCCTGCACGTCGTGATGTGAGCAACGCCAAAGTCCTTGAAGGTAAAGAGCTGTTTTACAATTCAGGCTGCATTGCATGCCACCAACCTAAATACGTAACCCGACGTGACGCAGGCCAAAAAGAATTGTCTTTCCAATTGATTTGGCCGTACAGCGATCTTCTCTTACACGATATGGGTGACGGTTTGGCAGATAACCGTCCGGTAGGGGATGCCACGGGCCGCGAATGGCGTACCGCTCCTCTTTGGGGAATTGGCTTAACCGAAACCGTAAATGGCCATACTTACTTTCTTCATGATGGCAGAGCGCGTAACTTGCTCGAAGCAATTCTTTGGCATGGCGGCGAAGCTCAGGTATCACGAGATACCGTCGTAAACATGGCACCTGACGAACGACGTTCTTTACTTAAGTTTCTAGGATCCCTTTGATGTTCATCGCTTCATTTCGAGTTTCAAAAAAGAAACTCTCTCTTTTCGCAGGAATGTGTCTGCTGCCATTTGGGGCGATCGCACAGGATCTCAACCCAAGTAAGCCAATACAACCAGACTTTACACCCGTTATAAAGCAGATGATTGAACGCTCTGTTCTCCCGGGATACACAACTCTTCAAATCTCCGCCTTGGCCGAAGAAGAAATTATACAAAAACTTTGCCTAAACCCGACAACTGAAAACCTGAGCAAGGCTCGACAAAGTTATGCAACATTGGTTAGCGCCTGGTCAGCTGTTGAAATCTTTCGACTTGGACCAGCAAGAAAAGACAACCGCCAGGAAAAATTGTTTTTTTGGCCGGATCGGAAATCAATCGGCCTCAAGCAAGTTCGAAATCTGATCGTTGCAGAAGATCAAAAGGCGCTTTCCCCAGAAAAACTTCAAACAAAAAGTGTCGCATTACAAGGACTACTTGCCCTTGAATACGTCCTGTTTGGCAAAGGATCTGAGGTACTGTCTACAGGAGAGCTAGGAAGCTACCGTTGCCAGTACGGCGCTACAATTAGTAAAGCGATGGCATTAACTGCTCGGGATATTTCAGAAGATTGGTCGAAACCAAATGGATATGCCGATTTGATGTACAATGCCGGGCCTGACAATCCCGTTTACAGGTCTAAAGGGGAAGTTATGCAAGACTTCCTCAGAGTAGCAAGTGAGATGATCCAGAGCGTCAGAGATCTCAAACTCCACAATTCCATTAAGGATGAACCTGGAAAATCCAAACCCAAACGCGCACCTCTTTGGCGATCAGGTATGACAATACATGCGATAAAATATAACCTAAATTCAGTAACCAACCTCATGAACACGGGAGGTTTAGGCTCTTTCACACCCAGATATGCCAAATCCATTGAGTTTGAACTCAAACAAACCAACAGAACTTTGACGAAACTCGAGCAAAGACCAGAACCTTGGATCGAGCTCGTGAAACAGGAAGATGCCCATCAAATTCTATCCTATATCCTCATTCCCCTTGAGGGCGCAAAGAACATAACGACAGATCTTATCCTAGCGGAACTCGGTCTCAGCTTAGGGTTTAATTCACTCGATGGAGATTAATCGCAGACAATTCATGGCCGGACTGGCGTCATCGGGTATATTCTCAAGTGCACTGCTTCCCCTTGCCACAATATCGAATGCGTCTCCTTCAAGCCAGTCAAGACCACCTGCTTTTATCGCCGCGCGTAAGGATCTTGTCGGACAATTTTCAGCTGCGGTACTTGATGATCAAGGCAAGCTGCTTTTCAGCGAAAAGCTCGAAAATCGCGGCCATGCAACAGCCGTGTCTCCAAACAAAAACTTAGCCGTCGTTTTTGCCCGTCGCCCTGGACGCTTTGCGCTTGTTCTTGATTTAGCCAACCAAAACAAACGCGTCGCCTTCACTCCACCAGAAGGGTACCATTTCTTCGGTCATGGATTTTTCTCAGCCGACGGGCGGCTGCTCTATGCCAGTGAAAACGATTATGAAAACGAACGTGGCGTTATCGGTATCTACGATGTCACTGATAGTTATAAACGTGTCTCTGAAATAGAAACCCACGGCATTGGCCCGCACGAAGCCCTGTTGATGTCAGACGGCTCAACCATTGCCGTTGCTAATGGGGGCATCCTTACTCACCCGGATTACCCAAGACAAAAATTAAATATTTCCACTATGGAACCTTCCATAAGCTACATCGACGCCAGAGATGGAAAACTGCTCTCTCAAGCAAGCCTTCCCCGTGAGTTTTACCAACTTTCTTTAAGACACATGGCCGAAGCAAAAGGCGGTACGATATGGATCGGGGGCCAATACGAAGGCAGCCCGACGGACAGCCTAAGTTTAGTTGCTCATCAACGCCCGGGCCAAAAGATACGACCGATATCTGATCCCAAAACCTATCACGGCATGAAACACTATATTGGATCTGTCGCCGTAAATGCATCAGGAACTCTCATCGCAACGTCAGCACCACGCGGAAATAGAATTGCGATATGGGATAATGACAATGGAGAGCTTATCAAAATAATCCAGCGACAAGACGCGGGTGGTGTTGCAGGTGTTGGCGAGGGCTTTACCATTTCGGACGGCCAGGGAAACCTATGGCTGGGCGAACAGGCCATACATCAGGACGCTGACTTTGCCTGGGATAACCACCTGACGAGTTTCTAGTGTTT
Source organism: uncultured Rhodospirillales bacterium (assembly GCA_913060675.1). GTDB lineage: Bacteria > Pseudomonadota > Alphaproteobacteria > Kiloniellales > Kiloniellaceae > Kiloniella. Next base: position 200,255 of record CAJXUS010000001.1, read on the forward strand.
GGTCTTTTATGTGCCATGGTCTCTTTGGCTTGAACTATCCTTTATTACCCATCGTTTATTACCCCATCGTATATTAATAGTCTTTTTGCTAAAGTAATTTTCAAGTTAGAAGAAAAATTCGGGGAAACAGGGTGCAATGCTAATTACCATTCCAGATATTTTGAGCAAAACCGATCTTTTCAAACTCAACACCTTATTGGAACAGGGCCAGTTTAAAGACGGAAAACTAACGGCTGGCTGGCATGCAAAACTTGTTAAAAACAACCAACAACTTTCCGGCAATGACAAAGTTGCCCGCCAAGCTATTGCAATATTGAACAACGGTTTGCAAAAAAACGCTATTTTTTCCAGAGTAACCCTTCCCCGAAAAATGCGCCCACCTCTTTTCAGCCGCTATGAACCAGGCATGGAATACGGTAACCACATTGATGACGCGGTGATGGGTGCAGACCGGGGCTTTCGGACGGACATATCCTTCACAGTGTTTTTAAACGATCCGGAAAGTTACGATGGCGGTGAACTCGTCATGAATAGTTCCGTTGGTGAACAGAAATTCAAGCTGCAAGCAGGTTCAGCCATTGTTTACCCCTCGACAACACTTCACAGAGTTGCCCCTGTCACAAGAGGCGTAAGGCAAGTCACTGTCAGCTGGTTACAAAGCCTTGTCCGCTCTGCCGAGCATCGTGAAATTCTCTTTGACATCGATACAACCCGCCGCGCCATATTTGAACGAGATGGGAAAACCAAAGAGTTTGATCTCTTAAGTAAAAGCCACGCCAATCTTCTCCGGCTCTGGGCAGAGCCTTAAAAAGACTAACCCCAAAAAAAAGGCTGCCTAAAAAGGCAGCCAAAGTTGTCTTGGGGAATTTAACAAGTAAATTAAACCGTTAATAGCGAGTGGATCGTGTCTTTCAGTGCTAAGCGTTCCTTCTTAATCTCAATGATGTGATCATCACTCAGAGTTTCGACTTCACTTTCATGCCGATGTACCAATCGGTTAACCCGATGATAATCATCCGCCAACTTTGCGAAATGCGCATCAGACTGCTTCCTTGTGTGAATGCTGTCTTTGTGTTCTGGAAATTCTTCCAAAAGTTCATGCGGTGTATGCTGAGACATTCTCACTCCCTCATAACTGTCATCTACAATTATAGATTAGAAAGATACTGCAGCTCTCACATTGACTTAGGTCAACAGGGAACAAAAAAATTGGAGAGATAATTTGAAATAATTTCATTTGCTGAAAACGGAACCATCGGCTCAATTCAGAGCGATACCACCGAGAAGCATATCAACATCGTGACCGTTATTTGCAAGAGGAAGAACCAGGCTTTCGACCTCAACTATACCAGGTTGATCCCCAGTATACGGTAGAACCGTCCGTACCGGTTTCTTGTCTTCCACCACTTTGCAATAAAGCTCATAAATCAAGCTTGGGGCTATTTGCGTTGGAATTTCACTTACACGGAGACCTGTATATTTGCCACGTGTAATTTCATCTATTTTTGTGCCAATCAACCGATATTCAAAATCAAGAGGATCAAGATAGACATCCAATAACTCACAATAAGGTAAAATATGCGGGATATTTAAAGGGTCAATATCCTTACGCCCAGGCAACCTGCCAACAGAGGACAAACTCTTCCAATATCGCAATAACTCAATAAGGTGAGCACTGTCGATCTTTAAAGATCTATTCGCCGCTAAACTTTGCACTTTACTACCTCCCCAAACATACAAAGAGAGACCTTAATCACCGAAAGCACATCATAAATCAATCGTGTTAACATTTCATAATGGGCATGCCCAAAACGGGCAGAGTTTTAACGTAAAATTCTACTCATTACCGTAACCTAAAAACCGCTTGGTTTAAAAACCATCAAGTAAAACACCATCACAACAGCGGGAAAAGCGAGTGAGCCCAAAACAGTCCACCACTTGTTCATTCGCCAATAATGTTTCGGCAAATCGTCCCCTGTCTCTAGTGAATCTTTTATAAGATCCCGCATTCTGATCTGCATCCTAACGACAGGCAGCCAGCAAATACCCGCAAAAAAGTACAAACCAAGCCCCCAGTAAATCCAGCCGTCTGTTAAGTTGTAACCACCAAGGTGAACAAGGGCTAATCCGGTCAATAACTGAATAATTACAGAGGGTGTCGTAAAAAGCCAATCAGCAATAACGACATGGCGTACGGTAAAATACATAACCGAAAGATCTTTGTTCCGGGTGGCCATGAACATATAAAAAGCACTGCCAATTCCAGTTCCAAACAGAATGGTTGAGCTAATAATATGAACCCATTTGAGGAGTAAGTATTCCATTGAGCTATAGAGACATAGCAAGATGAGAAAGAACAGTTAAAACAATGGTGTTATAAACTTGTTACTTCTTATACTCCTCGTTTAAGATCATCTATCAAAACAATTTACACAGCCCTATCCTCCTCTTTTATCCGAAATATTTGGAGCCAAGAATGAACCCAAATGAGCCAATTTTCAAATCGGTTTTTGGCAAGGATTGGGATAATCTGCCCCCCGTGATGCAAAAACACTATGCGGTTCGTGCAAACAGTGATGATCAAGTCACGGTGGAGGGTAAACTCGACATTAAAATCTCTCCCTTTGTCAGCTTAATGGCAAAGCTCACGGGAATGCTGCTCGCCCATTCTGGAGATGCAGTCCCCGTCACCGTCATCTTTCGAAGCTATGAAAAGTCAAACCAGAATTCATCGTTGCAATCCAAATCATTCTACTTCGATCGAACATTTCACTTCCCAGACAAAGGCGATATTACCTTTCGCTCCCGCATGGAGCATGTCAAAGACAACATCTTAATCGAGTTTATGCGCTTTGGTATCGGCTGGAAGCTGAGCTATGAGTGGGATGGCGAGAAAGTAATTTTGCGCCACAAGGGCTACGTCTGGCGACTATTTGGTTGGATGATCCCGATCCCGCTTTCCCTCGTTATGGGCAAGGGTTATGCAGAAGAGACCCCTCTATCCGAAGATAACTTTTCAATGTGGACCCACGCCAACCACAACTTATTTGGCACGACATTTGGTTATGCCGGTGAATTCAGGGTAACGGAAGTTTCATGCAGCAATCAGTCTTAATCCTCGGGGGTTACGGAAATTTTGGCAAACGCATTGCCAAGGCTCTCACCACTGATGGTATCCCTGTAATAATCGTCGGAAGAAATGCGGAGAAAGCCGAGAGTTTCTGCCAAGAGCTTCCAAAAAACTTGGCCAACATCGCCTGTTTTGACGTTAATAAAAACTTAGAAACTCAGCTAAAAAAACTCAAGCCTATTGTCGTTATCAACACTTGTGGCCCTTTTCAAAGCAGCGACTATAGCGTTGCAAAAATCTGCATAGACCAACGCGTCTCTTATATTGACCTCGCAGATGGTAGAGATTTTGTTACGGAAATTAGCACTTTAAACGAAAAGGCAACGACAAAAGGCATTGCCGTAATAAGCGGTGCCAGTACCGTACCCGGCCTTTCCTCAGCAGTCGCCGAACACTTCAAACACGAATTCTCTGAAATTGACAATATGACCTACGGCATTAGCCCCGGACAAAAGGCTGAACGTGGCCTCGCAACTACACAAGCCATTATGAGTTACGTTGGAAAAAAGCTCGGTAAGGTAAAAGGCGACGATACCGAGCGGTTTGGCTGGCAGGATATCTATCAACAAAAATACCCGGTACTGGGTACCAGATGGATGGCCAACTGCGATATTCCAGATCTCGACCTCCTACCCGAACACTATGGGATTAATAGAATTCATTTTTCCGCAGGTCTGGAGCTGGGCATGATGCATTTGGGGTTGTGGGGAATATCGTGGTTGGTCCGTTTGGGCCTCCCTCTGAAACTACAAAATCATGCTCCCTGGCTTCTCAAAGTGAGCAACTGGTTCAATGCCTTGGGAACATCCGATGGTGGGATGCACGTAATTTTAAGAGGCAAAGATCTGGCTGGGCAAGCTCTTACCAAGAAATGGTTTATCATAGCCCTTAAGGGAGATGGCCCCCAAATCCCAACGATACCGGCAATTGTTCTTGCAAAAAAAATCGTCCGAAATCAAACAGAACTAATAGGTGCGATGCCCTGTGTTGGACTGGTAACTCTGGAAGAATACCTTCAGGAACTGGCACCCTTTAACGTCAAAACCTACGAAGAAGGGATCTAATTACAAGATCCCTTCTTATCTATCCGATTACTCACCATCATATTTCACCATGGGTTAGTAATCGGATTAATTATTGCAGTTCTTAATGCTAGGCTAAGTCGCATCTGGGCGGCTGATGTCCATTAAGAGTTTTTCGGTTTTCGCATCTTCTATCTTATTAATCAGTCGACTGGACTCCTGATTGTCGCGCAGAGTTTTAGTTATTGTGATTGAGGTATGCACCAGCATGATTGCTGACATCGCGTAAAACCCTTTGGCTGAAAAGCTGGCTTCCATAAAGAAAATACCGCCCGCCATCATCGCCACAGCAATGGCAAAAGATAAATAGGTGAAGTTCAACCAGACTGATGAGTGATTGCTATTTTGCTCATTCATTTCACTATACCTTTTCTAATATGGTTATTGGGTACTGGTGCTATGCCCGTTACTGATTTTGTTTTGAAGCCGAGCGAGTACATCTTCTGCCGATGTTTTTTGCGGGGTGCCACAACCTGCTTCCGCAAGCTTGTTAATAATGCAAGCTGGGTCTCCGGTCTCTTCCATCTCACTTATGGCTTCTGCAGTTGTGTCGATTTGTTGCTGGCGGACACGTAATCGATTTAACGTTTCTTCGGCATCCTTTAAACTTGATAGTCCACTACCCGGCATTGTCTCCCGAAGTCTTTGTGTTTTATCCGTAGCCGTCGCAATACGCTGGCCGCGCTTAAGTTCACGCAATCTCATTTCTGCTACTCGAACAATACCTTTTAATCGATCAATCTCGGTTTCATACAAGGTTTGTGCCTGTTGAGTGGTTTCGCATTCCGTTTCCAGAGCTGCAATTGATTCAGCCGCCTCTTGTGCGAGATCATTTTTATTCAGTTCAAGAGCAGCCAACATACGCTCTTCCAGGTCTGCCATACGTGCTAAAAGCCGCTTATGTTGGATAATTTCTTGCTCATTTTGAGCAATCGCAATCGCAACAGCTTTGCGGGCTGTAATCACGGCACTACTGCAGTCGTTAACCTGTTGTTTTAAAATAGCCAAGGCATGACGGTCGGTTAATTCCTCAGCCGTTTGATTGGCAGCGCCTCGAATGAGAGTAATTATTTGCTTAAACATTCTACATTCTCCTTTTACTGAACACCGTTCACAATTAGATAATACAGATTAATGAACAATGTTCAAGAAAATAATGAACGACGTTCACAACAACATTATTCATATACAGAAAACCAAACACAAAGATACGAGTTGTGAATAAGAATTTGCCAATGCCCTCTAAACTTGAGCCAAAACAAAAAAAGCTCCAAATAGCTTTTTTTTGTGGATGGGGCTTAATAGATTAGTATAAGCACAATCGTTACATTTATTAGAAATCCCCCTGAGAGAACAGATAACGAAGATCAGATAATGGAATTTCAAAAAGCGACCGCAGATGACCTCGACTTACTTTGTTGGATCGCAAATCAGGCAAAAGGACATTGGGATTATTCTCAAGATTTCCTCGATAAATGCCGTATATATTTTGAAGAGGAATTCACCGAAGACTATCTGAAAAAATCGCAAACCTATCTGATAAAGGTATCTGATAAAGTAGTTGGTATGGGCGCTCTGTTATTAGATGAAGAAGAAGGCCCCATGTTAGATCAATTCTGGTTGCTTCCGGAGCATATTGGCAAGGGATATGGCAAACAGGCATTTGCCCTTTTCGCCGACAAAGCCAAACAGCTAGGTTGGAGTTCTCTCATCATCATTTCGGATATCTACGCAGAGGGATTCTATCTCGCAATGGGCACCAAACGGATTGGAGAGCTTAAATCCGAAGTTCAAGACAGTATGCTGCCTAAAATGTTGTTGGAATTGGCTTAAACCTTCCTAACTTTACCCACACCTTCAAAATTGTAAGCCTAAACAGCTGATAAAAGATTGAGCGATAACCCGATTTATGTGAGCCTCAGGGATGCTTCATATCACCGATCTCTGCACCAACTTAATCGGGCCAATAACGCTTTCCCTTAAACCGAGTGAGTGTATCGCAATTCTTGGGGCTTCAGGGTCTGGAAAATCCCTTCTACTTCGCGCCATTGCCGATCTAGATCCTAACAAAGGCGATATTAGCCTTTTTGAACAGAACCGTCGTGAAATAGAGGCCAACATTTGGCGGCAACAGGTTGCGTTAGTACCTGCGGAAAGCGGTTGGTGGGGAGATTATGTCAGAGAGCATTTTCAATCAAACACACATACCATTGAGCTTCTCAAAGCAGTCGGGTTACCTGATGCTCTGGATTGGGAAGTCTCCCGTCTTTCTACAGGGGAGCGACATCGACTGGCAATCGTCAGGGCCTTACAAAGAGAGCCAAAGGTCCTCCTTCTTGACGAACCAACAGCTGCTTTAGATACAAAAGCAACGAGAATGATTGAAGATCTTATCGTACAGCAAAGATCTAAAGGCGTCGCGATCCTCCTTGTTACGCATAATATCGACCAGGCCAAAAGGCTTGCATCGCACACTCTGTCGCTCATAAAAGGCCGTCTAAAGCCCGCATCAGAGACCCAAGCATGAGCAACTACATCACCCTCTCTTACATTGATCTGATCGCAGGCTCTGCTTTTCTTATCTTGAACGCTCTTTTTTCTATTCTATTGAGGCTTAAGCTAGAACGTCAATTGCTGGTGGCCTCTCTACGTATGATCGTGCAACTGCTTATGGTTGGACTGGTTCTGAAAACCGTCCTTGCCCTATCCTCGCCCTGGCTTACGGCCTTAATCGCCTTTTGCATGATAGCCTTTGCCGGGCGAGAAATTCGAGCTCGACAGGAACGCCAACTCAAGGGCTTGTGGGGATATAGCCTCGGTACAGGGGCTATGATGATGGCTGGGATGATAGTGACCGTTTTTGCCCTTACCACTCAGATAAACCCCATGCCCTGGTGGTCGCCCCGTTATGCCTTGCCATTGTTTGGCATGATCCTTGGCAATACCATGACAGGCGTAAGTCTAAGCCTGGATACTCTGCACACAACTCTCTACCGCGAGCGCATATCCATAGAAGCACGCCTTCTTTTAGGGCATACCCGCTGGGAAGCGGTAAGGCGAATTACACGCCGCGCATTACGCAGTGGCTTCACCCCGATTATCAATTCCATGGCTGCGACAGGAATTGTCTCTCTGCCCGGCATGATGACCGGGCAAATCCTCTCTGGCGTCGATCCCCAAGAGGCGGTGAAATACCAGTTGCTGATTATGTTCCTTATCGGTGGCGCAACAGGTCTCGGGGTAATCGGAGCCGTTTACGGCAGCATTTGGCGCCTGACGGATAAAAGACATCGCCTTAGACTGGATCGCTTGAAACCAGAGAGTTCTTAATCATCAAACTGGTCTTTGCAAAAGCTATACGGTATCGCTTTCTCAATAATATATATACTATTGGAGAGTATGATGATGTCAGATTTGATCAGGAGTGACGTTGTCTTATTTACTTAAAATACACATACTTCTCCTACTGTTTTTTACAGTAAATGCAACCGCTGATGAAACACCTGAAACGTCTAGCGAAATCCCCCTTTACACTTACCATAACGGCGGCCCCTTCATCGTCAAAGAAGCTCAAGGGCTAACATATGAGTTGGCGCGTTATCTTAACCAAGAGGCCAAAGGGAAATGGGTATTTAAAGTCATTAAATTACCCCGGTTGCGGTTCAACATTAAAATGCCTGATGCAAAAATAGGTATTGTGCCATGGGTAAAACCCGCTTGGCTTAGGAAAATTAATCTAAAAGATGATCTTTGGTCTTACCCCTATTTCAAGGATGCCAATGTTATTGTTTCCAGAAATGATAACAAAATCGACTACACAGGACCGGAATCACTCTTTGGCTACACTATTGTAAAGGTAAAAGGTGCCGTGCAAGTTGGGCTCGAGAGCTACATAGAACAAGGCTATATTCGCGAAGTAAACAGCATCAATTTCGAAGGTCATCTAAATATGCTGTACCATCGTCGGGCAGATTTTGTATCTACCTCTCTAAATATCGCCAAATACATGATTCCCAAGTTGGGGTTGGAGAACGATTTACATATCTCCATGCGCCCAATTGATCAGTACACGCGCCATATAATGGTGCTAAATGGTCGAGAGGATATTTTGTTTTTCATAAATGATGTCATTAAGAAAATGGCACAAGATCCAGTATGGCTTGAGGCATTGGCAAAATTTGGTACGGCCGAATTACGCGTTACCAATTTTGATGTGATGGATTAATATCCAATTTGTTAGTTGAATACCTTTTAATCCCCCGCATTTATTTATGGAACCAATTTCAACAAATTAAAATTCAAGGCAACTAAAAACAGGCCTGCTAAAAACAATGTTTCCAGGCCGATAATCATAATCGGTCGAAGTCCAAGGTTCTTAAATTCCCCCAGCGCCGTTTTCATTCCAAGCCCAGCGATTGCCATAACCAGGCAGGCACGTGATAGATCGTTTAAGACAGGAAGGGACTGTTCTGGTAGCAGGCTAAAACTGTTGGCAATTACCAAAACAACGAAGCCAACGAGGAAAAGCGGCAACGGCAGCTTAAAGGCATTGTTATCACCTGTTTTCCTGGACACGACCAGCGAGATAACAAGAACAACGGGCACCAACATGGTCACGCGTAATAACTTTGTGACAGTGGCAATATCACCGGCCTGCTCAGAGATCCCATAACCAGCGCCGACGACCTGAGCGACATCATGGATGGTGCCGCCTAAAAATATTCCTGCTTCGATATCTGAAAAAGCAAAGTAGGATGAAACCATTGGATAGAGGATCATCGCCACCGTACTAAGGGTTGTAACGCCGATCACAGTAAAGAGGGTATCTTGCTCAAGGCGATTATCCCGGGGTAATACGGCCGATATCGCAAGCGCTGCCGATGCACCACAGATCGCGACAGCGCCTCCCGTGAGGATACCAAAAGCACCCTTTTCCTTATTCCAACGGGCCAGACACCAGCCAAAAAGAATGGTGAGCACAAGGGCTGAGACAACAAAAACAAGGGTATGCCATCCGAGACCAACAAAAGCGTCAAAGGTAATCCTCGCTCCAAGTAGAACGACACCAAAGCGCAGTACTGTTCGAGAGCAAAATTCTATCCCGGTTCGACAGGGACTATCTTTGTGTAAAAAATTAAAGGCCATCCCAAGCAGCAAGGCAAAGAGCATGGTAGGGCCACCATAGTGATCAGAAAGGAATGAAGCCGCCATGGCAACGGTTAGGCAAGACAGTACACCCGGTAACAGGGTTCTACGGGACAGTAGAGCTTCCATAAATTGTGTCCTGCTTTATCAGAAAAAACCTTCCGCCGAGGGGACGGAAGGTTGAGTTAGGGGACGTTAACCAGAACGTTCGGGCAAGCCCCAGTGTTCAAAACTGTTGAGGCTTCTTACAGCTTAGATGTGAACAAAAACGTCATTATCGCTCACAGATACTTCAAAGGTTTTGGCTTTTATTTTATTATCCGCAAGGAAGGCGCCTGATCTAATATCAAACTCCCATCCATGCCAGGAACACCGAACGACAGCGTCCTTTTCACCATAGATAAATTCATAATCGTTGGTCTTTTGCGTTGTACCGCATTGCGGCCCTTCACAAAGTGCAGCACCTCGGTGAGGACAGATATTCAACAGTGCATAGTAACCACCGTCGATATTAAATATCCCCACCGACATGCCATTGACGTCAACAATCTTCTGGTTACCGGGGGAAACATCATCTGCCTTGCAGACCTTAATCATTTGTCCAGTCATGAAGTCTCTCCCTATTCAGCAGCCAAAGCGGCATGTGATGCCCCTAAGCGTTTGTAAACTTTCAAAGCATTGCCGCCGAGGATGTTTTCGCGCCATTCCGGTGGTATGTGCAGCGAGTCAACGGAATCATAATCCCAATGCGGATAATCCGAGGCAAACATCAGAGTATTTTTGCCATCCATGGCTTCGAGTGTGGACCATAGATGTTGATTATTGGCAGGCTGCTCTAACGGCTGGGTGGTGAAGCGGACATTGCGGGCACAATATTCACTTGGCAGCATTTTCAGCCAAGGCGTTTCCTTGCGCAAAGCTTTGAAGTTAGCATCCAAGCGCCACATCAAGCTCGGCACCCAGGCAACGCCACATTCGATTACAACAAAATAGAGGTCTGGCCATTTTTCAAACACACCGTGAGCAATCATGCTGGCCACATGGGTCATTGCAGTTTGCGGAAGCAGTGCGTGGGTTTCCCAGAAATAGGTGGTCGGCCCAGCACCAATAGGGGTGGAGTTCACCCCACCCTGACCACCGAGGTGGATCGCAAACGGGAGACCCATTTCAGCACAGGCTTCATAAATAGGATGATAGAAAGGATCACCATAGGGGCGTTGTGCTCCGTGAGAAGCCAAGACCTGTACGATATCCGGGTGCCCCCCAATACGGCGGATTTCTTCGGCCGCGCCATGAGGATCTGTCGGGCTGATGATGAGCGAGCCTTTAAAACGCTTATCCAGCGGCATCCACTCGTTGATCATCCATTCATTATAGGCCTTCACCAGGGCGTGCGCGTAATGCGGATTTGCCAAGGTTGAAGCTTCCAGCGCTTCGTCACCAGTGAGGATCGCATAGTCGATATTGTATCGATCGAGATGCTTTTCCTTCATTATGGTGTAGTGCTCGTGCTGGGTCTCTGGGTTGATATCAGCGCGTTTAAAACCTTCAGGGTGGAACCAGGCACGGTGACCGTGCGGGAAGGATCCTGTTGGGCCGGTTTTTTCACCGCGCACAAAATAGTCTTTCCAGTACCCATCAAGATAGGGCAGCAAAACCTCTGCATCGGTCCAATAGTTATGGCAGTCGCAATCAACGATGACCATGAGCACTCTCCTAAGTTCGGGCCAACGTTGAGTTCGCGGCCAATTATATTGTTGTTAAATTCCCTCCGGATGAGAACGTAATCATGACGCGCTGCAGGAGTTGGCTAAAGCATAGGATCAACACCTTCAAATGATGAAACGATAATATCTGAGTGTATTAATCGGATATTTAGATTGAAATTTGTCGCATTTGTTGTAGGCAGGTCGCAATTGGCGATATATTGATAGTTAAAACAACAAGAGGCAGGGCCTCGTAGCGAAATTAACGGAGGCCCAAATACCCGTAAGAGGTATCGACCTGGAGATTTCAAAACGGGCCGCGCCTGTTTGTGTTGGGAAAGAAAGAGTACCGCGCCATGAATATAGAGCTTATCGAAACATTCTTGAACATTACCGAAACCCGGAACTTCAACCGCTCGGCCGAACGGTTGAATATTACCCAGTCCACTGTAAGTTCTCGGATCAAAACACTTGAGCAAGGGCTCGGCACTCAACTGTTTGAACGCGGACGCACTGGGGCTGAGCTTACCGCAGAAGGGCGGCGGTTTGAGAGTTATGCGCGCAACATTCGCCTGAGCTGGAATCTGGCGCGACAAGATCTCGGCATGCCCGAGGGATACGACGGCGTATTGCGGGTCGCAGCCCAAGTATCTCTTAGGGAAAGCTTGTTGCACCACTGGGTGGTCTGGCTACGTCAGGAGTTCCCTAAAACCGGAATTCACGTAGAAGCCGACTACTCAAAAAGCATGATCGACGACCTCATGTTCGGCAATCTCGATATCGGGGTACTCTATACGCCACAGTATTTACCAGACCTCGAAATCCAACCTTTGCTCGATGAAAGGTTCATGATGGTTTCGTCAGAGCAAACCGGGATTGATGACCTGAAACTCGAGACCTACATCCGCATGGGATACAGCCCACACTTCATCACACGTCACGTAGAGTTGCTCCCCCGTCTGCAGCACGCCCCTTTGACTATGGGGCTCTATTCTCTCGCCGAAGATTTCATCAAAAGCAAAGGAGGATCTTGCTATCTTCCAGCGGCTGTTGCACAAAAATTGATTACAGAAGACGGCTTTTTCGCAGTGCCTGATGCCCCTGAGATCAAACAACCCGTCTATATTGCCTACCTAGTGCGCAACAGACACAAACCGGAGATAAGAAAGGCAGTCAAAGCCTTACAGCTTATTGCCATCGAATAACGCCCAAAACATACCCAACCTCTACGCCCCAGAGTTTCAATTGAAATTTTCGATTGAAACATAGAGAATTTTCACCTTACCCCCACTCACTCTGCGCCCTAAAATCACTTTATGATTTCCGCACATCTCGCGGAAAATAAAGAGCAAAGCCGACCATATTATCGGCTCGTTATGGGATAAGTGCACATGAATACCTTAGTAAATCCGTTGGTCTTGAACCAGTCACAGCCTTGGCCGAATGATGAAATTTCGGTTCGTTGTATCCAGATAACGCAGGAAACCCACGATGTGCGCTCTTTCTGTTTCGCAGCTGACGAGCCTCTATTGTTCACTTTTAAACCCGGCCAATATGTGCAGATCACAACTGATATTGATGGCACCCCAACCAGCAGACTCTATTCGATATCAACGCCACCTTCACGCCCGCACAATTTTTCCATTACCGTAAAACGCGTCCCCGGTGGCGTAGTATCAAACTGGCTACACGAGAGCTTTCAGGTCGGCGACACCCTCTGCATAAAAGGCGCAATGGGCGCGTTCAATTTTTCTGATCTCCCCTCACGGAAAGCGCTGATGTTATCAGGCGGAAGCGGCATCACCCCCGTCATGTCCATGTCTCGCTGGCTTTATGATGTCGCCGATGATGTCGATATCCATTTTGTCCACAGCGCGCGAACACCTTCGGATATTATTTACCATCACGAGCTCCAATCTATGGATACCCGTACTCCCAATTTTCGTTTATCCCTGGTGTGTGAAGGCAGCCTGACCGGAGAAACATGGTCAGGCTATAGGGGTTTTCTCAACAAAGAAATGCTGGAACAAATGGTTCCTGATCTGATGGAGCGGACGATATATATCTGCGGGCCGGAACCCTATATGCAGGCGGTACGCAAGATCATCAAAGCCTTAGATTTTCCGATGGACCAGTACCACGAAGAAAGCTTTGGCGGCGCGACCCTGCCCGCGGCCACTTCACCAGAGGCAATCCCTAGCCCGACAAACGACAATGATGATACTGCCTCTGACACCAGTAATGAGCCCACAAAGACTGCCCTGAACGGGAAGAGCAAAGATATAGAGCCATTATCAGAAACGATCTCACCCCCTACCCAATACTCTAGTCAAAGCTCCAGCCTCACCTTCACAAAGGCTGACAAGAGCGTCTCTTGTGAGGCTTCAGAAACGATCTTAGATGTCGCCGCCAAGAACGGCTTGTGGGTGGCCTCCGCCTGCCGGATGGGCTTTTGTGGCTCTTGCAAGGTACAGAAAGTATCTGGCTCCGTCTCTATGACCCACTCTGGTGGCATCACAGATGTGGAAATAGAACAGGGTTTAATCCTCGCGTGCTGTAGCTATGCGCAAGACGATGTCGTACTCGAACTGTAAGGATCGTCATTACAGTTCATCCTTATCCTTCGTTGCTGCATCGTTTGTGTAGCCGAGCTACACTGCGATCTTGGCGTCTTGTCTAAGACTAAACTACTACCGACTAAAGTCGGTAGGTTTTGGGTAGGGCCGACTAAAAGTCGGCTTCGTGTCTAAAGAGCGTGCTTCGCACGCAACTTAGTTTTTTTACCGCATAGAATGCGGTGGTTTTAACCATTTGTGAGACAATAAATTGAAATGACTAATGGGCTACTTTAGGAAAATTGTAACGGCTCGTTTTGACAGCAAATATCCAGCACTTAAAGGGTTGTCTGATTAGTAGAAAACCACCGGGCCAGATGATCCATTACCAATCTGATCCGGCGGGGCTGGATGGCTCCGGAGGGATAGACCATCTGCAGCGCCGTCGGGGTTGGGGCGAAATCCTGTAATATTGGTACCAACGCACCAGACTTGAGATCGTCTTGAATATCCCACTCGGTTTTCAATGCGATCCCATGCCCCGCACGACACCAAAGCCTCACCAAGTGACCATCATTGGCAATGCGGTTTCCACGCACAGTGTATTTGCGCTCTTTTCCCTCAACATTAAATCGCCACACCTGATCAACCTGAGCGCCAAAACGCATCAGAATACAGTTGTGTTGCTCGAGATCACTCGGGTGTTGCGGCGTACCGTGGGCTTTCAAATAATCCGGCGAAGCACATACCAAGCGCCGATTACTGCCAAGCTTTCTGGCCCGCAGCGTACTATCAGCTAAAGCTCCAAAACGAAGAGCCAGATCAAGCCCCTGCCCAACAAGATCAACGTATCCATCATTAAGAGAGAGATCGATACTGACTTCTGGGTGTTGGCGCATAAATTCGTCAAGCAGCGGGGAAATTCGATTGTAACCAAGATCTATGGGGGCACTGATGTGAATGGTGCCTGAAACCTTCTCTACCCCAAGCTTGATGCGAGACTGAACTTCATCGGCCTCGGCAAGGATACGGCGCGCACCGGATACCAGCTCTCGACCTTCATCAGTGAGACTGATCGATCGCGTCGTTCGAGTGAGAAGTCGCGCCCCGTAATAGATCTCAAGCGCGGCGAGACGTTCGGATACACTCGCAGGGGACAGACCGAAATCACGTCCCGCGGCTGCCATGCCACCCTTTTCTACAATCCGCAAAAACAGAGTGAGGTTATCCAGATCCATATACCAACACTCCAATTATTCGGATTTTCCAAAATATCATTTTGAATATTGCTCAATTATCTGGACCAAGAGCAAGTGCTATCTGTTGCCCCTAAATAGAGAAGCCCTCTCAATAAAGGAAAACGCGCGATGAAAGCTGTTGCACTTACCCACTACCTACCGATTGAAGATTCGAACTCATTTTTCGATGTTGAGCTCGCAAAGCCAACGCCATCCGGCCACGACATTTTGGTCGCGGTGAAAGCTGTCGCCGTAAATCCGGTCGACACCAAAGTCCGCGCCCCAAAAGACAAAGTTGAAGAAAGCCCACGTGTTATTGGCTACGATGCCAGTGGTGTTATTGAGGCTGTCGGTGCAGACGTCACCCTCTTCAAAGTTGGCGATGAAGTCTATTACGCCGGAGACATCACCCGTCCCGGCACCAACGCCGAATACCAGTTGGTGGATGAGCGCATTGTCGGGCACAAACCAAGCACACTCTCTCATGCTCAAGCCGCCGCCCTCCCTCTTACAAGCATTACCGCTTACGAAGCTTTTTTCGATCGTCTGGGTATAAACCGTGATGGCGCCGACAAAGGCCAGAGCATTTTGATTATTGGTGCAGGCGGCGGTGTTGGCTCCATCGGCATTCAACTCGCCAAACTGGCTGGGTTGACCGTAATTGCGACCGCATCACGACCAGAGACCAACGCTTGGGTAAAAGAACTTGGCGCTGATCACGTCGTCAATCACCGCGAAAACATGGTCGATCAAGTTCTCGCCCTTGGCATTCACCATGTAGATCACATCGCGATTTTCAACGACATGCGTCACTGGGAAACCGCTGTAGAGCTAATCCGCCCCCAAGGTGGCATTGTCACCATTGACGACACCGATCTGCCGATGCCGATGAACGATATGAAGATTAAATCGGCCAGCCTGCATTGGGAGTTCATGTTCGCGCGCTCCATGCACAACACACCGGACATGATAGAGCAACACAAGCTGCTCACACACATCGGCAAAGAAATCGATGCCGGACGTATCCGCACGACGGTTTCGGAGATATTGTCACCGATCAACGCTGATAATATTCGAAAGGCCCATGCCCTGATTGAAGCTGGCACGGTTAAAGGCAAAATTGTTCTCGAAGGCTTTTAAGGCCGCTTGCGGCTCGCTTCATCGGCGGGCCGCACCCTTACGCACGAGCCAGTATCTTAAGCTGATCACCTCAATGCTTAGAAATTTTCTCTCGGAGATTTATTCGAAAATTTCGTAAGAGAAGACATCCTGTACAGGGCGACCAAACGCATGCGCGATTTGAAAGGCAAGCTCCAGTGAGGGAGAATACTTGGCCTTTTCAATCGCAACGATTGTTTGCCGAGAAACTCCGGTCTTCTCAGCCAGTTCTTTTTGCGTCATCTCATCATGATCAAAGCGTAATCGACGAATATTATTACTGATCTGCCCCTTGTTCATCTCACATTCCCCCACGATAGAGGAACAGCTTTACGAGATCTCCGATAAAGTTGGCAATAAACATCGAGAAGATAATCAGAAGAAACACAATATGAGGTGCCACCATCTCTAACGCCAGAAGCGCCATAGAAGCCATAAAACCAACACTAAAAATCAAGAGTATAATCTGCATGCATTTAAGGCTGTAGAGCTTGTCACGCTCATCATTCAGCATGGGCTCGTAGCCCTTGGTCACAATTGCATGGATGATGGTAACGAGAATCTGTACCACAATACTAACCGCGATACCGCCGCCGATCAGCAAAAAGAAACTCTTGCCAATAAGGCTGTAAACATCTGGTCCGACCAAGCGGCCCTGCTCATGCAAACCAAACATATAAAAAGCAAAAAATACAAACAAAATGAGGGACGTAATAAGCGATACGATTACACTTTTTTCCTGCTGTGACATGCCTATCTCTTCTCAATTTCAAATTAACTCTGTGTCATAAATATTTCACTTTTTGTAAAATAAACATAACTTGAAGTCAAATATATTTGACTCTCATGAAAATTGATTCCAAAGTGCCGTAAGCGCATAAAACAGTAAGCCTCAGCTTCACTTGTTTTATGTCAAAGAGACCAAGCACACATATTAGACAAATATTTCAGATCACTAACTAAATTATATAGAGGAAGAATGATGGCACCCACGGCTAAATTTTGGGATCGAATGGCAAACCGTTATTCAAAATCACCCGTTGCTGACGAAGTTTCGTACCAAAAGAAACTGCAAACCACCCAAGACCACTTCCACCCGGATATGGAAATCCTTGAGCTCGGTTGCGGAACGGGTTCCACTGCCATCACCCATGCCCCCTTTGTAAAGCATATCCGCGCGGTTGATATCTCTTCAAAAATGCTCACAATCGCTCAGGATAAAGTCGATAAAGCAGGCATCGATAACATCACCTTCGAACACTCAACCATCGAAGATCTCAACGTTGCTGACCAATCAATAGATGTCGTCTTGGCTATGAGTGTTCTACACTTGCTAGAAGACAAGGAAGCCGCCATCGCCAAAGCACACAGCATGCTCAAGCCCGGTGGCCTCTTCATCACCAGCACTGCCTGCCTCGCCGAGAGTATGGGTTGGTTCAAACCTATCCTCGCCGTTGGGAAGTTCTTCGGTCTTTTGCCTCTTGTAAAATTTATCACCGTACAGGACCTAACAAATAGCCTGATCAATGCCGGATTTCAAATTGACCACTCCTGGCAACCCGGAAAAGGAAAGTCGGTATTTATCGTGGCGAAGAAAGCTGGGTAGAAGTGATAGCATAAGCAAGAAACGCTTTTGAGTTTACCATTCATTAGAAAAAATTGATTTATACTTAAACTAATAAATTAAAGGAGTTTTCAGTCGCTCCACCAGAAGAGCCGTTTATTACTCTAGGTAATTAGTTTTGACACACGGCCTGACTAACAAACTGGAAGAGGGCAACTGAGTTGAGAGGATAAGAAGGTTATGCCTAATCATCCAATGTTGTCACATATGGGCATCCCCCTACTCTTAGTAATAGGGCTAGCCGCATCTTTATTCATAACAAATACACCCACCTTCGCCGATGACCAGACGAGGGCCACACCTTCACAAGCAAAAGCTATGGCATTAAAAGCCGCCCAATATGTACGAGATCATGAATGGGAAAATTCCAAGCTAGCTTTTCATACAAAAGACAGCCAATTTTTTGACCGTGACCTCTACGTTTTTGCGCAGGATTTCAACTGTACTTTCCTCGCACACGGCTTGAAACCCCACCTTGTGGGTCGCAACATTTGGAATCTCAAAAACCCCAATGGACGGTATGCCTGTCAGGACATTGTCAATTCAGCAAAGGAGAAAGGACAAGGCTGGACGGAGTATATATTTACAGACCCCGAAACGGGTGAACCCGCGTGGAAGAGGACATTCCATATTGTAGTTGGCGACATAATTGTAATGGTTGGTGCTTACCGTCCAGAGTGAAGAGATTGGAGCTTCTAATCAAAGTTTACTGGCGATAGGAATAAATCAAGTTAGGAGGTCAAATTCACTTATTCGATGCGAAGAAAAGATCGAGCAAGTCAATAAATAATAACAGGCTAACTTATATTGGCATTTGTATTTTTGGAATTGTCCTGATCCTTGTTCTTTGTGGAACGACAATGTTCTTGTCCTTCACCGAACAACGAGAGAGATTTCATGAACAAGCACGCTTTGTAAACCAAACAGTTCTTTCCAACATTCAAACAGTTAACACCAGCATTTCTTCTATGGCATCCTTATTTGAGGCATCAAATTTTGTCAATCCAGCGGAATTTGCCCTCGTTGCCCAAAGAGCACTGGAGAACAATCCGCTGATCACGACGATGATCTATGCTCCTGCTATTTATAAAAACGACCGTTTGGAAGTAAACCAGTACATAAGTACTCAAAGTGGGTACCGAGAATTCAAAATTCTCTCCAGCCCCAACGATAATGAAAATTTTCCAATATTTCCGATCCTGTATGCCAATCCAGAAAAGAATAGAAAGATATTGGGAGGACATGAAATTAGTCAATATGAAGAGTTTTCAGATGCTCTTTCTGTTGCAATAGACAGCCAAGAAGAAACCTATGCTATCGGACCCGAACATATCCCTGCCCTTAAAGGACACTGGTTCTTACTCGGCGTAATCAGTCGGCGCCTTATTCCTGGTCAAGATGATAGAGGCAACATCGGTAAGGGTTTCGTAGGCTTACGCTTGAACCCCAACCACCTCCTCAGTAAGAATACTCTCCCGGCCAATATTAGGATGAAAGTTGACGCCAGCAACATTGTTGGATCTGAGAAGGGAATTCTCTTCGATAACACTGAGAACCATTCTGATAATTATCAACCCGGTGGCTATGAATTCAGTGTAATTCACCATATTCCAATCGGAAATTCAAACCTGCGCCTCAGATTTTCTCGTACCGTAACGGCCTCGTCTCTTCTTACTAATTTGTTTGCAGTCGCTTTGTTGATTGGCTTAACGATTACCACCCTCTTGTTTTATGCCTTTTCATTGGTCACCAATCGCAACAAAATTGTTGAGATGCAGGTAAAAGAACGTACTCAAGAACTCGATGAAAAAAATAAGGCACTGAATGATACACTCCTCAGCCTCCGCGATAGCGTGGTCAATCTGAAAAAAGCAAAAAGTGAACGCGAAGCTGCCCTGGAAGAAGCTCAACAAGCAAATCAATCCAAGTCAGAATTTCTTGGCTCCATGAGCCACGAACTGCGGACACCGCTTAATGCAATTCTTGGATTTTCAGACATTTTGAGCGAACAGTATTTTGGTCCGCCAGGGGCGGGAAAATATCGCGAATATGCAAAAGATATACACCACAGTGGAGAACATCTCCTTGAATTGGTAAACGATCTTCTCGACATTTCTACTATCGAGACAGGCAAAAAATCACTCCATAAAGAGTGGCTGTCTATCAAGGACATTATTGATGACTGCACCCGTATTATTCACGAAAAAGTGCAGTCTAAAGCCCTTAAATTGGAGTTAGAAATTACTGATGAGCTACCACCAATTTACGCTGACAAGCGGGCAATGAAACAAATTCTCCTTAACCTGCTATCGAATTCTATCAAATTCATCCCTGAAGGAGGAGGCATCACTATTCACGCCAGCAACACGGATCAGACAACAAAAATTGTGGTAATCGATAATGGTCCCGGTATTCCATCTGATCAACTTCCGAACATTGCAAAACCCTTCGTTGGGGGGAAAAATCCGTATGTCTCGGAACCTGGATGGGGACTTGGTTTGACAATATCCAAATCCCTCATCGAACTGCATAGCGGCGTGATGATAATAGAAAGTGACGTTGGAAAAGGAACAACCGTGACATTGGAATTACCCTCCAAAAGTGCTCACCAAGATCACCCACCGATTGCTTCCCATATAGGGACGCCCTAACTGAGCTTACTCAACACAAAATTCATTTTTGACAATTTAGGACAATTGCCCTAATAATACTGCCTAGGTCAATTGTCCTAACAAAAAATTCTTCGCGAAAGCACGAGTTGATGAGTAATACCAAAAGCACACGCGACCACATTATAGAAGCAGCCGACCACCTGTTCTATCAGCAGGGCTACGAACATACCTCCTTCGCTGACATTGCCGATGCCGTGAAGATTTCGCGTGGAAATTTTTATTATCATTTCAAAACCAAAGACGACATTCTCAACGCAGTGATTAACCTGCGTGTAGCGAACACGCAGAACATGCTGGATCAATGGGAAATCGAGGGGCAGTCCCCTGAAGAGCGTATCAGGCACTTTATCCAGATCTTGATCAAAAACCAGAGCAAGATTATGCGATATGGATGCCCGGTTGGCACCCTGAGCACTGAGCTTGCAAAAATGAGCCATAGCGCCCAAACCGATGCAACCAGGCTATTCACACTGTTTCGGACATGGCTCGCTCAGCAATTTACCTCTCTTGGCCATTCGGCAGATGCGGATGATCTCGCAATGCACCTTCTCGCCCGTAGTCAGGGTGTAGCCACCCTTGCAAATGCCTTTCGGGATGAAAATTACATAGAACAAGAAGTAACCCTGATGAATGAATGGCTCAAATCCTACACCGTAAATGCAGCCCCTCATACGCAATAGCTAAGCCCAAAGCCGTTTCAACGGCTGCTTGTGAGATCAAAAAGAAAGACACCCAATGTTTATCGTTCAACTAAAGTTTTCAGACAATAAAAGCCAAGCCAGTCAATTCATGGATGCCCACAAAGAATGGATCAAGCAGGGTTTTGATGATGGGGTATTTCTTGTCGTCGGTAGCTTACAACCCAATCTAGGTGGCGGCATTATCGCACACGACACCTCGCTGTCAGACCTTCAAGATAGAGTAACTCGTGATCCTTTTGTGGTGAAAAACATCGTTAGCGCTGAAATATTAGAGATCACCCCAGCAAGAACAGATGAGCGCCTCAAGTTTTTACTCAACGAAACAAACGCCGCTTAAGTTTTATCCGATTTTAGATTGAGCTTAATTTTGACGACAGGTAAGAGAAAATGAGCACGACAGTAACAGGACCAGACGGAAAATTACGTTGCAGCTGGTCAAACACGGCCCCGGAGTTTCCCGACTATCATGACACAGAATGGGGCTTTCCCGTTGGCGATGATCAACGCCTGTTTGAGAAGATATGTCTGGAGAGTTTTCAATCCGGTCTAAGCTGGCGCACAATTCTTGTTAAGCGTGAAAATTTCCGCACCGCGTTTCATAATTTTGATTACGATAAAGTCGCTCTTTTCGACGAAGGTGACATCGAAATTCTGCTCCAAAACAAAGGCATCATCCGCCATCGTGGCAAGATCGAAGCCGTTATAAACAACGCCAAACGTGCGCAGGAGATGGTGAAATCCGAAGGCTCTCTTGCGGCTTTCCTCTGGAGCTATGAGCCCGATCCAAAAACGCTCGGCAAACCGCAAACACAAACGACCTCGTCCGAATCTATAGCCCTATCAAAAGAGCTCAAAAAACGTGGCTGGAAATTCGTCGGCCCGACCACAGCCCACGCCTTCATCCAAGCCATGGGTCTGATCAACGATCACGTTGAAGGCTGTGTATGCCGGGAAAAGGTTGAACAGGCGCGTAAAAATTTTAAGCGGCCTTGTGATCAATAACATTTGCAAAGGAAATTGGTGGGCCCGGCAGGACTTGAACCTGCGACATCTCCGTTATGAGCGGAGGGTTCTAACCAACTGAACTACAGGCCCACTTCAGCGCCTAATGTTGCTCAGGCGCTCGGAATCTTCAAGTGTTAATTATCCGATTCTTAAAATGTTTTTACAGATTTATGATCAGGCGTAAGAAAGTCTCGCTGCGCCGTAAGAGACTGTCTTGGAAACAGGATCTACCCGCATCAGATCTTCCCCGACCAGCACAGGCCCTGTGAAGGATTTTTTCACCTCGGCTAGCAGGTCATCACGATTGCTATCGGGCGGGACGATATGGGTGAGCAGCAGGCAACCAACGCCAGCTTGTGTCGCAACCTTACCAACTTCGTCTGAGAGGGTGTGGTACCCCGCAACCGCTTCGATGGTTTCCGCTGATCTCACGCCTTCGACCACATGCATTTCACGGTGGACAAAGACTTCATGAACCAACAGATCGACGCCTTGGGAAGCCTCGATCAAAGCCGGGCAATAAGTAGTATCACCAGAGAGAGCGATTTTGGTTCCAGCTACACTAAAGATAAAGCCAAAGGCCGGATCGATTGGCTGGTGATCAACGGCGATCACATCAACCACGACATCGCCAAACTCCAGTCGTTCACCAGCTTTAACTTCAGTGATATCCATCTCGAGCGCTTCTGTAGAAGGGCGGCGCTCGTGCTTGATGCGCAGATCCAGCTCTTCCCTCCAGACCGCCATCAGGCCTTCGATAAACTTGCGGGTTCCGGTTGGGCCGAAAATACGTTGTGGTGTGGTCCGGCCCTGATGCCAGGCAGAAACGATAACCTGATAGACATCGATTACATGATCGGAATGGAGATGGGTGAGCAGGATAGCATCGAGCTTGGCACCGGATGATCCAGCCCCAACCAAACGCTGTGTAACGCCGGAACCACAGTCGATCAGGATTTGCGTTTCACCTTGCGCGCCATCACCTATTTCAGAATGACGGATTAATTGTCCTGCGCCATAACGCTCGGTATGGACTGCTGGGCAACCTGTACCCAAAAGCGTGATATCCATGATCTACTCCCTTACCTCAAACCAAACTATTTACCGTATTCTCAATTAACCTTGTCCCTCCCTATCATTCAGGGCGCTGCATCGCTCATGTAGAGTCCCTACACCTAGCTCTTTGCCTACAGAACAAGTATCAATTGAAACTAATTTATTGTTGGGTATACCACTTTGAATCGCTCGAGCACCAGAACAGTATCTTCATTGAAGGTATTTCCTGTGTCTTCTGCCCGCCGCTCAAAAAACTGACGATGTCCTTCTCGCCAATTTTCAAGACTACGGCCACCCTCGTCTTCTGCAGAGGCAAAGTCGGCGGTCACGCTTTTGAAAGGACGGAACTCGACAGAGGTCAATTGGATCAGGCAACGGGGTTGGCCCAAGAAGTCAGTAAGGATATGGTAACTTCCTGTAACAGGAGGTTCTTCCCCATCATATTCGTAGTCCCAGAGCGCCCCACAGGTTGCGGTTTTCACACCAGAGAGCACCAGCGCCAATAATTCATCCGCGAGTTCCGCACTATCACCAAAGGACCAGCAACAAAAAGAGGCGTTCCGGTCCTCCGCCGGGATATGGTCCCAACAAGATTTCCAAAACGCCTCTATTATTTCTTCAGGGCTTTCACCCATTAGTAGATATCGCCTCTATCAGGTATCGCCCTGTTAGGTATCCAAGAAGCTACGCAGTTTGCGCGAACGACTTGGATGCTTGAGTTTACGCAGGGCTTTCGCTTCGATCTGACGAATACGTTCACGTGTCACAGAGAACTGCTGGCCAACTTCTTCCAAAGTATGATCGGTGTTCATACCGATACCAAAGCGCATACGCAGCACGCGCTCTTCACGTGGGGTCAAGCTGGCAAGAACACGGGTTGTGGTCTCACGCAGGTTTGACTGAATCGCAGAATCCAAAGGAATAACAGCATTTTTATCTTCGATGAAATCACCGAGATGACTGTCTTCCTCATCCCCAATCGGGGTTTCAAGCGAAATAGGTTCTTTGGCAATCTTCAAGACCTTACGCACTTTTTCAAGTGGCATGCCCAGACGTTCTGCCAATTCTTCCGGCTGTGGTTCGCGGCCAATTTCGTGGAGCATCTGACGGCTGGTACGAACCAGCTTGTTGATGGTCTCGATCATGTGAACCGGAATACGGATTGTCCGGGCCTGATCCGCAATAGAGCGGGTTATGGCCTGACGGATCCACCACGTAGCGTAAGTTGAGAACTTGTAACCACGGCGATATTCAAACTTATCAACCGCCTTCATCAGACCAATGTTACCTTCTTGGATAAGATCCAGGAACTGAAGGCCACGGTTGGTGTACTTCTTGGCAATAGAGATCACGAGACGAAGGTTGGCTTCAACCATTTCAGTCTTTGCGCGGCTGGCTTCTTTTTCACTGGTCTGCACGACTTTAACAGTCTTGCGGAACTCAGGGATTGGCAAACCTACTTCATCGGCAACCTTGGAAATACTACCGCGAATTTTGATAATATCTTCGTCGTACCGCTCAGCAAACTTTGCCCAGCCTTTACCAGAATAGCCTTTGATTTCTTCGAGCCAATTCGGGTGCAGTTCGCTTCCGAAATAGGTATCGAGGAATTCTTTGCGCTCAACACCAGACTTTTCAGCAAGGCGTAAGAGTTTACCTTCCTGAGACATCAGATTTTTGTTGAGGCCGTAAAGTTGATCCATCAACTGTTCGAGACGATTGGAGTTAAAGTGAACCCCTTCCATCAACTCGATCATTTCATGTTTCATCTTGTCGTATTTTTTCTCGACAGAATCCGCAACCTTTTCACCAGCAAGCAAAGATGTCAGGCGCTTTTCCTGAATTTTGCTCATTTTATGCTGATGATCGGCAATGTTTTCCAACATTTCTAGAACTTGCGGTAGAAGAGCTTCTTCCATGGCAGCAAGAGACATATTGTTCTCTTCACCATCGTCGTCATCTTCTTCCTCAGTCTTGGCAGCTTCGCCTTCGGCACCTTCAGGCGGAGCAGGCTTGGCATCATCGTCTTCGTCGACAACTTTTGCACCGGGTTGAGAGACGAGTTCGTCATCAACGTCGGCTTTATCGCCAGCACCAGATTCTTCAAAAGCAATATCATCATCATTCGGGCCACTACCGTATGTAGCATCCAGATCGATGATATCTCTAAGAAGCAGGTTGCCTTCCATGAGGCCTTCACGCCAGTGCAAGAGCGAACGAATGGTCAGCGGGCTCTCACAGATCCCTCCGATCATTTTATCGCGGCCTGCCTCAATACGCTTGGCAATCGCAATCTCGCCTTCACGTGAAAGGAGCTCAACCGTTCCCATCTCGCGAAGATACATCCGAACAGGATCATCGGTACGCCCGACTTCCTCTTCTTTTACGTTGCCAACGACGGCTTCGTCAGTTTTGGCCTCTTCATCGACAGAATCGTCTGACTCTTCGTTCTCGACAACATTAATGCCCATCTCTGAAAGAAGGGACATAATGTCTTCGATTTGCTCGGAAGACATTTCGTCGGAAGGCAAAACTTTATTAAGCTCGTCATAAGTGACGTAGCCAACTTCTTTTGCCTTCGCGATCATCTTCTTGACCGCCGCTGAATTCACATCCATCAACGGCGCATCAGAAGTTTCTTCACTAGTTTCTGTGCTTTTCTCAGCGTTTTCGGTCGCCTTGGTTACCATTTAACCTTGTACCCCAAATAGCAATTCAGCACGCCAGCATATTCGATCAATAGCTAACGTGCCCTCTCCTAACGCTCATTGACTGTCTTCGTAAGCATCCGGATCATAACTATCTAAATCGATAGCCACACCAGATGCTTCCTGCCGGAGTTGCTTGTGCGCCTCCAGCTGAGTCAATCCCGTTTCGTCCATATTCGCCGCAAATTCACGACTTTGAACTCCCTTATCCTGCTCTGCCTGTTTTTCACGGAACATAGCCGCAATATGCGTCACGCCATGCTCAGCAGCGGTGCTGTCTGTAGCTGGTCTCGCAAATTTACCGTGGTCCAAAACAGCGGGGCTCAAGAGTTCATCCAATAATCGAGAATATCCCTTATCGCACAGTTGGCATTTAAGTGCCTCTCTGTCAAGATCTGGGTCTCTTACAATCACATCAACTAGATCTTGCAACACCACATTGAAATCCTGGCTTGGAAGCCTCAAAGTGGCAAGATCCTCTAGGTGTTTGGTCAATACGCCGGGGTGATTTACCAGCGTTGCCAATAAAACTTGTTCCTGACGTCGCGCTAATAATCGTGGCGACATATTTGGTCGGGGGATTCTTGGATCGAGATTGAACGAATCCTTTCCCTTTCCACGAGCACCACCTTTACCGCCTCCCCAGGGGGTGCGATTCTGACTTTTATTGCCCGGATTATTATAGGGATTGCCATAGGGCTTGTTGTAACCCTGACGTCCATTATTTTGATAGGGAGCCGGGCCCGAATTTTGTCCCTGGTTCCCATATCCTTGACTGGCATTCGCCCCGGTCAAATTATCAAAACGACGGAACATATCTTTCTGATATTCAAACTTCAGGTCTTTATCAGTAATAACGCCGACCTGTTTTCGCAAATCTGCCTTGAGTGCGGCCCGCCTCTCGGGAGTTTCAATATCCACGCCATCGATGGTTTTCTTCCACAGCATTTCCGATAGCGGTCGGGCCTGACTTAAAAACTCCCGCATCGTGGCGGAGCCCTGGGTTTGGATCAAACTGTCGGGATCCTCACCTTCAGGCAGGGTTGCGAACTTAAGCGACTTCCCCGGCTGAATGATGGGCAGAGCTCTATCTACAACCCGAAATGCCGCGCGAATACCGGCCGTATCGCCATCAAGGCACAAAGTGGGTTCTGCAACCATCCGCCATAGTTCTTGAATTTGATCCTCTGTCACCGCAGTTCCCAAAGGTGCAACTGCGGCAGGGAACCCAGCTTGCGACAGCGCGATGACATCCATATAGCCCTCGGTCACGATGACCTCGCCCATATCATGGGCTGCCTGTCTCGCATAAGCCAAGTTGTATAGGACCTTGCCCTTATGAAAGAGAATGGTCTCGGGCGAATTCAGGTACTTCGCCTTACTATCCCCAAGGGCCCGGCCACCAAAGGCAATAATGCGGCCTCGTCGATCGGTTATCGGGAACATCAAACGATGGTTAAAGTATTCCCAAAATTCATCGCGTTTTGGACCATCAGAGCCACCACTGTCGTCATTTTGCTTGATAACACCAATATCAACCAATTGCTGATCATCAATCCCACGGGCGTTCATTGCCTTGCGCAGCAGGCCTCTTTGAGTAGGAGCTAAACCAAGTCGAAAGCGACTAACGGTCTCTGCGCGCAATCCTCGACGGTTTATATATTCTCGGGCCTCTTTTCCATCACTGCCTGCCAGCTGTTCTTCAAACCAGCGCGCAACGTCTTCCATAACATCATAAAGACTTGCGCGTTTTTTTGATTTCTCAGCTTCTTCTTTGCTGGCCTTGGGAACCTGTAACCCGGCCTGATCTGCCAGACGCTCTACGGATTCTGGAAAAGACAGGCCCTCCGTTTCCGTGACAAAGGTAATGACATCGCCATGAGCACCACAGCCAAAGCAGTGATAAAACCCCTTGTCGTCGTTCACCGTAAAAGAAGGGCTCTTTTCATTATGAAAGGGACAAAGACCACTAAACTCGCGGCCACGCTTGATCAGTTTAACCTTACGACCAACCACGCCGGAGACTGGCACCCGCGCGCGCAGTTCATCCAAAAATTCTGGCGTGAATGACATTGAAAGGCGTGTTCCCAACCGGCAGTCCCTTAGATCCTAGATTTCAGTTTATCACAGCATCGAACGTGGCTCTATATCTAGGCACACAAAATAATAACTTGATATCGAAATGTTGCGTAAAAAAGAAAACAGAACCCGATGGTCACCCATGGGTTCTGTTCTTATTAGGTAGTAATGGTAGCTTTAAACCAGTTTGGTTTTTACTGCCGCACTCGCTTTACCAAAGTCCATCTTGCCAGCGTATTTACCTTTTAGCGCGCCCATGACCTTACCCATATCTTTAATGGAATCGGCCCCAAGCTCAGCTATAAGATCAATAACAATCTGTTCAACTTCTTCCGCGGACATTTGCTTTGGAAGGAAGCCTTCGATTATACCGATCTCGCTTTGCTCGCGCTCAGCCAGTTCTGTACGACCAGCTTTTTCGTACATTTCGATAGAATCTCTTCTTTGGCGGATCATCTTCTGGAGCATTTCCAGTACATCATCTTCACCGATAGGATCACGACCCTCGCCTCGCGCCGCGATATCACGGTCTTTTAGTGCAGCTAAGATAAGCCTAAGCGTTGAAATCGCTTGCTTATCTTTATTACGCATCGCGTCTTTGAGAGCGTCATTCAAGCTGTTACGTAGCATTTTTTGCCCCGAACATGTTGGAAAGGGTGAGAACCTACTCCATAAAAAAGAAAATGGCAAAGATTCATAATTTACATAAGTTATTGATATTAAACAATATTTTCTTTTGGTGTTTTTCTTGACCTCTAAGGGACTTATGCTTATACAAAGGCCTCAGCTATTAAACCGCTGACGCTTTCGTCTGCCTAGAGGACGCCCCATCCATGAGTACTATGAAATCGAATGAAACCCATGTCGCGCCGACAGGGGCTATTGATTCCGCCTGCAAACAACCCGCAGGAGCTACCGCCGCTTTGGTTCTAGCAAGTGGCCAGGTCTTTTGGGGGAAAGGTCTCGGAGCTGAAGGAGAAGCCGTCGCTGAAGTCTGTTTCAACACTTCTATGACCGGCTACCAAGAAATCCTGACCGATCCATCCTACGCTGGCCAAATCATCACTTTCACGTTTCCCCATATTGGAAACGTCGGCACCAATGATGAAGACATCGAGACGATCACACCGTCCTCTCGCGGCGCTATCTTCCGCATGGATATCACTCAGCCTTCAAACTGGCGCGCAACCCGCGGTTTGGATGCCTGGCTTAAGTCTCATGGCTTGAGTGCGATATCCGGAGTTGATACCCGAGTTCTTACCCGCCTGATCCGAGACAATGGTGCGCCTCACGGCTGCATAGCCTTTCACGCCAATGGCAAGTTCGATCTGGAAGCCCTGCGCCAGAAAGCAGCAACCTGGCCTGGCCTTAACGGCATGGACTTGGCCAAAGATGTTACCTGTGCGCAAACTTCTGATTGGAACGAAAAACGTTGGGATCTGGAAACCGGATACCAAAACCTTTCCGACCCTGAGTTTCATGTAGTTGCCGTTGATTTTGGCGCCAAAAGAAACATCCTCAGATCTCTTGCCTCGCAAGGCTGCAGAGTTACCGTAGTCCCCGCCCAGGCAACGGCCGATGAAATCCTTGCACACAATCCTGACGGTGTATTCCTCTCCAACGGCCCAGGCGATCCTGTGGCTACAGGTGAATATGCGATCCCGATGGTAAAAGACTTACTCGCAAACGAAGACCTGCCTATCTTTGGTATTTGCCTCGGTCACCAAATTTTGGCTCTGGCTCTTGGCGCTGACACCAAGAAAATGCACTTGGGACATCGTGGCGCGAACCACCCGGTAAAAGACTTCACCACCAACAAGGTGGAAATCACCAGCCAAAATCATGGTTTTATGGTCGACAAAGACAGTCTTCCTGAGAACGTTGTAGAGACCCATATCTCTCTCTTTGATGAAACCAATCAGGGTATTCGCCTCAAAGGGCGGCCAGTATTCTCGGTTCAATACCATCCCGAGGCTTCACCCGGCCCTCAAGATAGCCAATACCTTTTCAAGCGGTTCCGTGATCTCATGGTTGCCCGCCAGAAATGATTTCCAGTGGCGGCGCCAATTAAAAAGGCAGCCGCCACTGTTTTAACTGACAGCTGAACAGCTTAATGGTCATCGCGACCTTGAATAAGCAAACAGACAAAAGATGAGCAAAGCAGATCATGCCTAAAAGAACAGACATCAAATCCATCATGATCATCGGCGCTGGACCGATCATCATCGGTCAGGCCTGTGAATTTGACTACTCAGGCACCCAAGCTTGTAAAGCCCTGCGCGAAGAAGGTTACCGGGTCATTCTGGTCAACTCTAACCCGGCAACGATTATGACCGATCCAGGTCTGGCTGATGCAACTTATATCGAGCCGATCACCCCGGAAATGGTTGAGAAAATCATCGAGAAAGAAAAACCCGACGCACTTCTCCCAACAATGGGTGGTCAAACGGCCCTCAATATCGGCCTGTCACTTCATCACTCAGGTGTCCTCAAGAAACACGGCGTGGAAATGATCGGCGCCAAGGCCGATGTGATTGAAAAGGCCGAAGATCGTCTATTATTCCGCACAGCGATGGAAAAAATTGGCCTCAAGTCTCCACGTTCAAGCGTTGCCAATACCTTCGAAGAAGCGTTAGCAGCCTTGGAAGAAGTTGGCTTGCCTGCCATTATTCGTCCTTCCTTCACCATGGGCGGTACGGGCGGTGGCATCGCTTACAACCCGGAAGAATTTGAAGAGATTGTCAAAAGCGGCCTAAAAGCCTCTCCGACAACTGAAGTTTTGGTTGAGCAATCTGTTCTGGGCTGGAAAGAATATGAGATGGAAGTGGTTCGCGACAGCGCGGATAACTGCATTATCATTTGCTCGATTGAAAACGTCGATCCGATGGGCATCCACACTGGTGATTCAGTAACGGTTGCCCCTGCTCTGACCTTGAGCGACAAAGAATACCAGATCTTGAGAGACGCTTCGATCAATTGCCTACGCGAAATTGGTGTAGATACCGGTGGCTCCAACGTTCAGTTTGGCATGAACCCCGAAAACGGCGAGCTTGTTGTCATCGAGATGAACCCACGTGTTTCTCGCTCTTCGGCTCTGGCTTCAAAAGCGACAGGCTTCCCGATTGCCAAGATCGCCGCCAAGCTTGCTGTTGGATATACTCTGGATGAGCTTAAAAACGATATCACCAAAGTAACGCCGGCATCTTTTGAGCCAACTATTGATTATGTTGTCACCAAGATCCCTCGCTTTACCTTTGAGAAATTCCCTGGTGCAGAAGACTATCTGACAACAGCGATGAAATCTGTCGGTGAAGCCATGTCTATTGGCCGTTGCTTTGCCGAATCTGTACAAAAAGCACTGCGCTCCATGGAAACGGGCCTCACTGGTTTTAACGAAGTCAACATCCCCGGCGCGGTTGATAGCGATGGTAATGTTGATAAAGACAATGTGCGCTCCTTCCTGGCCAAGCCGACCAAAGACCGTATGCTGACGATTGCTCAAGCCATCCGTCACGGCTTAAGCGTTGAAGAGATTTTTGAAGTCACCAAATTTGATCCCTGGTTCTTGCGCCAAATTGAAGACATCGTGACCTTCGAAGAGGACATTCGCAAAAACGGTCTCCCTAAAGATCGTCAGGCATTCCTTAGCTTGAAAAAAATGGGCTTTGCTGACGAACGCCTTGCAGAGATTACAGGGCAGACCGAAAAAGAAGTTTCAGATCTTCGCCACAGCCTAGACGTTCTGCCTGTATTCAAGCGGATCGATACCTGTGCGGGTGAATTCCCATCAACGACGCCTTACATGTATTCCTGTTACGAAGGCGATGGGGTTAACCCGCCAGAGTGCGAATCAGAGCCAACCGACCGTGAAAAAATTATGATCCTCGGTGGCGGACCAAACCGGATTGGCCAAGGCATCGAATTCGATTATTGCTGCGTTCACGCCGCTTACGCTCTAAGTGAAGCTGGTTACGAAACTATTATGGTCAACTGTAATCCAGAAACAGTTTCTACTGATTACGATACTTCTGATCGTCTGTACTTTGAGCCCCTCACGGGTGAAGACGTCATAGAGATTGCACGCAAGGAACAGAGTAACGGCACTCTCAAAGGTGTCATCGTCCAATTCGGCGGCCAGACACCCTTGAAACTTTCCCAAGCCTTGGAAGATGCAGGCATTCCTATTCTAGGAACCTCTCCTGATGCGATTGATTTGGCCGAAGATCGTGAGCGCTTTCAGAAGTTGCTTCAAGATCTCGACCTTCGCCAACCCGTGAACGGCACAGCAACGACAAAAGAAGAAGCTTTCGCTGTTGCAGAGAAAATTGGTTTCCCAGTCGTTATCAGACCGTCTTATGTTTTGGGTGGTCGTGCGATGGAAATCATTCACGAAACCAGCCAACTGGAGCGCTACATCAACACTGCGGTTCAAGTCTCTGGTAAAAACCCTGTACTTCTCGACAGCTATCTACAAGACGCCATTGAAGTTGACGTCGATGCTATCTGCGACGGCAAGGATGTTTTTGTTGCAGCAATCATGGAGCATATTGAAGAAGCAGGTATCCACTCTGGAGATTCTGCTTGCTCGCTACCTCCCTACAGCTTGTCACAAGACATCATTGCCGAGATTACAGATCAGGCGAACAAACTGGCACTGGCTTTGAATGTCGTTGGCCTCATGAATGTTCAATTCGCGGTTAAAGACGATGTGGTTTACATTCTTGAAGTAAATCCACGCGCCAGCCGGACTGTACCTTTTGTCGCTAAAGCCACAGGTAATGCGGTCGCAAAAATTGCGTCTCGGGTTATGGCTGGTGAAAAGCTTGCCGACATTGATCTTATCCATGACCTTGGTGATCATATTGCAATCAAGGAAGCCGTCTTCCCATTCAACCGTTTCCCTGGCGTTGACGTTATGCTTGGCCCTGAAATGCGTTCAACTGGTGAAGTAATGGGGCTCGACACGTCATTTGGCCGTGCCTTTTTGAAATCACAGATGGCGGCGGGTGTTACTCTTCCTGACGAAGGCACGGTCTTTATCTCTGTAAAAGACCGTGATAAAAAAGTCATGGAAGCCTTGGCTGGT
Source organism: uncultured Rhodospirillales bacterium (assembly GCA_913060675.1). Lineage (GTDB taxonomy): Bacteria > Pseudomonadota > Alphaproteobacteria > Kiloniellales > Kiloniellaceae > Kiloniella. The sequence goes on from CAJXUS010000001.1 coordinate 233,200, forward strand.
GATCTTATCGAGATGGGCTACAAACTTGTCGCCACGAGCGGGACAGCAACCTATCTTCAAGAAAAAGGATTCGCAGTTGAGAAAGTCCTTAAAGTTCGTGAAGGTCGCCCCAATATTGCTGACACAATCAAGTCCGGTCAGGTCCATCTGATTATCAATACAACCGAGGGTGCAAAAGCGATTGCGGATAGTTTTGATATCCGTCGTGGCGCCCTGGATACATCAGTTCCTTACTTCACAACTGCCAATGGTGCCCGTGCCATGGTAGAGGCTTTAAAAGCAAAACGCGAAGGCCTACTTGAAGTTCAGCCGCTTCAAGCTTACTTTAGTTCTTCGTTCTAATTTAAACGACTCCCGATTCTCCCCTCAAAGCGGTGGAATCGGGAGTTGCTATTTGTATTAACGCCTGGAAACGCGAATGAGTGAAAAGTTCCCTATGACCAAGGAGGGCTTAGTCCGCCTTGAAGAAGAGTTACGCAACCTTAAGGTTGTTCAGCGCCCTGCCATTATCCGTGCCATCGCCGAAGCTCGCGAACACGGGGACCTTTCAGAAAATGCTGAGTATCACGCTGCGCGTGAAAAACAGAGTTTTACCGAAGGTCGCGTCATGGAGCTTGAAGCACGTATTTCACGCGCAGAAGTCATTGACGTCTCTACCATGTCGGGCTCAACCGTGAAGTTTGGTGCGACAGTTACGATTGCCGACGAGGACACTGACGAAGAATCCACATACCAGTTGGTTGGGGATTTAGAAGCCGATGTCAAAGCAGGACGTATTGCCATCACCTCACCGATCGCCCGCGCGCTGATCAGTAAGGAAGAAGGTGATTCTGTAGAAGTAAGGACTCCTGCAGGCGATAAAGGCTATGAGATCGTAAAGATCCAGTACCTCTAAGCGTTTGGTTTTGAAGTATGTATAACCCGGCCATCCGATGATGTGCCGGGTATTTTTGTTTAGTTAGGTCTATAAAATGCTGCTTGAAAAAGATTTCTATTACATTCGCCACGGTCAAACCGACTGGAATGCCAAAGGGCGCATGCAAGGCTTCACCGATATCCCTCTAAACGAGACCGGACGGCAACAAGCCTATCAGGCAGCTGAATCCATCAAAGGCATCGAAATCCTAACTATTTGTGCCAGCCCTTTAGGCCGCGCACTGGAAACTGCCAAAATACTCAATGAAGTTTTGAATTGCGAATTAATTATCCTTGATGATTTAAAGGAAGCTTGTTTCGGCGATCACGAAGGCCTCGTCGATGATGGCTGGTTCGCGGCGTGGAAAGACGGTGAATTCACCCCCGGTGGTGCAGAAACAAGAGACCAATTTCTGGGACGTGCAACCGCAGGCATAAATAAGGCCATCGATCGGCCAGGTCCTGTTTTGATCGCGGCACACGGCGGTCTATATGGCTCAATCAAACATTACTTCGGTGTTCAGGATAATCAAGTACTACCCAACTGCGCGCTTGCCCACCACACACCACCAACGGCAGAGAATGCGAGTTGGCAACGACGCTTTGTGAACGAAGGTTTGATCTAATTGAAGTAACACTTTTCAGATATATAAGAGGCAAGACCTATTCATCCGCCAGCACTGCCGAATAAATAGGCCCTCTCCCTGAACTCTCAACTACCACTCAAAATCTGATGGCACGCCGCCAAATCAAAACGCCCACACTTCCCTCTTAACCCCAGAGGCGATCCATCTCACCACGCATATATTTTCTGAGAGACATTTTTTTCCCAGTGCCGTGGTTGATGGCGACATCGTCCTGAAACCGCAAAGTAACGGATTTATCCCCGCGCATACCGCTTCCGATCTGGGATTTACGATCACACGCTTCCACTCCCGCTCTTTTATCTGCTTCAAAATCTTTAAGAGTTGCAAGCAAAGCATCACGAGCTTGCCGGAAGTTATCTTCTCGCTTTCGCCCTTGGCGCGCTTCACAGAAGCCGGTTTCGAGGTGCCTGATCCGACAGCAGTTCTGGGTTTTGTTCCGGTGTTGCCCGCCCTTCCCCGTGCCTGAAAACCAATCTACCTTGAACTTATCATCTGACCAGGTCGCAATGCTACTTTCCTCAGATCCCTTTTGATCGGAAGATAAAACAGCGACTGTTACAGTTGATGTATGTACGCGACCGCCGCGTTCCGTTACCGGGACACGTTGAATGCGATGACCACCACTTTCTTGGGAGAGATTTTTTAGTGAAACGCCTTCGACTTCCAAGGCGATTTCATGATACCCCGCATCACTGGGTCGTTTCCGAGCGATACGATAAGTTCAGCGTTTGCGCAGGAACAGTTTACAATAAGCATCGGCAAGCTCGCCGACGAATAACTTGCTATCATCCCCACCTTCTGCGGCGCGAATTTCAATTATCTTCTTCATGATTGATACCTCCATTCATAACAATCAGGACGTAAAAACAACATAAGGTTGTGAATTTTACAAGATGTAAATTTTTTTGAGTTGCGAAGAATAGGATAAAGAGGACTTGTTCCTATACAAAATCCTCTTACCCCAACCCTCTAAAGCCCAAACACCATCACGAGGAATGCATCCATTAGTGCGACTTCTTTCAGGCGCTCGAAACGGCCTGACGCACCACCGTGTCCTGCGGACATATTGGTTTTGAAGACCAGGTGATTGCTATCGGTTTTCAGCTCACGCAGCTTTGCGACCCACTTTGCAGGCTCCCAATAAGTTACACGCGGGTCGGTTAGACCAGCTGTGATCAACATATTGGGATAAGCTTGGGCGCTCACATTATCCACGGGAGAATAGGACTTGATGTAATCATAGGCCTCTTTACCTGCGATAGGATTACCCCATTCCGGCCACTCAGGCGGGGTTAGAGGCAAGGTCGCATCACACATCGTGGTCAGGACATCGACAAAAGGCACATCAGCGACGATGGCCTTAAAAAGATCAGACCGCATATTGCTAATCACGCCCATCAACATGCCACCAGCGCTACCGCCGTGGGCTGCGATTTGGCCTTTTGACGTATAGCCTTCGGAGATCAAGTGTTCAGCTGCAGCAATAAAGTCGAGGAAAGTGTTTTTCTTTTTTTCCATCTTACCATCAAGATACCAGCCATAGCCCTTATCGGTACCGCCACGGATGTGAGCGATGGCATAGACAAATCCGCGATCAACCAAGGAGTAACTATTGCGCATAAACCCGGCTGGTATCGCGTTACCATAAGAGCCATAGCCGTAAAGCAGTAACGGCGCCTTGCCATCTAGTGGCGTATCTTTTCGATAGAGCAAAGATATCGGCACCAGTACCCCATCGTGTGAAGGTGCCATTAAGCGTCTGACTTCGTAATCGTCGGGGTTATGCCCGCTTGGTATTTCATCTTCTTTACGTAAAACCCGTTCGCGGCTTTCCATATCATAGTCATAGACCTGAGCCGGTGTTGAAAGAGAAGAATAGGTAAAGCGCAGAGACGTTGTATCGAATTCATAACCCGCAGACATGCCAAGACTATATGCTTGCTCATCAAAGGAGATAGAGTGCTCTTGTCCATCTGAAATCCGCGTAATAACAATCCGAGGCAGACCTTCAACACGTTCCAGACGCGTCATGTGGTCCTTAAAGAGGATCTGGGTCAGGATTAAGACACCGGGTTTGTGGGCAACCAAATCTTTCCAGTTATCACGTGCGGGCTTATCTATGGCTGTTTCGCAAATTTTGAAATCAATCGCCTCATCTGCGTTCGTTAAAATTAACAACCGCTCACCGTGATCCGTGACTTCGTACTCAAGGCCCTCTTGTCGAACAGAGACAATACATGGTGATGTGGCAGGCTGCTCAGAGGGAATCAGGTGTACTTCCGAGGTCTGATGATCGTGGGCCAGGATCTGGATAAAACGGCCGGACTCGCTTTTGCCAATACCGACAAAAAAGCCTGGATCAGTTTCTTCGTAAACCTGCACATCCAGCTCTTCATCGTCACCAAGCATATGACGAAAAACTTTTGATGGGCGGTGATTTTCATCCAGCACCGTATAGAATAGCGTCCTGTTATCTGCGGCCCAAACCACCGCCCCAGAAGTGTTCTCAATCAAATCATCCAGTTCATCACCCGTGTTGAGATCTCGAACTTTGAGGCTGTAATATTCCGATCCCTTTTCATCCACGCTATAAGCAACATAGCGATGATCAGGGCTGTGTGAACAACTCGCGATCTGAAAGAAATCTTTGCCTTCTGCTTCTTGGTTGCCATCCAGCAATATGACTTCGTCACCACTTCCAGCAGATGGCTTACGGCAGAAAATAGGGTGTTGAGCCCCTTCTTCGTAACGGAGATAGTAGAGCCACGGCCCATCCGGAGAAGGAACAGAAGAATCGTCTTCTTTGATGCGCCCTTTTAGCTCCTCAAACAGCTCCTTTTGCAAATCTTCCTGATCCGCCATCACAGCCTTGCAGTAACCATTTTCTTGCTCAAGGTAATCTCTAATGTCTGGGGAGAGCTTATCTGGCTGGCGCATTACTTCCTGCCAGTTATCGGCCCGAAGCCAGGCATAAGGATCTTCCCTGCGTTCGCCATGAAGTTCATGGAAAAATGATCGTTTCTCTGCTTTTGGGGCAAAACTATTCTCTGAAACAGGGATACTGGACATGGTGGCTCCGTCTGGGAAACAAAAAAAATTCTGGTACAGAAGCATTAAATGGTTACATCATGAGATGAAACAAGAAACGCACAGAGATATTTTGCCCTGATAGAGAAACCTGGGCCAAGGAGAAAACATCCATGACCAACGTGATCAACCTGAAACAATTTCGCAAGAAGAAAGCACGTGATACCAAGGCTTCACAAGCAGCGGATAACCGTGTTGAACACGGCCGCACCAAAGCCGAGAAACTAATCTCAGAATCTGAAAAAAACCGTGACTTAAAAAAGATCGATGATCACAAGTTGGACAAAGACACCTAAGTTTTTGTTGCTCCCGGCTATCTTTTTAAGAGAAAACAGGACGCCCCCCTCTTAATTTGCTCTAAGAGTGTCCAACCCTGACATAAGTCTTCGTACGTAAGCTTATATAGGACGGGGCCGAGAAACAAAAAAAGCGCCACAAATCAGGCGCTTTTTACGAGATGCCGTTAAGGCTTACTTCACGTCGAGAGAAGCCACTTTCAGCTCTTTAGATTTCTCGCGATAGAAGATATGACGGCCAATGGTCGGACCTTTATCAAAAGCAGTCCGCCACTTTGGGCTCACATAATCGGCATGGTACCAAAGAGCACCTTCGCTGACATCATTTGAAACACCCCAGTAGACAAAACGTGCTAATTTTTGTGACTCAACCCAAGATGCCTGATCTGTAATCTCATCTTTTTTGCCATCACACCACCAAGAGAACTGGCAGCGATTTAAACGTGAACCGCCCTGCTGAACAACACCACAAATTGTGGATGGGAAACGTTTACTGGAAACACGATTAAGTACAACGTGTGCAACAGCCCGTTTACCACTTGTTGTTTCGCTGCGGGATTCAAAATAAATATTCTGCGCCAAGCATTCGAGCTCAGCATCATAACTGGCTTGTGTCGGACGGCGGCGTTCCAATTCAGGAAGCACTGCATAATCGCGTGCGAGAACCCGAACATCTACAGGGGCAATAAAATCGCCTTCGGAGACCTGAATAGCCAATGCATTTTGTTGAGCTTCAGGTGCAAGTACACCTGCGCTAATTGCAAGGGCGAAGAGGAAGGAAGAAAGTCCGTACCAATGACCCCGGAATTGACCGCGCAATCGGTAACCCATCCGTTTAATCTGTCGCAAACCACGTCTCATCTTTAAGTACCTCAGTTTAAAACTTATAACTTCAGCAGCTTTTTCAAGCCCGTGCCCACACAGCCTGTGTCATTGTGAGCGCACCCCGATATGGGGATTAAATTCAAGCAAACAACCTCGTGTCGTCTGTTGATGACAAATCTTTACAAGAGATTAACATCAAGAGTCAAAGAAATATTTATCATGAATTCGAGACAAAAACACATAAAAATATTTACGCATTACATGAATACACAAGCTTAATTTGACTATTACTTGAGGAAAATCACTTTTACTTAAAATAAAAAATAATCAGCCATGCGCAAATTGCATAGTCCCCATGCCACCAAATGAAACAGGGGGGCATTTATTGTGACAAAATTGGGACTTGACATCCGTAAAATTACTTACATTTTATCTCATTGATTTAATTGATGTTTTTTTATTAATTTCAAATTATACTATATTTTTCGACTCTTCAGGGGCGCTGACTTTTATTTAAAAACGCTTAAGTGGCATATTTACAACATAGATAGTTTAAGTTTAACAGCGCCTAAATTTTGCTGAGTTTTATTAACCTTATTACTTAAAGCGTTAACTAACGAGCACTTGCCTGAACCCTTTGTCTTTTGTGGATTCACCCGATCAACCCTGCGATATAAGCAGACATACTTATAGCTTTTTTCCCCTGAAAATGATAAATCGCATGTTAGTGAACAACCGGGGAAATCTAATCGATGAACAAATTCGTCAAAATTGCGAGCATCACCGCAATCACACTTGCCATTCTTATTGTCGGTGGCTTTATCTTTGTCTATTCGTCACTTGATTCTATCGTAAAGGCAGCTGTTGAAAGCATTGCCTCTGATATGACGCAGACAGAGGTCACACTTAACGACGTGGAAATCTCACCCACGACGGGCCAGGGAAGCTTACGTGGCTTTACCATGAGTAATCCAGACGGCTTTAATTCAAATGAGGCTTTTCAGTTTCAAGAAATCTCCGTCAAGATTGATATCACGTCGCTAGCCGAAGATGTCATCGTGATTAATGAGATCAGAATTAACGCCCCCCACATTACCTATGAGGTTGGCCCCAAGAAGAGCAACATTGATACCATCAATGAAAACGCACAATCCCACAGCAAAAGCGACGAACCTGCCGCAACGGATGAAGAAGGTCCCAAATTCATCGTCGAACACCTCTACCTAAATGACGGCGAAATCTCTGTCGCGGCTGCACCTCTCGGTGACAAGACAATCGACTTGGATCTACCGAACATTCACCTTACAGACATCGGCAAAGGGGATAACGGCGCGAGCCCAGAAGTCATTTTACAGGCCGCAGTAGGTGCCGTGACGAAGAACATCACAGGCGCTTTGGGATCTGTAGACCTCAAGGGCCTTGCCAAAGGAGTTGCTGACGGTGTTTCAGGCGTAGCTGATGGCGTAGTTAGCGGTGCCTCAACTGTCACAGACACAGTCGGTGACGCGGCCTCGGGCGCGACTGACGGTATCAAAGACGCAGCTGATGGCGCAGGTGACGCTCTCAAGGGCTTGCTTGGTAACTAAGCCTTGTTTGGCAAAGAGACCGGGATATTCTTTCCCTACGATTTTTGATTAAAAATGGAGCTCACGGGCTCCATTTTTTTATCCATTTTCGACTATTTTATCTCTCCTTATATTATAGTTCAACTTGCACCTCAGCTGCTTTGAGAGTACCTCAATTAAGAAGAATAATATCTAGGGACCGCACCGCAGGTGTCGCAAAAATAAATGGCTGATCACACTTCCCAAAAACAAATTGTTAGCCAGGTACAAATTGTTGGTGGCGGACTGGCAGGGCTAAGTTTAGCCGCCGCACTGGGAACCGCCGGTATAAAAACACTCCTGATCGATATGGAACCAGAGCCAAGCAACACCCCTTTTGAAGAAGCTAAAGACAATAGAACCACGGCACTTATTCAAAATTCCATAAACTTGCTCAATGCCTGTGGCGCCTGGAGTGGGTGTGAGGACTATGCAACGGCCCTGACCGTCATGCGTATTGTCAATCTCCCGCGCGGAGCACAAAAATATCCCAACTCAACAGACTTTGATTCTCGGGAAATAGAAAACAGTCCCTTTGGCTTTAATGTACCCAATGCGGTTCTGCGACGCATTCTTTTCGACCGCCTGGCTACGCTTTCTTCCGTTACCCATTTGACATCAACCAAAATGGACAAGATGGAGCAGACACCCGATGGTTATCAGCTCCTATTATCAAATGGGGAAAGTGCAACCGCTACTCTAACCGTTGGAGCAGACGGCAAAAATTCAGCTTGTCGAAAAGCCGTGGGAATTAAGAGTATGTCATGGCCTTACCCACAAACAGCCATCACCTGTTATATTGAGCACAGTAAACCTCATCAAAACGTTTCTACAGAAACTCATTATCCTGCCGGACCCTTCACTCTCGTACCTATGATGGGTAAACGATCCTCAATCGTCTGGGTCGAAGACACCCGTTTGGCTAAAAAGTATCTCGCACTCGATGACGCAGAATTCGCACAGGAACTTAAAAATAAAATCAACGGCCGACTGGGCACCATAAAATTATTTGGCAAACGAGGTGGCTTTCCAATTTCCGCCATGCTGAGCGATAGTTTTTACACTAAAGATCTTGCCTTAATTGCCGAAGCTGCACACGCGCTGCCGCCAATTGCCGCTCAAGGTCTAAATCTCAGCTTACGTGATGTTGCTGTTCTAGCCGAACTTCTTATCGATCAAAATAAAGCTGGTAAGCCCCTCAACGATATTGAGCTCTTAAAAGAATATGATCGAGCAAGACGTTTTGATGTCGTTTCCCGCTTGGCCGCAGCAGATGGTCTGAACCGTTTTGCCTCAAACGACAGTGCTATCCTTCACAAAGTCAGAGATATTGGTCTTTCAGCAGTCCGTAATTTTTCCCCTCTTCGCCATTTGATGATGAAATCAGGCATGACGTCCCCTTTGGGAACACCCAGCCTGATGTCTGGCAAGGAAATAGAACGAAGCTGATAACTTTCTGTCGCGAAACAAACTACTTATGACGCTCTAACTTGATGTAATATAAACATATGCCCTTATGTTAACGTCAAATTTGCGCTATAAATTTAATAATAGAATTTCGGCCTGCCGATTATTACATAATTGATGAAATCAAAATAATAATCCGCACCTCAGGAGTTGATTACCGTGGACTTGCGCCAATTAGAACTACTCTGTGCGCTAGCACGCGAAAAGCACTTTGGGCGAGCAGCAAAAAATTGCAACATCTCCCAGCCCGCTTTTTCAGCTAGAATTAGACAACTTGAAAATGAGCTTGGTGTTCCAATCGTCAAGAGAGAGCGAAGCTTTCAAGGCCTCACCACTGAGGGTGAGTTGGTTGTATCTACCGCCCAACGCATATTGGCAGAGGCCCGAACCTTAAAACAATCTTTGAGCCAAATGAGCAAAGGACTTGCCGGGCACTTACGTATCGGCGCAGTCCCCTCCGCAATGCCGATGATGTCTCTTATCAAAAATCCTTTTTGCGATGCTCATCCAAATATCACAATATCACTGCTGTCACTTTCCTCTGCGGAAATCCAACTTGGCTTGGAGAAGTTCGATCTTGAAGTTGGTGTTACCTATCTAAGTGATGAACTTAGTAACAATGTGGAAAGCCACGAGCTTTATCACGAAGAGTATTCTCTGATACATAAAGCAGATGGACCTCTGAAAGATCGTGAAACGATTACATGGCAAGAAGCAGCAAGCCTCCCTCTAAGCCTTCTTACGCGCGACATGCAGTACCGTCGGATCATCGATAAAACATTTGAAGAGCTCGATTGTTTTGTCACCCCGCATACCCAAACCAATTCAATTACGCAGCTTTTACATGAAACGCGCTTTGGCACGACATCAAGCATCGTACCGATCAGCTTAATTCATATACTTAGAAACCTTGAAGGGGTGGTTGCCATTCCTCTCTCAGAACCTCGATTGATTAATAATATCGGGATGGTAATTGCCAAGCGTGAACCGAGCTCTCCTATTGCGCGTGAGTTCTTTAAACATACAAAGCGTCAAGATGTTGAGAAACTTTTGCGTGATGCTGGCGGAAAAGATTAAATACATCTTTTTGAGATCAGCTTTGTTAAATTCAGATTTGAGAGATTTTTAATTTTATTACTGCTAGACTGAGATCTGCTGCACAAAGGTTGGAGAAATTAATGAGTGCAAAAGTTGCTGTAATCTTATCTGGTTGTGGTTTTCTTGATGGTGCTGAAATTCATGAAGCCGTAATGACGCTCTTTGCACTTCAAAAGCTTGGCGCGAAAACCATTTGCTTTGCCCCAAACATAGAACAGACCGACGTCATCAACCACCTCACCAGAGAACTCGTTCCAAACGAGAGAAGAAACGTGCTAGTTGAATCCGCCCGAATAGCCCGTGGCAATATCACAGACTTGGCAGAGTTCGACCCAACGCTAGTCGACGCCATGGTTCTTCCTGGGGGTTTTGGCGCAACAAAAAACCTCTCCAGTTTCGCCAGTGAAGGCGCTGATTGTTCTATTAATCCAGACGTAGAATCAGCAATTAAGGGCATGATCAGATTAAACAAGCCTGTTGCCGCGCTCTGCATCTCACCTGCTGTTGTTACCAGACTCTATGACAACCCAACTCTGACGATCGGGCAAGATGTAGATACGGCCCATGCACTTGAAACCATGGGCGCCAACCATGAGACCACGGGGCATGGCGAGGTCGTTGTCGATAGAGAAAACAAACTCGTAACCACTCCTTGCTATATGCTGGATGCGACTGTACCTGATATTGCCCATGGCGCTGAAAATGCTATGGAAGTTTTGCTTACACTTATCGATGACTAGTCTTTTCTAACGCTTCACAAAACGAAACAATATGTACACCTCTTCTGATACCATCAAGCTGGATGAAAGTTGGAAAGAACTGCTTTCCTCTGAATTCAACAAAGATTACATGCGTAATCTCAAAACGTTTCTCAAACAGCAAAAACAGCAACAGAAAATTATTTTCCCCAAGGGAAATGAGTATTTCCAAGCCTTAAACCTTGCGCCTGTAGATAAAGTAAAAGTCGTGATCCTCGGCCAAGATCCGTACCATGGGCCAGGCCAAGCACACGGTTTATGTTTTTCTGTCAGGCCCGGCGTTGCGGTTCCACCATCCTTAAAAAATATATTCAAAGAGATGAAGCAAGACCTTGGCATTGATCAACCTAAACATGGTTGTCTAATTCCCTGGGCTCAACAAGGTGTCTTATTATTAAATTCAGTCCTGACTGTAGAACAGCACAAAGCAGGTGCACATCAGGGCCGCGGCTGGGAACTTTTTACTGATCAGATCATCCATAACCTGAACAAGACCCATGACAATCTCGTTTTTCTGCTTTGGGGCAGCTATGCGCAAAAAAAAGGCGTTGTGATTGATCGAGACAGACACCTTGTCCTTCAATCCCCTCACCCCTCGCCCTTATCAGCTCACAGAGGTTTTTATGGTAACGGCCACTTCTCTCAAACCAATAGCTATTTAGCACAGCACGACAAGCAGCCCATTGAATGGCTTTTGCCACCAAGCTCAGAAATAACGCAAGAGTTACTATAAATAACGGCCCTATTGAACTTAAAGAGACTTAAGGTCAGGGTCTCATAATATATAAGGGGCTGTCCTAGATAACGCAAATTAGGTGTTATCATGGGAGTTATGAGGAAAA
>CAJXUS010000002.1 GCA_913060675.1 uncultured Rhodospirillales bacterium
CAGTAGAGATTACGGATGGTGATGGTGATAAGACAGACGAAAGTCTTGAGCTTGGTCAGTTGATCAAGTTTGAAGACGATGGTCCTGTTATTACCGAGTTCAAATCAGACGCTGATGCATCCTTGAAACTCACACTTGATGAGAGCCTTGGTGTTGATGCAGCCGATCCGAATGCAGCTGATGAAACCACAGTAGGCGCACCTGCTGGAGCGATTGGTTACGCGGCCATCTCTGGTGCGGATCTTGTTGATATCACAGTTGATGCGGGTACAGACGGTGAAAGCTCACGTGTCTTTAGTCTAAACCTAACATCTGCGGTCTCAGGTTTAACAGCTACAAACGGCGATGCGGTTGTTCTGACACAGGACCCTGTTACGGGTGTTATCGTTGGTAAGGCTACAATTGGTGGTGTTGAGACTGTTGTTCTTGAGATTACAGTTGCAGCTGGTGACGGCGCAGTAACGGTTACTCAATATGCAGCTCTGAACCACGGTGCTGATGCTGATCACGATCAGGCTGGCACCCCACTTTCTATTACAAATGGTGTTCTTGAGCTGTCAGTAGAGATTACGGATGGTGATGGTGATAAGACAGACGAAAGTCTTGAGCTTGGCCAGTTGATCAAGTTTGAGGACGATGGTCCTAGTTTCCTTGAAAATTCTCAACAGACCGTCGATCTTGCAGAAATGGCTATGCCTCCAGTTGGCGGCATCTACAGTCTTGCTGGGGTTACTACTCCAGTGACCGTTGATCTTGCTAAAATTGCGAATGCGGATAGTGCAGGATATAACAGTTCATTCGGTTATTTCTTTGTGGATGGTTCTGGTAATCCAATTTCTGGGGAAGTTCTCTGGGATAATGTTAAGCAAGAAGACGGACAAACCGACGGCTTTACAATTGATCCTGCAGATGTTCCTGCTGGTGCCGTTGGATTTGGTTTCTTCATCATTCCAAATGGTAATTCAGCTAATGCAGGTCTAGATGATGATACGCCAGTTGTATTCAAGCAACTTGGATTGCCTGGCTCACCGACCTGGAGTGCTGTAATTGAAGGCGACCCGAACACAGATGCTGATGACATCGTACTTAATGGTTCTGGTGCACCTGTGTTCTTCAGTAAGGCAGATCTAAATCCTGACAACGGTACTGATCACGAAGTTGATAATCAGCTTCCAGGGAATTCAAACTGGGAAGATCTCTTGGTTCCTTCAGGGGATGGTGATTACAATGATGTGAATCTCAATATTGTGGTTCATGGTGCCCCTTGTGGCATCGTTAATGGTGCTTTGAGTTTTGATGGTGGTTCTGATGGTGCTGCATCACTAAAACTTCTAACTGAAGTTAGCGACGTAACATCTGCAGGTGATGATGTAACGGCTACGGTTAATGGTGATGGTACCCAAATAGTCGGTACAACAGCTGATGGTTCCGTGGTGTATGTTATTACCTTGGATAACATTAACTTAACGGCAGGTACGGCAGACTACGAGTTTGTTCAATACCGTCAGATCGATCACACAGGTACGGAAGATGCAACGCTTCCTGTTAAATTCTCAGTTGAATTGACAGATGGTGATCTTGATACGGTTACTACTGATATTGTGATCAATATCACAGATAGTGTTCCAACTGCTGATGCCGCTGTAATCCGTTTTGATGAAACAACTGGCAATCAAGGCCAGGATGAAAGAACTGCCCCAGCCAGTGCAATTTCCAAAGCAACAAAACCATTGAGCTTTAACTTTGGTAAAGATCACATTGATGCTAAAATTACCCTTACTGATAAAGATGGTAATGCCTTTGATGGTGCCCCATCTGATCTTACTGATACCGCAACAGGCCAGATAATTTATCTCTATACATTGGGAGATAAAGTAATTGGCCGTGTAGGTGAAAGCGGAGCCGCTGATGATGATGGTGCGATAGCTTTTGAAGCCTCGCTTGATCAGCTTGGTACTGCTGATGCCGCAGATTTTGTCTTCTTGCAGTTCCGTGCTTTCGAACATACCAATACCAATAACCATAACGAACAGACATCAATGGATGAAATCCATTATGTCGTGACTGATGGTGATGGTGATGAAAGCGCCCCTGCTAAAATCACTGTTCAAGTTAGAGACGATGGGCCATCTATTGATCTCGCAACTACGGGTACTGACCCAGTTGTAACTGTTGATGAGACAGACCTTGGCGTTGCCTCTGCTGGGACAAGTTTTGCAGGTCGCTTTAGCGTTAATGCAGGTACTGATGGTGAGAAGTCAGTAGATTATGATTTGGTTGTTTCGGCCGAAGGTGCCGACAGTGGTTTGGACACAACAGCTGGTGAGAGCATTCTGCTTTATACAACAGCGACAGGTGTTGAAGGACGAGTTGGGAGCGAGACTGGTGCGGTTGCGTTTAGCGTAAGCGTTGATGCTTCTGGTAACGTTACTCTGGTTCAAAACATTGCGATGGACCACCCGATTGAAGGTGTAAGCCATGATGAGCCAATTTTCCTTGGAGATGGTGTCTTAGATCTTAAGGCTACGGTTACAGACGGTGACAACGATACTGCTTCTGAAAACCTTGATCTTGGTGGTAATCTTTCCTTTAAGGATGATGGCCCATCTATCGTTCTGGCAGCTACCGGTACTGACCCAGTTGTAACTGTTGATGAAACCGACCTTGGTGTCGCCTCAACTGCGATAAGTTTTGCAAATCGCTTTAGCGTTGATGCGGGCGAAGATGGTGAGCAGTCAGTAGATTATGATTTGGTTGTTTCCGCTGAAGGTGCAGACAGTGGTCTGGATACAACAGCTGGACTGAATATCTTGCTCTTTACAGCACCGTCTGGTGCTGTTGAAGGCCGTGTTGGTGGTATTGGTGGAGCTGTTGCGTTTAGTGTAAGCGTTGATGGTTCTGGTAACGTTACTTTGGTTCAGAACCTTTCAATGGATCACCCAATTGAAGGCACTAGTCATGATGAGCCAATTTTCCTTGCAGATGGTGTTCTTGATCTAAAAGCAACGGTTACTGATGGTGATAATGATACTGCCTCTGAAAGTATTGATCTCGGTGGTAATTTATCCTTCGAGGACGATGGTCCTGATGCTGATTACACTTGGAATTCTAGCAACGACTTGAAAGAAGATGACCTTCATCAAAATGGAACTGAAAAGGTATCAGGTACTCTTTCTGGGGATTTTGGTTCAGACGGTGCTGGAACCTATGCTCTGACTGGATTTGAAAGCACATTGGCCGACGGTGCTGAGCATGTTTCTGGATCTTTCACTTCAAATGGTGAGCCAGTTGTCTTTGATGGACCGGCTTTTAACGCAGTAACTAATCTCTGGACAATGAATGGTACTGCAGCAACTGGTGTTGCTGGAGCATCAGAAGATGTGATTCAGGTTACGGTTAACGCAACGACAGGTGTCTATGTGATCGAACTTCTTGGTCCAGTTGATCAGGATGATATTGATCAGATCGGTAGCTCGGACGAAGTTGGCATCTGGTTCAACTTTACAATCACTGACGCCGATGGCGATGTATCCAGCGATCGTTTACATGTGCATATTCAAGACGATGGCCCGGTCGTTACTATCTCTGATGCAACGTCTGTTGCAGAAGGTGCTGATGTAACTGGAACCTGGGCACATGATTTTGGTTTGGATGGTGCTTCTGATACGGGTTCAGTTGTCATTCTGGTTGATGGTGTCGCTACTACGGCTGCAGTGGGTGATGATATTACGATTACTGGTAAAGGTGTCCTCAATATCTCTGCTACTGGTTGGACATTTACTGCAAATGATGGTGTGGATCACAGCTCTGGTAACCCAGTGGTATCTTTCGCAATTAAGGTGACTGATGGTGATGGTGATACGAAAACAGCGACTGAACAATTCTTCATCACACCTGTCGTAACTCCACCTACTGTTGTTATTACCAATGATGATGATCTCATTGTTGATGGGCATCAGATTGTTATTAAGGAAGATACTTCTGAAACGGTTAGTGCAACTGTTCAGACTACAGGCGACGATGTTGTTAATGTTGTTACCGTTACGGGCCTGAACGGACTAGGTGCAGGCTATGTCGTAACGATCAATGGCACGCCGGTTACCGTGGATGGTTCTGGGGTTGCTACTCTGGATGTCTATAACTCAGGTGCGGGTGCTTCTACTCAATCAATAGTCGTTACTGTCGCAGTCTCACCAGATGCACAAAGCGACGTTGATCTCGGTGCAATTGTGGTCTCTGCGACTGCGATAGATCCGGGCTCAAACCTAACTTCGGCATCTACAAGTGACGATATTACTGTTGTTGTTGATGCAGTTGCAGATGCGGCTTCTTCCGTAGCTGGTTCTGTAATCGATACGACTGTAGATCCTGATACCAATGCGCTAGAGAATTCAAGTGTTACTGTTGATCTCTCGGCGATGCTTGCTGATGTAACCGATAGTTCTGAAGGGCATAGCTTCCTCGTCGAAGTTTCTGGACCATTTGCGGCACCTACAGGTGTTGTGCCTATCACAATCACAGCAGGTTTTGATGGAACCGGTGTCGCTTATCCTGGGGTTCCAGATGGCGATTACATCCTTGTTAATGCAGCAACGGCTGCAGACGCAGTGACCGTTGATAGTGGCACGGGTACAGGCTCTGTGACCCTAGACATTGGCAATGTTACTGATGACGCTGCAGTGGCTTACCCTGTAAATGTATACAGTGTAAGCCGTGAGACAACGGACGGTGTGGGCGATCTGGAAGGTGACTTCACTGATAACGTTGCCATCAAAGCCGGTAGCTTCACAGTCACGCTAAAAGACAGCGTTCCAGAAATCACTGACTTCGTTATATCCGATGATCTGGTTCTCGAATCTGGATTGAGCCCAGATGGATCAAGTCCTTCACCAAGTGCACTTGAAGCCAACGGTAGCTTCGATGTTGAAACCGGCCAAGACACTGTGAAAGCGGTTGAAGTATATGATAATGATAGTACTTCATGGGTTGAAATAACCGACGGCCTTGTCGTTGAAAGCCCACTTGGTTCTATCGAGTTCTCTATTGAAACTGATGGCAGCTATAGCTGGACATATACTCTTGATACAGCATCTACCCATCCAGATGATGATGAAACAGGCGCAGCTGATACGATTACAGAGACATTTAGTGTCCGCGTAACCGATAGTGATGATGATATTTCTACTCCAAAAGATATCATTATTCGGATTGGCGATGATGGTCCGTCAGCTCTGGGTGAAACTGATTATGTGAAGGAAGATGCTGGCTTTTATGCTACATCTCTCCAGACTGTGATTGATCAAGAATCAAACGGCATTACGAATGGTGGTGCACCTCAAGAAATTGACCGTGAAAAACTATTCTACGATGAAATTGCTGATACAGCTTCTGTCCGGGTCTCAGGTACGTTGGCTAGTGGTAACGGTATATCAAATGCACAGGATGGGTACGAGCTTGTTCTAAAGGATGGAGAAATCATCTCTATTTCTACGGAAGTTGGTGCAAGTACTGCTGGTCTACAGGTTCGTTTCTTCACCGCCTCTGGTGGTGGTTTCACGCCACTCGGTGCTGCTCAAACTGTTGGCACAACACCAATTACCTATACAGCTACAGCTGACGGCCCTGTTTATGTTCAGGTTTATAATGCTGCTGGTGGTTCTTATGACATCTTAGTCGATGTGAACCCTGTTGTGTCTGGGGTTGCTACTGGTAACGTCTTCTCAGGTGTTGATGTTGTAGATGGTGATCTCAACGTTACCGATGGTAATGCTGATACAGCCGGTGCTGATGGATTTGACAAGGTGGTCTGGTCTCCAAGTAATGTTTATACTTCTCCATACGGCACACTAACCGTTGATGATAATGGTGATTATTCATTCGCACTGGATAATGATTCAGCTGTTGTTCAGCAGATGATTGAAGGGGATAACGTTGATCTTACATTCGATTACAATGTGGTTGATAACGACGGAGACACTTCGAACGAAGCAACCCTGACGATTAACATCAAAGGTACCAATGATGGCGTGACGATCACTGATCTAACACCAAAAGCCGGTGGTGGCGAAGGTACTCTTAACGAGAATGACCTGAGCCCAGACGGTAGTGATACCACGCCGGAATCAACAGTTGTTATTGGTGACTTTAAAATCACGGCACCTGATGGTCTTGGTACCGTAGTGATCGATGGCGTAGAAGTTATTACCGGGACGACAGTCAATCCGGGTGTAACAGTGGTAACACCTGCTGGGATACTGACAATTACCGCATATGACCCATCTACGGGTGTTGTTCAATATACCTATGAGTTAACCAACGCGACTGATCACCCAAGTGGTGGTGGCACAAATAGTCAGTATGATGATTTGTCTGTCATCGTTACGGATCGTGATGGTGATGATGCAACAGGTACTCTATCAATTAAGATCATTGATGATGTTCCAACAGCTGTTGACGATGTTGTTATTGGGGATGTCCCCGAAGATTCTTCTGTAATCATCGATGTGTTTGGGAACGATACAGCAGGTGCTGATGGTGTAAGTCTAACGACTGGGGTTGCGCTTACCGATGCAGCGTCTAAAGGTACAGTTACTTATAATAACGACGGTACCTTTACATATCAGGCAAACGCTGGTGAGGAAGGCTCAGACAGCTTTACATAT
Source organism: uncultured Rhodospirillales bacterium (assembly GCA_913060675.1). Taxonomy (GTDB): domain Bacteria; phylum Pseudomonadota; class Alphaproteobacteria; order Kiloniellales; family Kiloniellaceae; genus Kiloniella. The sequence continues at coordinate 6,663 of CAJXUS010000002.1, forward strand.
ACGATAACTGATAGTGATGGCGATACGTCTAAAGCGACTGTTACTCTCAACATTGCAACCGACAGCACACCAACTGTAACTTCAACCTCTGATACAGCTCTTGTTGATGAGGGTGGTTTGGACGATGTTCCAAATACTGATACATCAGAAGAAGATACAGGCAGCTTTACAGTTGATTATGATAATGATGTTCCAACAACTTCTGGTGGAGTTGTTCTTAAAGATACACTTGCACTGGATAGTGAACTAACGACACTTGACGGTACACCAATCACCTTTGGATTGGATGCTGGTGGTAACCTTGTTGGTTCTGCTGGTGGAATAGATTACATTGAGATCGCTCTGACAACGACGTCTGCTGCAACAACTGGCGGTGAGGTGACTTACGGTTATAAAGTCACCTTACTTGATGAAGTTAAGCATGCTGTTTCTGGGGAAGATACAAACGTTCTTAACGGTGTTTCATTTACCGCGACAGATAGTGATGGTGATCCTATTGTCGGATCATTTGATGTGAACATTAAAGATGATGTTCCAACGGCTAATGCTGATATCGATTGTGTGAAAGTTGAAGTAGCTGAACCGACGCCGCAAAATATTGGTATCGTAATGGACTTCTCTGGAAGTGTGGATAACGGTGAGTTGGATGACCAGATAGAAGCGGTTAAATCCTTTGCTCAGTCGTTGTTCTTCAGCAATACGGATGTCACGATATCTATTGTTGCTTTTGATGATGCTGCCGGAACTGTGGGCGTATTCACAGACCTTGCTGCTCTGGTTGCTGCAATTGACCTGGCAAAAGATCGTAGCTTTAGTGATCCAGACGGTAACTATACTGGCGGAGATACCACAGGTTATGAATATGGTATTGAAGAGTTATTCGATAAATCCGGTGGTGCTGGTTACACTGAACAACTAGGTGCGCATAACGAAGTTTATTTCTTAAGTGACGGTAACCGTAATACGGGTGCAACGACACTTGCGAATGTTATTGGCCAATCTGGAAATGCTGGAACAGATCTTGATAAGTTGGGTAATGAAATTACCTTAACCGGCGTTACCATTGGTAATAGTGCGATTGGAACCTCTTTTAATAATTTCTTTGGGCCTACGATTGTAGATCTTATCTCCACTCCAAGTTTTGTGGCCCTGGGAGATACGCTAAATGGGACAGTAAGTACAACCGAAGTAACAGGTAATGTACTTACTGGCATCGATATTACACCTGGCGGTGATGCAAATACCGATGATGGTGTTGCAGATACTTTTGGTGCTGATGGATTTGGCTCCTTCGCCTGGGATCCTTCGCGTCTGGTCGGTGATCAAATCGTGGGCAAGTACGGTACTCTTACAGCCAATGCGGATGGTAGTTACACTTATCTTCTTGATAATACTCATCCAGATGTTGTTGTGCTGGATGAAGGTGAAACGCTGACGGATGAAACCTTCAGTTACACTATTACCGATGGGGATGGGGACCCGTCTGAAACCACTCTGACTATTACGGTCAAGGGTGCTGAAGATGCTCCGACTGTTACTCCTCTTTCAGAATTAATGCTGGAAGACACCAGCATCAGCTTTACGGCTGCTCAACTTCTGGTCGGTGCTAGTGACATAGATGGCGACACTCTCTCTGTCGAGAATGTAACCGTTAATAATGGTACTCTAGTTGAAGAACCTACAGGAACTTGGACTTACACTCCTGATACCCATAGTGATGTTGACGCAACTGTTTCATTCGATGTTTCAGATGGAACAGTTTCAGTACTAAATACAATGGCGATTGAAGTTCTTGCTGTTGCTGATGCTCCTACGCTCTTAATGAGTGTTGGTGCTGGTTCCGCAAAATTGGCCACCGGAACAAATCTGATCGTCAATGGTAGCTTTGAGGATATCTCTGGAATAGATCAGAACGGTGCTACTGTACCTGATAGCAACATTAGTAGTGGCGGGCTTGTTCATCGCGAGTCTATGACTGGTTGGGATCTGACTGTCACAGATGGTACAATGCCTGATATGGAACCTCATCATAAAGGACATGCTGGTGTTGGTTCTACTGATGGCGATAATTATATGGATCTTGGTGCAAGCCCCGGTAACTCTAGTATTATTCAAACGATTACTGGTCTTGTTGGCGGTACTGGTTACAAAATATCAGTTGATTATCGTGACAAAGCTGCGATGCAGGAAAGTGGTCAAGATGGAATAGATTCTGGCGTTATGCAGATCATTTGGAACGGTCAAGTTATTGCAACTATTCAGGGAAATAATACGACTGGATGGTTAAATGAGACCATTATCGTTTCAGCTGTTGCGGGATCCAATACTCTTGAGTTCAACGAAATTGGAGTTAATGACGATAACTGGGGAATAGCAATTGATGATGTTCAGTTGTTCGAATTGGTCGCTCCTTATGAGTATGATCTGACCCTTTCTGCAGCTCTTGTTGATACTGATGGAAGTGAATCACTTGGATTGGTTACAGTTCTTGGGTCATCATTGCCGAGCGGTGTTACTATTAGTGGTTACACACCAGATGGTTCTGGTAATTACGAGATTGATGCGACCGCACCTGTGACTGTTAGCTTAGTTTCTGCTAACCCTCTCACTGAAGCTCAGCTAAATGGGATCACTGGTTCGGTAACTTCTACTGAAACAGATGGTGCTGATACTGCAACAACTACTGAGACCGCACGGATAGAATTCGATGGCATTGATGGTAGTGCTGAAACAGCTGACCTTCTGATTGAAGGCACTGCTGCTGATGCGACGCTCAAGGGTGGTTCTGGCGATGATATCATCATTGGCGGAAACGGTATGGAAACACTCGTTGGTAATGCTGGTGATGACATCCTACTGGGTGGCATTGGTGATACTCTTACTGGTGGTGCTGGTTCTGATATCTTTGTTGTTACTGAAGATACAACGTCAGATGTCGTAATGATTACTGACTTTGACGTTGTTGGTACGCCAGGTGGTGATGAAGATGTCCTCGACCTTTCGGATGTTCTTAGTGGCCTCGACGCTACTGCAGCAGATGACCTCACTATTATCTTTGATGGGTCAACAGATAAAGCTTCAGTAATGATCGGGACTAATGAAGTTGCAACAATTCAGGGTTCCGGGCTTAGTTCTCTTGATCAGATCAAGGTAATTGATGAGACGGATACTGAAATCTTATTCACAGTGACTTCGTAGAGGTCTGAATTGTGTATTTAAAAAGGGCGTCCTTCGGGACGCCCTTTTTCTTTGCCTTGTCCCGCCTGAAATAAGTTGGCGTTGATGAATTTTAAGCAAGCGTTGGTATGCCCAACAAAAAGCCCCGACCAAAGTGGTACGGGGCTTTCTAAAATCCAGTTTCTGAGAATTACGATAGAGCTATGAATAAGTTCCTATAAACAGGCAACAATCGTTGCCCTTTACAAATTCGTCAATGCGTCGTCGTCGTCTTGTTGTTTGTCCATTTGCTCTTTGGCTTTTTCGTCGCTTTGGATTTTTTCCATGGTGTTGGCCAGTTTGATGGTGGCGTCTTTGAGTGAAGACAGTGGCATGATCAGGGTGGATGTTGGCTCGGAGGTCAGTTTGCCTGCGTTGGCTGGGTCGCGCACGATTTGGCGCAGTTCGATGCGCACGTTGCCGTTAACCACGGTAATGGAGCCTATGCCATCGGTAAATATATGGTCCATGCCAATAAATTCCTTAAAAAATAATGGTTACAATTAATCCTTACCCGTCGTTACTGCATTGCTCATGTAGGTGGCCTACACTCCGCTCTTTGTTCCTAGGGTAATAATCAATTGTAACCATTATATGAAAGTGGAGCAATCGCTCTTCAAATCCTTAAAGAAGAGGCGGAGGGTCGCCTTATTTTAACGAGAGGATGAGGTCGCCTAGAAGCTGCAATTTTGTGCGTTGTTTGGCTTTGCCTTTGCCTTTTGCTTTGAGAAAGCGGCTTTGTGCGGCTTCTATCGCTTCGGCTTTGGCTGCGCGTGGTTTACCAGAGAGATAACCTTCCCTCGACAGAAGGGCGGCAATGGTTTGGTTTGGGATGGCTGAGGCTTTACTGCCCGAGGCGGGCAGGGTACCGCGATCCCAGAGGAAACCGAGCTTGCCGATGCTGGACTTAATATCGTGCTTGGGGTTTTGGGGGTGAAAGCGCAATGCGTTGAGGGCACCGACATAGTCGTTGATCCGGCCGTTGTCTGAACTCAGACCAATGACGTTGATGCCGACGATAGAAAAGGCCTCGCGGTCATAGAGTAACAGTGGAGAACCACTATCGCCGTTTTGTAAAAAACACTGGTGGGCAATGCCGTCGTTGTTTTTGAAGCCTTCGGGTGGTTTACAATTAAAATCCACGGTCTGGGCATTGGGCGCGCCAGCGCGGTAGCCCGAGCTGATCAAAACGGATTGCCTGTTGTTTATCCGTTTTCTGACCTCTTTGGTCAAACCGGATAACTTGAGCCAACCGGTCTGGGTGCCGATGGGGTCAGTGAGCTCCAGTAGGGCCCAATCGGTTTCGGTATTACGGGCCGAAGCCTCGTTCTTGGGTTTGTAGCCCGCGGACTTTTTGTAGGACTTTATCTTGGAGTGGATTTTGTATTCATCGAATTGATAGCCGGCGACAAAATGCAGCTCCTGAGGCGCAAGCCAGCGCCCGGTCTTGGCATCATAGATACAGTGCGCGGCAGTGAGCACGTGACGATCACTGACCATGGCCCCGGTACAATGCGCGCGTCCGGCGGCGTTTAGTCTGCCAATGGTGCTCCAGGGGTACTCCATCGCATTGACGACCATGCGCTTTTGCGCGGCCAGCTTTTGGGATGCCTGGGCCGGTGAGGTTAGCCCTAATCCGGCTACCAACACCCCTAACGAAACACCAAGTGAAACCCCAAGTGAAAAACCGTTAGCCATCCTTTTGATTGAGGATTGCAAGCTTTGCTTCTTACACCAAGACACGGCGTGTCGGCATCGTGACCCTAAGCTAAGCGATATCAAATTCTGAAGCCTATTGCTGAATAGAGGCAATGAGCTTTTCACCCTCTACGGAATTGACCACAGCACGCAGGGCCGTGATCACATTGATATCGTAGCGGTCGTTGTTGTCATCAAGGATTTCAAGTGCCCGCTGTGGGTCCAAGCCATGGCGATAAGACCGTGGCTCAATCCTGGCGCAGAAGACATCACAGGCGCCGAGAATACGCGCTGTGATAAGGATTTCATCGCCTTCGAGGCCTTTGGGATAGCCTTTGCCATCAAGACGTTCGTGCATTTGCATAATTGTCTCAAGAACCGGAAGATCAAAATCAATACCGCGCAACAGCTGTTGGGTGTTTTCCGGGTGCTTTTGGATAAGCGCGACTTCTTCCGGGGTCAGGCGTTCAGGCTTGTTGAGGATACGCCGTGGAATGGCAAGTTTACCAATTTGAGACAGGTTGGAAGAGACTTCCAGGGTCGCGACTTCAACCTCTGACAGGTTCATGCGCTTACCGACCATAAGGGCAAAGAAAGAGACCCGGCGCGAGTGACCACCAAGGTAGGGGTCGCGGAGTTCAACAGCGCGGACCAGAGCAACCACCATCTGCTTGACGGCTTTTTCCTTTTTGCGTTGTTCTTCGACGATTTCGGTCACATCCCGGAATACGGAAACGATACCTGAAACTTGATTGTCTTCACCGACAAAAGGCACTTTGCTGATTTGCAAATGGTGTTCTTTGTTGTTGAGGAACACGCGCTCGCTGGTGGTAATCGCCCCACCATCCGTAATGGCGCGTTGGTCGGAAATCGACATTCTTGCCGCTGTACCTGTGCCAAAAATTGCGGCGTCGTCCATGCCGACGATCTCGTCTTCATCTCGACCGACCCCTTTGGCGAAAGCGGGATTGACGTAACGATAACTGCCATCGACGGCTTTGAGACCTATGAAATCAGCGATAGAGCCGTTAATTTTGTCCAGCAATTGTTTTTGGGCGTGGATGCGGGTTGCAAGTTCTTTGAACTGCTTAGCCAGTGCGCCGTTGTGTTCGCTGTTAAGGCGCCACCAGAACGCCAGGAATACGGCGGCGACAATCAGGACAATCAGACCGGCAAAGAGAAAGGCGATGTTTTTAAACTCGGCGAGGCTTTTTTCGGCCTGAGCCCGGTCGACTTCCTGGAAAACCCACAGTCGATCGGCGAGTAGTTTTGCGCCAACGGAATATACCTGCTCACCGCTGCCACTGATGCTCGGGCGTAGGGCGAAAACAAAAGGGTCACTGCCTTCAGATTCGAGTTTAATTTTTTTAATAAGTTCAGAATCATTGGGTACAATTTCTTGATAACCCATGTTGGTTATCTGAACCATGCGTGTGATCTCACCTGTTTCAGAGAGGTCGCGTTGTGAAAGAAATTCACCAAACTTCGTAGTTACCGGGAAGGTGAGCAACATCAGGCCTACGGGGTCTTCTTCGTCGGCTTCTGATTGTGCGGGAAGGACAGGTAAAAACAGATCCATGACCAGACCGGTTGAATCTTTACGTACCGGGCCAAAGGTTATTTCTTTGCGACCAAAAGTAGCAAGGGCGAGGGCCTTTTGTTGCAAGTTTATCGGGGCTGCGCCGCCACTGGTCAGATAGGCGATACCGGTTTTGCCAAACAGATAGCTGGTGGTGAAATCGCTATTGATAGTGAAGTCGGTTAAGACCCGTTCCATGAAAGGCAATTGCTCGAACAGGGAAACGCCGAGGCTTGAATCTGGATCTTCGTCGGGTGTCTGGGGAACAATCTGAGTGAAGTCACCTCCGGCGAGATTTACTTCATAGGCAAAGAGGCGGAAAAGTTCGTTGGTTACCAGGCGATCAGATTGAGCGCGAATAGAATCAAGCCAAGTCTGGATCAGCTCACTTCTGCCCGTGGCCAGGATTTCCTGACGGTCTTGTACTTTGGCGATTACATCGTCTTTTCTATCTTCGATAATCAATCCGGGGACGATTATCGACAGGAGAACCAGCGCACCAATGACCAACGCAGCCGTAACCATGGTTCGCTTGTTTGCTGGTTTTGCAGAGCTCGCCATATTATTGATGGCGTGAAACTCAAATTTTTCTTTACCGTTTTTCTTCATGTTCTCCGTTCTTCCCCCCGAAGTCTTCCCTGAAATCTTCCCGGAAATCTTCCCGGCCCCCAAGTCTTTGTTCTGGGAGAATTCATTTGTCCAGTCATCTTACTTGATATGTGCCCAACGTGTCGTCGCATTCATTGAATATTGCGGCACGTAATGTCGATATTTAGTGTGGGTCAGAATCAAATTGGAAAGACTGTCCAGGATCAGGATATCGTTCTTCTCATAAATTGCCAGTACTGCGTGACCAATACCACGGATCCTATCCTTTAAGATTACAATCCGCATCTCACTATCTTTGAAACCAAGTTGTTTTAAGGCGTAATATTTGGCGATTGAATAATCTTCGCAATCGCCAGACGTTCTCATGAACTGGTTGGGTGAGGCCCAATACTCGCTTACACCATAGACTTCACTATCGAGTTTATAGGGCCATCTGTTGAAAAATTTGTTAACTGTGTTGAGCTTTTGCCGCCGAGACATGTTCTTGGCCGAGTGAATAATCTTGCGCCAGGATTTCTGTTGAGCCGTTTTACAGTTTGCCGAATTGTTGGCACAAGCATTGAAAGATCTCATTTCGGATTTTGCTTTTTTCAAAACTCTCGCCCATTGCGGTAGAGCCCTAAAAGACTTGGATCTGAATTCAACAGTATTAAACAATGCAGAGCCTTTGCCTTTTGCCGCGTTTGCCAAATCACCCAGCGATTGGGCGTGTGCTGACGTTACCGGTATCGTGCTCATCAGAACCGATACCAAAGATGTTGCCAGGGTTACCCTGCGTAATGCTTTTACGGGGTTAAAATGGTTCAACGGGTTAAATCTATCAACGGGTGGCTCACGCTCGCCTAATTTCAACAACAAATACGGTCTTTAAAATGACTACTAACCGCTTAACAGAGTGTTAATTTTTATGGTGTGACGCGTTTAATTTTGTCGCGTTCACGTTGTATTGATAAGGGTATTGAGGGGAGTATTGGCAGAAGCGTTGACAGGAGCGTTGGTTAGGCTGTCGATTGAGGTCGCGACGGAAGAATTAAGGCGTGCTCTATACGGGGAGCACGCCTCAAAATAATAAAGGTCAGATCTTACTTTTCTCTCATCGCGGAATCGCGCGCTTTGAGGATCGGTTTCAAGAGATAGTCCATTACGGTTTTCTTACCCGTCAGGATCTCCACATTGGCGGTCATCCCGGGAATGATCTCCAACTCTTTGCCCTTACTAACGATCTTGTTATCAGCAGTACGGAGATAAACCCGATAGAAGCTTTCGCCTTCTTCATCTTTAATCGTACTGGCGGATATTCTTTCAAGCTTGCCTTCTAGGCCACCGTAGATAGAGAAATCATAGGCCGTAACCTTGATGGTGGCTTTTTGACCCTGGCGAAGAAACGCACGATCTGATGGACGGATCTTTGCTTCGACAATAAGAGTATCATCAAGAGGAACGATTTCGACGATGTCTTCTCCGCCACGAATAACCCCGCCAACGGTGTTGCGTTTTAGCTCTTTGATCGTACCACGGACCGGAGATACGATACTTGTTCGCTGGACCGTATCAACGCCTGCAGAAATACGTTCTTTTATTGATTTCATTTCAGTACGCGAGCGGTTTAACTCATCTGAGATTTCAGCCTTTGTCGTTAGGATCATCTCATCAATGCGTTGCTTGGCTTCGAGAACCGCGCCATCAAGCCGAGGCAAACTGACCCGAAGAGTTTTGATTTCCCCCTCCAAGTCGGCAATCTGTCGATCGATACGAATGAGTTCCAGACGAGGGGAAATTCCCTTGTCGACTAAGGGTTTGGTAATGTTGCGCTCTTGTTTAGCTAGGCCGAGTGAATTCTTAAGCTGGCCAATGCGGCTATGAACTTCGGAAATTTCCTGTTTGCGTTGACGGGCCTGGTTTTCAAGAACCTTGATTTGCGCCTGTTGTTGCCGTTTGCGTGCATTATAAAGCGAGGTTTGATCCGACACCTGATCCGGCGCATTTGCCATCTCTTCGTCGGTATATTCCAATGGCGCATCGTTTTTTTCGGCGGTCAGGCGTTTAACCGTTGCTGACAAGATTAGAAACTGGCCTTTAAGGTCATCAACAGAAGACGTCGCAGTCGAGTTATCAATCCGGAGAAGGATATCGCCTTTATCAACAACATCACCTTCTTGAACCAGGATTTCAGTAATAATACCGCCTTCAAGGTTTTGGATAATTTGGGTTTTCTGCGCCGGGATAAAGGTTCCATCTCCACGGGTGACTTCATCAAGTTCGGCCATGGTTGCCCAGGTGCCGAAAACGAAGAAAAACAAGACGGCAATGAAGGTTAATACATAAGCAATTCGGCGCCCTTTACGTAAGGTCGCGGAGTGTAGATCTGGCATGAACAGTAGATCTTCGTCTTTTTTAGACATGGAAGACATAATTGGCCTTTTCCTCGTATCCTAGACATATATGTGTGTCTTAGACGACATATATGGATGTCTTAGTAAAATTGAGTAATTCAAGAGTGAACAGGAATGACTTAGTCAAACCAGAATCTAATCCGCATTGGCGCGAATTTGGCCCTGTTTCAAGGCTTCCAGTACTTCTGCTTTCGGTCCGTCGGCGACAATGCGGCCACTATCGACAATAACCAAACGGTCAACCAGAGTAAGTAGTGAACTCCGGTGGGTGACAAGAATGAGTGTCTTGCCGACGACTGCCTTGGTTAGGCGGGCCTTGAAAGCTGCTTCGGACGAATTGTCCATGCCACTGGTTGGTTCATCCAGAAGTAGAATCGGGGGATCGAGTAACATCGCTCGGGCGATAACGACTGCCTGTCTTTGGCCACCGGATAGTGACATTCCACGCTCCCCAACCTGCAAATCAAATCCATGAGGATGGGTTTTTAAGAAGTCTGTTACCCCAGCGATAGCGGCTGCGCGAAGGATTGTTTGATCATCGATATGGGGGGCGCCAAATGCAATGTTCTCTTTGACGGATCCAAAGAAAAGGTAGTTATCTTGGGATACGTACCCGATGTTCCGGCGTAAATCTGCAGGATCGATTTGGCGAATATCAGTACCATCAGCAAGAACAGAACCTTCATCAGGATCATAAAGGCCTAGGCAGAGACGCGCGATTGTTGATTTTCCTGAGCCAATACGGCCGAGAACACCCACGCGTTCACCGGGTTTGATTTTAAGACTGATCGCATCCAGAGCCTTAATTTCCTGGCCCGGATAGTTAAAGGTTACCTTCTTCAACTCCATCTCACCGCTTAGTCTTGGGCGGTGAAGGTAGGATTTGTCTATAGAGCGTTCGACCTCTGCGTTCATAATATTATCGAGCGATTTCAACGCCACACGAGATTGTTGTAATCTGGTCAACATTCCGGCAATGGTTCCAAGTGGTGCCAAAGCACGACCACTAAGCATGGTTGAGGCAACCAAAGCCCCCATAGTCATTTCTTTTTCGATAATCAAGAACACACCAACAATGACCACGACCACAGTAGTCATCTGTATTGCAAGTTGAGCAAAAGTTGTTGAGATACCTGAAAGTAATTTAGCCTGACCCGCTGATTCTGCGGTCAAGCCAACAAATCGTTCCCATGACCGCTGGATACGGCCTTCGGCTGCTGTTGTTTTAATCGTTTCCAGACCATCAATGGTTTCAACTAACAAAGCGTGCTTCTGGCTTGATTCCTTGTGAGTTCTCTCGATCACTTTACGCAACGGAATTTGGAGGAAGACACCAACCAAAATCACGAGAGGCACAACAACCAACGGTACTACAGCAATTTGCGGCGCAGCGACAATTGAGATGATCCAGATAAAGAGGAAGATAAATGGTAAATCGATCAGGGCGACCAAGGTGCCTGAAGTAAAGAAGTCGCGCAGGGATTCAAACTCGCGGAGGTTGTTGGCCATAGCCCCTGTAGAAGGCGGCTTATTGGAAAGCTTCATTGCCATCAGTTGCTCGAGTAACCGACTGGCAATAATAACGTCGGCATTCTTACCCGCGACATCAACAAGGTAAGTTCGCAGGTTTTTCATGACAAATTCAAATGTGAATACAGTCGCAACACCAATAGCCAATACCGCAAGGGTGGCACTGGCGCCATTGGGTACTACACGGTCATAAACGTTCATAATGAACAAAGGACTTGCGACCGCGAACATATTGATCAAGATCGATGCCAACATGACGTGACTGTAGATCGGCCAGAATTTTAGGAGCGTTCCCCAAAACCAGGCTTTTGGTTTTTTGAGTTGGATGTCGGAAGCACGGGAATCGAATTTGTATTCCGTTCGTGCGAATATCGCATAGCCTGTGAACTGCTCTTGCAATTCTTCAAGGGGTAATTCTTTTTGGCCTCGTCCCTCAGGTATGGCGATAGTCGCCTTTCCCAGTTTTGTGTAATTGAGAAGAATACAGGAGCCCCCGTGTTTTAGAAGCAGGATACATGGTAGCGTAACGGGCTGAATTTCCTTAATGGTGGCACGGCGAACAGTGCGAGCTGTAAGACCTGCACGTTCTGCAGCTCGAACCGCCAAATCAGGTGTGAATTGGGCCCCACTGTGAGGTAGGCCTGCTTTTAGCGCTTCAACTGATATGGGTCGAGACATCATGGATGCGAGCATGTAGACGCATTCCAATAGAGGATCTTCAAAATTTACGGATCCTGGGTCAATTTGCCATTCAGCTTTTGGCGGTAAAGCGCCATCAATTATTTCAGATGCCTTGAGAGCGGTAACTTTCTGCTCTTCATTGGAACCTTTGTCACCATCCATAGATAGGTTCGCCGTGTTCTTAGAATTCATTATACCCCCGTGTCCCCCGAATTTTTCCAGGACACCCTACGGGAGTGCAGGGACCTAGCTTTAACAAACGATATATCACATTAACCTTAATATTTATCTTACATTGACGGTTTAAGGTTAACGAATAGTTGAACGTCTCCCGAGATTCTCTTCCTGAAATAAAAAAGATTATTTATTTCAGGAATTAAGCAATGGAAGCATCCTGTTTTCTTAATATCACATATATAGGGGAAGGCCAAAAAAACATGCTTAATATATCAAAATACTAAAAGCCTGAACGATGACATTCAGGCTTTTTATTGTGGGGGATGAGGTGAATAGGGCCTAAGCCTAAGGCGTATTTATTTTGCCGTGGCTTCTTTGAGGTAAGCCAAGAGGTCTTCTATTTGCTTTTCTTTTTTTAATCCGCCAAATGACATTTTGGTCTTGGGGACAAACTTTTTGGGTTTCGTAAGGAACTGGGTAAGATTGTCTTCAGTCCAGGTGATACCAGCGGCTTGCATCGCCTTGGAGTATTTATAGCCTTCGATAGATGCAGCTGGACGACCAAAAAGACCCGTGAGATCAGGCCCGATTTTATTCTTACCGATAGCATGGCAAGCCTTACACTTGTTAAAGACCTTTTTTCCGGCCACGGGATCACCCGCGAGAGCTAATCCTGGAGTTAAGGAAAATGCGAAAACCAGTCCTAAAGTTGCCTGCAAAATTCCGAATTTGATTCCCATCGACATACTATTCTTCTCCTGTTCGCTGAGTTTTACTTCTCAGTGTTTGCTTTTTTGTCGTCCCTTAAGAAGAGGTACGTTACCTGATCCTAGAAAGCACAACGTTTAATTAAAGCAACTACCATGGAGATGAAATACGGCCTTGTCTGCTCAATCTCGCGAACAAGTGATGGTTTGAGAGAAAACGTTATTGAAATTTAGTCATAAAAAAACCGAGCCTATTAGCCCGGTTTTTTTGTCTTCATCGAAAGAGTAGATTAGCTGTTTTCTTTGAGGTAAGCGATCAAATCTTCGATTTGTTGAGGTTTTTTCAGGCCACCGAAAGACATCTTTGTTTTTGGGAGAAATTTCTTTGGTTTAGTTAGAAATCCAGTAAGATTTTCTTCTGTCCAAGTTAAACCAGAAGCCTTCATCGCTTTTGAATATTTGTAACCTTCTACCGCGGCGGCAGCTTTGCCAATAACACCGTGTAGGTTCGGGCCGATTTTATTTTTACCACCTGCATCTACAGTATGGCAGGCTTTACACTTTTTAAATACTTTTTTGCCCGCGACGGCATCGCCAGCTTGTGCTGCACTTAAACTAAGACCGAAACCTACTGCTAGTCCTAGGACCACTTTGGCAACTTTCGCCATAATAACTCTCTCCTGAGTTGTTGATGTCATTTTGTTTTCACAAATGAATTAACATCAAAAAAATGAAAAAATAGCTAACCATAATACCAGATCCTAGTTTGCCATCTTGGCGCAGCATAAGGCCTTGAATCTGGTTTTGAATTGATTCCGCTCAATTTTATCGCTTTTTCTTATAATAATCATCTTAAATATTAGCTGTAGGCTGTAATGTCGCACTCTTGCTCAAAGAGTTTTGAGTGTGTTTTCTAATTCTAGGAAGCTATCAATCACAGCATTTGGCTTAAGTGCGCGTGCTGCATCTGTTCCATATCCATGGGTAAAAAGAACGGATGGAATGCCAGCATTTTGAGCAACGAGCACATCATTTACGCCGTCGCCAAGCATGATTGCTTGATCAACTTCGACATCGATCTCTTGGAGTAATTTTAGAAGATGATCGGCATGCGGTTTTTTAACCGAATAACTATCTCCACCGACGGCTTTTTCAAAAATGCTATGTAAGTCGAAGATATCCATAAGCTCTATTGTCGGAGAATAAGGCTTGTTTGTACAAACGACCATACGCCAGCCCTCAGTTTTGAGCTTTTCGAGAGTTATCATGGTATGAGGGTACAAACAGGTATCAACGGCAAGGTTCTCATTATAAATATCGAGAAACTTCGCAACCTTTTCTTTTAAGCTGGCTTCAGTAAGCGCTGCGCCCGTGGCTGCATATCCACGCTCCACCAATTTGGTCGCCCCGTCACCAATCATGGTTGTGACTTCAGCAAGATCGGGTTCCCTCCGGCCTTCGCTTTTTAATAAAATTTGTAGGGAGAGGGCGAGATCAGGCGCACTATTAATAAGTGTACCATCAAGATCAAATACCAAGACATTGCGTTTCGACATTACATAAAAACCAGACATTCATAACCAAATTTGGATTAAGAGGCTAAACAGCCTGGAATTTGGACGCAAGGTATGAATGGTGTCTTTCTTTTATTAATTCTGAAACATTTGGTAATAATCTGTAACACACAGAAATAAATGGTGATTTGAGAGAAAATTGGCTTTGTGGCATTTTCTGTCGACTATAATTTTGCCTAATTCTTTCGCTACAATTTGTTGTAATGGTTGATCACTTGGAGAGCAGCAGGTAAGCACAGAGTTTATCTTCGCTATTCGTGACCCTTGAGGACCAATGAGTAAACGTAAACTAGCCGTAATCGTTCTGGCCGCTGGCCAGGGTACTCGCATGAAATCCAAGATGCCAAAGGTCCTCCATACCTTGGCAGGAAAGTCGATGCTTTCCCACGTGCTTGGAGGTGTTGAGAAGCTCTCTCCTGAGCAGGTTGTTGTCGTTGTTGGTCCTGATGCAAAATCTGTTGAACAGGTTGCAAAGCCTCATATGACGGTTGTCCAAACGGACCGTTTGGGGACGGGCCATGCGGTGAAGCAGGCATTTGGTGCCCTTGCAGGTTTTTGTTCTAAAGGGGACACGGCTGATATTATGGTGATATTTGGCGATACGCCACTAATCAAGCCAGAAACCTATGCGCAAATGGTTGATCTACGTCGTTCCGAAAATGGGCCTGCGCTTCTTGGTCTTGCTTTTAGGCCAGGGGAATCCGGACGTTATGGTCGCGTCAAACAAGATGATCAAGGTCATGTCATTGGAATCATCGAATTCGCCGACGCAAGCGACGAAGAAAAAGAAATTGATCTTTGCAATGCTGGCATACTTTTAGGCGATGGGCCTACTGTGTGTCGCTTGATCAATCAGCTAGATAACAATAACGCTCAGGGCGAATATTACCTTCCGGTTATTTTTGATTTTGCTTATGCCGAAGGTTTGGATACCCGAGCCGTCGAAGCAAGTGAAGAAGAGGTTATGGGGATTAACTCTCGCCAGGAACTTGCCGCTGCGGAACTGGTCTTGCAAAAGCGATTGCGCGTTGATGCCATGGCGCAAGGTGTGACGCTTATAGATCCCGCGACCACATGGCTTTCGGTAGATACCAAATTTGGTTGCGACATTATTATAGAGCCGTCTGTTTTCATTGGTCCGAATGTGGAGATAGCAGATGATGCAACGATAAAAGCCTTTAGTCATATCGAAGGGGCCACAATTGGTGTAGCGGCCATCATCGGCCCTTATGCAAGGTTGCGACCGGGTACAGTTATAGGGCATGGCGGTAAAGTGGGGAATTTTGTTGAGACCAAAAATGCTGTTCTAGGTGACGGCGCTAAGGTCAACCATTTGAGTTACATCGGCGATGCCGAGGTCGGCGCTAAGGCCAATATTGGGGCTGGCACAATCACATGTAATTACGACGGTTTTAACAAATGGAAAACCACCATTGGCGAAGGTGCTTTCATCGGCTCAAACACTGCATTGGTTGCGCCAGTTGATATTGGCGCGGGAGCAATTGTTGGTGCGGGCAGTACTGTTACCAAATCTGTAGCCGATGATGCGCTAGCAGTTGTCCGTGGACGACTACTTGATAAAGCTGGCGCTGGTGCAAGTTTCCGTGCTGGTCGCAAGAAAATCAAAGAACAAAAATTGGCTGCACAAAATCCAGACCAGAACCCAAACCCAAGCAAAAATAACGAAGATAACAAGGGCTAAGAACTATGTGTGGAATTATCGGTATTATCGGCACCAAGCCTGTTGTCCCATTGTTGCTGGATGGTTTAAAGCGTCTGGAATATCGCGGATATGATTCTGCGGGCATCGCGACGCTTGTTGATGGTGGCCTAGAACGACGTCGTGCACAGGGCAAACTGATTAATCTACAAAATCGGGTTGAAGAAGAGCCTTTGAGTGGAATGACGGGCATTGGTCACACGCGTTGGGCAACACATGGTCGCCCAAATGAAGTGAATGCACACCCTCATGCCAGTGATTTAGTTTCATTGGTTCACAACGGCATTATTGAAAATTTTCAAGAGCTGCGTGCCGAACTGGATGCTAAAGGACAAACCTTTACGACGGAGACTGATACCGAAGTCGTTGTCCATCTAATTTCAAGTTATCTTCGTGATGGCCTGTCACCTGAAGATGCCGTACACACTACTTTGAAACGTTTAGAGGGCGCTTTTGCTTTGGCAATCGTCTTTGCTGGCCGCGAAGATCTAATGATCGGGGCCCGCCGCGGCAGTCCTCTCGCTGTTGGGTATGGTGACGGTGAGATGTATTTAGGGTCTGATGCCCTTTCATTGTCTCATTTGACTGACCAGATTTGCTATCTAGAAGAGGGTGACTGGGTTGTTTTGGATAATGATGGCGCTACCATCCGGGATCTGGAAGGGAAGCTTCTTAATCGTGAAGTGATCCAAACGGCTGTGTCTGGTGCTATGGTTGGCAAAGGGCAGTATCGTCACTTCATGCAAAAAGAAATTTTTGAACAGCCTGCAGTTATCGGGGATACGCTTCATACTTTCTTTAATCCCTTGGCGCGGACTATTCAGCTACCTGAATTTCCTTTTGACCTCGCCAATATTTCCAGGTTGACGATTGTTGGCTGTGGGACAGCATCGCTTGCAGGAATGGTAGCGAAATATTGGCTCGAGCAAGAAGCGCGTCAATTGGTCGAAGTGGATATTGCATCTGAGTTTCGTTATCGTGAAGCGCCCCTTCCTGAAAAAGGGGTAAGCCTGTTTATCTCTCAATCTGGTGAGACTATTGATACGCTTGCAGCCCTTCGTTATGCCAAATCTCAGGGGCAAAAAATTGTTTCTATCGTCAATGTGCCAGAATCTACCATTGCTCGTGAATCAGATATGGTGTTGCCAACGCTAGCTGGGCCAGAGATCGGTGTTGCTTCAACCAAAGCCTTCACCACACAGCTCACGGTACTTGCCTGTTTGGCAATAGGTATTGGCCGCGCGAAAGGGACCATTAGCGCTGAGCGTGAGGCGGAACTTTCAACCGCGCTAACTGAAATCCCTGCACGTGTTGCTGAGCTCCTTAATACAGATGATTCCATTCGCAAGATTTCTGCAGACGTCAGTGAGGCGCGAGATGTTCTCTACCTTGGCCGCGGCAACCTATACCCCATGGCGATGGAAGGGGCGCTTAAGCTCAAGGAAATCAGTTATATCCATGCCGAAGGTTACGCCGCTGGTGAAATGAAGCATGGCCCCATTGCCCTAATTGATGAAAATGTTCCGGTAATTGCTTGTGCCCCAAGCGGCCCTCTAATGGAGAAAACAATCTCCAACCTTCAAGAAGTTCACGCCCGAGGCGGCCAAATCATTCTGTTCTCTGATAAAGAAGGCGTGGAACGTGCGGGAGATATCGCCAAGCATGTTGTCGTCTTGCCTAAGGTAGATCCTTTTGTTGCGCCGATCCTATATGCGCTTCCAATTCAACTGTTGGCCTATCATACCGCGGTTATCAAAGGGACAGATGTAGATCAGCCGAGAAACCTTGCGAAGTCTGTGACAGTTGAGTAGCTTTCTTTTTAAAGTTGATATTCCATTTATATGATCAATTAAAAAGTAGTATTATGAAACTCGAAGCTATAACTAGAGCCAAGATTTGGCTGCTTGCAACGGTGGTTATTGGATTTTCATTTTTAAATGGTTGCGACGGAAACTGGGCTGATGCAGGAGTTAAGCTTGCAAATGAAATACCTGCTTATGCTCTGGAACAGATAAAGAGCCATAAAATACTAGATGAGAATGAAAAGCTAATTGCATACTACGATGTGTCGCTTCCAGTCGACGGTTCAGAAGCTACGATTTTGACAAATGAGCGCGTTGTTTACCTCAAGGATGATAGATCTACGAGTATTAAGTATGATCGAATTATTGATATCAAATACACAGATGAAGGTTGGGCTGGTGATACTATTGTGATTAAATCATCTGAAGGTGAATGGATGAAAATTGTAATCGCCGTAGCCAATGATGGGGCTCTTCTTTTTGATATTCTGAAAGATAGTACTCGTTTGTAAATACAGACCTTTTAATGAATGCATTTTTTCAAAATTGCTGCTTTTCTAAATAATTTGGTTGATGTTGGCGTATAGCATGTAGTGAGAAAAATGGCGACAGAGATTCTTCGTGCAGATTCTAAATCCATTTCCAAAGTTGCGAGAATTTTCGATTTATATCGGCAGCATTACGGTGAAAAATCTGATTTTGAAACATGTGTAAAGTTTCTAAGTGATCGGATAAGCGCAGAAGAATCTATTATTTTTTTTGCTCAAAATAGCTCAGGCGAAGCTATCGGATTTACACAGGCCTATCCGATTTTCTGTTCCGTACTCTTTCGCCGGGATCTCTTTCTTGGAGATCTCTTTGTTCTGGAATCAGAGCGTGGTAAAGGTGTCGGACGCAAACTTCTTAACGCAGTTAAGGAGTACGGTATTCAGATTAATTCCAAAGGCACCCTGTTGACGACAGATGTTGATAATATCGAAGCTCAGGAGCTATATAAGTCTTTTGGGTTTGAGGCTGATACTGGAAATCGTTATTACTATCTGACCCTTTGATTGGCGACAATTAACCCTAACCTAATCCAAAAAGAGTTTAACAGTTCGTGTATCAGAAAATACTAGTACGGGAGTATTTAGTGCCGCTTGAACCCCTATATTAATAGATTAGAATGCCGTGTCCGGGGTGGACTTAAAAACAAACCTTGAAAGAAATTGAGGAAAACGAGATGAAACTGGAATTTCACCACATAAATTACACGACCAAAAATGTAGATGAACTGAGTGATTTCTATCAAAACATCTTACAAATGGACTCTATTCCCGAGCAGAATTTCCCGAGAACAGAGGCGACAAACACTTCAGGTTATGACGGGAAAATCAAATTTGTAACTGAGGGGAGCATGCAAATGCACCTCGCAGAGAAGGACTATGATCTTGCCGCAAAGAATAATAGGCACATTAATCCTCTTGAAAAGGGACACATTGCCTTTCGTACGGATGACATAGAGGCGTTTAAAAAAGTCCTCGAAGAAAATGATATTAAGTATGCAGATTATGGAACTGCATTTGCCAAAGAGTGGTACCAACTTTTCTTTTATGACCCAGAAGGAAATGTAATCGAAGTTCACCAGTTGCTCGAAAACTCTTAAAGCTTATCTGTCTCAACGGGTTGAACTTTATTGATCTCAGTTTTTAAGCTTAAAGGCCCTGATGTGAGGAAACGAAGCGCGGTTCGCGCTCTTATTATATGTCCTGAAAAGCAAATTCTGCTAGCGAGAATGCGGTACAAAGAAACCGAAGATCTCTGGTTAACGCCCGGCGGAGGAATAGAGCCTGATGAGAACCATATCAATGCACTGCACCGTGAGTTGAACGAGGAGATTTTCGAGAGAGCGTGGCCCGTGGGCCCCGCTGTTTGGGTTAGAGAGCATCAGTTCAGGTTTGAAGGTGAGGATCCTTTGCCAAAAAGAAACCTATTACCTACTGAAATGCAGCAAGTTTGAACCGCCTATAACGATGCCTGATGAATATGAAAATCAGTATTTTCTGGATTATAAGTGGTGGAACCTTGAAGAGCTCTCTGCTTCCAGAGAGATCTTTGTCCCAGGTAAAATTAGCCATTTCTTGATTGATTTGGTAAACGGTATAGTCCCTGATACTCCAATTGATGTTGGCATCTAACCCCTGGTCGAGAACATGACGGTAGAAATTATCAAAGCGAATACGAACACCATTCAAAAAGTCACGGGGGTTTTCGATCTCTACCGCCAATTTTATGGCCAGGATAGTGATTTTGATGGTTGCGCGGATTATTTAGTCCAACGCCAAGAGGCGGATGAAGCCACGGTTTTCTTTGCCCAAAATTCAACTGGAGAAGTCATAGGTTTTACCCAGATATATCCAACTTTTTCTTCTGTATCCCTACGCCGGGATCTCGTTTTGAATGATTTGTTTGTTCTAGAGACCGCAAGAGGGCAGGGCATTGCACGCAAACTTCTTCAAGCCGCTAAAGGCCATGCTTTAGACGTTGGCTCCAAAGGGATCTTATTGGAGACCGACATTATCAATACAAATGCCCAGGCCTTGTATGAATCGTTTGGCTTTGAACGCGTAACAGATCACTACTTTTATTATCTAGTAATTTGATGAAAAGTTATCGAACTTTTGTTTTAACCATTTAGTTTATATGAAAATATTACTTAGTGATTTCTAATACGGTTCCAAATAGTTGGGCTTTTAAAAAAACTTAATACGGGTCACAAGATTATCAAAGAAAACGGCGTGATGGTCGAATTACTTGGTAGGCTAAGTTCAGGGGTTGATGACGGGTACAATATATTCCTGTAACAAATTAACTCTAAGAGCCTTACCCCATATTTATTCTATAAGGAAAAAAGAGTTCGAATTTTCGCCTCAAGTAAAGCTGTAAAACAATGTCCTTCTATTGAATTTTAAAAGCCAGCACCCACTTTATTCATGAGATTGTAACGGCCTTCTAAACGCAGTTACGGCTGATTGATGTACCTCAATTAATTTTGAGCCTGATTTAATTTTCAACAATTAAAAATCACGTGGAATAAGACAATAGTATGGTTGATTTAAATAAATTACGTACGTTTACAGTCGTTGCGGATGAGGGCTCAATTACAAAAGCTGCGGAACGATTGTATCGGACACAACCCGCTATAAGTGCGCAACTTAAAGATATTGAGGAGGATACGAAATTAGTCCTGTTCGAGCGCAAAAATTCAAAAATTTACCTAACAAAAGAAGGTAAGTGCTTATTCGACTACGCTCAGGAACGAATTAATGAAATTGATGCGATTGTGGATTGCTTACGTAATCATCGACAAAATTTAGAAGGCACAATTCGTTTAGGAGTGCAGTTTGAACTCACAACATTTTTAATACCTGATATTGTTCATGAATTTAAGAAACTTCATCCAAAAGTTCGTCTTGAAATCATAGAACTCGGTCATCCAGAACTTGAAGATAGTCTCTTGAACAACGAGGTCGATGTCGGGTTAACGGTAATTCTCAAGCAGAAGAGTTTTTTTGAAACCCATGCTTTTTATACCTTTGAAAGATCATTAGTTGCGTCAGCAAGCTATTTAAACACGCTTCCGCCTATAACAAGCTATGAAGATATAATTGACCTCGAAATTATTGGTACTTCTACTCGTCTTTCAAATTTTAGAGTTTGGCTTAAAAAAAATAAGCAAAATCAAATTATTAAGCAACTTGATAAGGTTTCAAAATTAGTAACGGTAAAAGAAACTGAAACCATGCACAGCTTGATTAGAAAAGGGGCTGGCATTGGGTTTTACGACAGCTTTAAGTTAGAAGAAGAATTGAACCCAGATGACATTGTTAAAATATTTCCAAAATCAAAGCCAATTACGATAACTGTTGATATCGCTCGACGGAAAACGAGAACACAAAATGTGCTCCTAGAAGAGTTTTTCGAGTTCTTAGTGGAGAGAGCAAATAGAGCGATTTAGGTCAAAAATGTCGACACGGATAAACTAGAATTTTCAGAGGCTCATAGCTTCTGTCCTGCTATGAACATTCAGCTTTTTGTATATTGATTTAAGCTGCACCTTGACCGTGCCTTCAGATTTTCTCGCGGTATTCGCGATCTCCTTATTGCTCATTCCCTTTTTTAACAAAGCGAAAATTTGATTTTCTTTGTTCGTGAGTTGGAATTGAGAAATAGGATCTTCACGGAAATATGGTTCTTTATTTTCCAATAGAGATTCTGCTGCAAAAAGCGAACTCATTCTATTAACCAAGCCATCGATTGGTTTGTTTATTGAATAAACAGCATCGACGTTTAGACCGTCTATAATGTGGGGTGGGCAAGTCTTTTCATCAGTGATGAGAATTATTTTTGTAAGAGAGTGCCTTTTTATTGCCGATATTTTCAGCAAGCAAGTCTTCGTCAGTGTGGGAGCAACATACAAAATGCAATGTGGGCGATCTGTATGATTAAAAGGCAGTCTTACACTGCTTCCTTTGCCGATAAAGTACTTGCCATTGGGGTACAGCAACTTGATTTTATCAAGAAGGATTTGCTTGATCATTTCAAGCTCACCAAGAACAAAAACAGACACGATGTCGTCGATAACAGGCACGGTTATAACCTAAATGTTAAGTAGCAAGTTCTGACAGCCTTATAACATCCTGCCGGATGCCTTTTTGACTATGCTTTTATAATGCAGATTAGGATTTGTATTTAGGTATTAAATTTCCCTATCCAAATCAGAATTTCTTTCTCATTTGGATAGGGAAATTTATATTTGTGGGCGTGCTGGGTGATGTTTTGGTAAAGGCATGTTGTTATAAAAAAAGAGGCCGCCAAATTGGCAGCCTCTTTAATCAGTTTAGGAATAGTAGTTTTTAGAATGCAACAGAGATACCTGTTTGAACATTGGTAAATTCTTCTACGCCACCTTCGTAATCACCGGCTGTTGCGCCAACCCAAGTATTCAATCCTGGGGCAATTTCGTAACCAACACCTGCTGAATAGGCGATGCTTTCATTGTTGACCCCATTATCTTGGTCAAACTCGGACCAAGCCGCACCAATAGCTACGCTCCAAGGCCCTGTTCCATAAGACAACCCGACATCAACAGTATCGATTTCTTCGGTATTTTCTGTATCTTCATGGATGGCGCCAACAGCAGCTTTAAAGCCAGCATAGCCAACCATCAATCCACCGCCTACAGCGTAGTATGTATTATCTGAGGATCCGGAATCTGGAACTTCATGGGTAGCGCCTATCAGTGAGGCATCAATGGAAAAATCGTTGAATGATCCGGAGTAATTAAGGCCTCCATCCAAATGATTTTCGATGTTGGTGCTATTCGCACTGATGGTTTGACCGGAATCGCTATCAGGCGCAAAAGAAACTCCGGCTTTGAAGCCGTTATACGTAGGAGTAAAGTAAGTTATCTTTGTCGCATCGGAAGTATCGCTGAAATCGGCAGCTGTACGAGCAACCGGACCACCAAGCTCCAGTGAAGATAGACCACCAGTATAGTTGCCGAACATGCCGTATTCGAAACCCACTGAAGTTCCGTTAACCATCAGGCTATCGCCTGCTGAATCTTGATCGCCAAGTAGAACTTTACCAAAGTCGCCTTCGACAAAAATATGATTTTCATCAGTGTTGTTATCTGAGCTCTGATCAGCTTCTAGCTGTACATGTAGGCCATACGTAAGGCCATTGTCGGCAGTCTGAGATGCGTTCAAATGAATTTCTGAGTTCGTATTAAAATCCAACCCCTTGTTAGTATCTCCGCCTGCGACATTACCTTCAACGCCTGTAGAATTCACATTAAATTCTGTATAAGCGGACCACTTAATTTGAGTTTCTTCCGCTGATGCCGTTGTTATAAAAGACACTCCAGCAACAAGTGCCGAGCTGGCAAGTAGCAATTTCTTCATTGACTTAGATCTCCGTTGGAAAAGCGATTAATTGAGTTACATCGCACCATTTTTGAATTTAGCTTTGGAGAGTTAGCAATTATCTTTAAGTATAATCTATACCTCTTCGGGGGTATTGAAATTGAAGAATATGTAACTACACGATTAGTTAGTAAATGATTTTGTTTTAAAATAACTATTAATTACAAATAATTAGATGGATATTTTTGTGATGAAATAAGTTAATGACACTTTGGAGATGTAATTATATTTCTGCCTTGAAAATACCTTTTTATTTTATTAGTTGAATTTTTTAAAACTCAAATTGTAAGATTTCGGAGTGCTTTATTGAGATGAGGAAGAAATTTACACTGGGGTTGTGGCTTTTTATTACTGATAAGAGGCAGAAAATGTCCCCTTACAAAGGTAAAAATACGTAAATGCGCCTTGTGGGATCTTCGTAGCTTGGATAGCGTTTAACATTACTTTTAATATCATGCCTTTCTGATGATCTCCTCAATCCTCAGTTCGGATATTTAACAGCACTCAGGAACGCGCTTTTATGTGTCTCTCTCTCAGAGATAAGTCTCTTTTTCGGCAACAGGCTTTCATTGGTGGTAATTGGGTGGATGCCGATTCTGGGCGTCATGTTCCCGTGTATAATCCGGCGACTAACGATGTCTTGGGGCAAATGCCTTGGATGGGGGCAGCCGAGACACGTCGTGCTATTGAATGTGCGGAACAGGCACTTGTCGGTTGGAAAAAGATTATAGCTAAAGATCGCGCAACTATTCTAAGGCGCTGGTGCAATCTTATTCTAGAGCACAAAGAAGATCTTGCTCAGATCATGACGGCCGAACAGGGGAAGCCTTTATCCGAATCAAGAGGTGAAATTACGTCATCGGCAGGATATATTGAGTGGTTTGCTGAAGAAGCCAAACGTACTTATGGGGAAACGATTCCTGCGGCGAATAAAGACCAACAACTGCTAACCATAAGGCAGCCAATCGGCGTAGTCGCGGCGATTACGCCGTGGAATTTTCCAGCGCAAATGATTGCTCGCAAATGTTCGCCTGCCCTTGCTGCGGGCTGTACTGTGGTGATTAAACCTGCGCCACAAACTCCTTATTCAGCTTTGGCTTTGGCGGCGCTGGCTCAGGAGGCGGGGATACCTGATGGTGTGTTGAACATCGTAACGGGTAAAGCGGGTGAAATTGGGGATGAGATGACGGCAAACCCTGCAGTCAGGAAGTTGTCATTCACGGGCTCTACTGTTGTTGGTAAAGTTCTGATGGAAAAGTGTGCCCTAACCGTTAAGCAGGTCTCAATGGAGCTTGGGGGCAATGCGCCTTTCATTGTGTTTGATGATGCAAATTTAGATCTCGCCGTCCGCCACGTCATGGCGAGCAAGTTTCGCAATTCGGGACAAACCTGTGTCTGTGCAAATCGTATTATGGTCCAAAAGGGAGTTTACGATGAGTTTGCATCAAAATTGGCAGTTGCCGTTAATAAAATACAGGTCGGCCCCGGGAATGAGGCGGATGTCACTCTTGGGCCGCTCATTGATGATCGGGCAATTGATAAAGTAGATGGTTTGGTAAAAGACGCGCTTGATAAGGGGGCAAAAGCTTTGGTCGGGGGAGCGCCTCTAGATATTGGAGAGCTCTTTTATAAGCCAACAGTTCTAACAGGCGTCACGCAAAATATGCAGGTTTTCCACAAGGAAATATTTGGACCGGTTGCCCCTCTTTATTGTTTTGAGGATGAAGACGAAGCGATCGCACTCGCTAATTCCACGCGGTATGGCCTGGCGGCTTATTTTTTCTCTCGGGATGTGGGGAGAGTTTGGCGCGTGTCGGAGGCCTTGGAATATGGGATGGTCGGGGCAAACAGTGGCACGCTTTCTTCAGAGGCAACACCTTTTGGCGGCATAAAAGAATCTGGTATTGGCCGTGAAGGTGGAAAGTATGGCATTCAAGAGTTTCTTGAGATCAAATACATCAATATGGGCCTGGAAGAGTGAGACAGGTCTATAAGAACAATATACACATATTAGTAGCCGAGACCTGCGAGTTTGGGTGTTCAATGAATGAAAAGGGTAAGCTATGAAAAATCATAAACTCGTATTGGCGAAGCGCCCGGATCCAACCGTTTCAGCTGACATTTTCCAACTTGTGGAAGACCACGTTCCTTCGTTGGCTGAGGGACAGTTTTTGGTCCGCAACCAATATCTTTCTGCTGATCCCGCCATGCGTGGCTGGGTTATGGATATGCCAAATTATATTCCACCGGTTGCTCTAGGTGACGTTATGCGCAGCTTTGCCGTGGGCGAGGTTATTGACAGTAAACATCCAGGTTATGCGGTTGGTGAGAGCGTATATGGTCGTTTTGGTTGGCAAGAAATGGCGATTAGTAATGGATCCGATGTGGAGAGAAAAGTCGATCCAGATGATGCTCCACTTTCGGCCAATCTCCATGTTCTTGGGATGACAGGGGCAACAGCTTGGTTTGGGTTGACTGAGATTGGCAATCCTCAAGCAGGGGAAACCGTTGTGGTCTCAACAGCTGCTGGCGCCGTTGGATCAATAGTTGGGCAGATAGCTAAAGCGCGAGGATGTCGCACGATCGGGATTACAGGGAGTGATGAGAAGGCGGCCCGGTGTCTCGAAGAATTCGGGTATGACGCCGTTATAAATTATAAAACATGCGAAGATCTCTCTACAGAACTCGCAGCGGCTTGTCCTGATGGAGTGGATGTTTATTTTGATAATGTAAGTGGACCCATATCCGACGCTGTGATGAGCTTTTTCAATGTCGGGGCACGCATGACAGTATGTGGTGTAATCGGTATTTCCCCTGCGCACCTTAACGGGCCACGCGTGGCACGAACATTGTTGGTTAAGCGTGCGAGGATGCAAGGCTTTTTAATTTTTGATCACATGCACCGTTTGTCAGAAGCGGTTGAAGGATTACTCCCACTCTATAAAGCTGGGAAATTGAAGTTCAGCGAAGAAGTCTATAACGGATTAGAACAAGCGCCTGTTGGTTTGGAGAGCCTGCTTGCAGGGACCAATCAAGGCAAGGTGCTGGTTAAGCTATAACGGCCAGAAGGGTGCCAAGTCGTGTGGAGGCGTTATTCCTTGATTATCTTTCCGGGATAACGCGCTCCCCCTTTCGCGATCCAGGTGATCAAATTACCCTCGGCTGTCATGTCATAGCAGGTCCAGCCAAAAGGTCCCCATTGGGAACAGTACTGGTTTCCTTGTACAGACCATTTGCCTAATTCAGTATCGCGTCCGGTTGCTTTGTAAGTTGTCGTTCCGTCGGGGTTAAAGCTTTGGCGAAACTCCGTTTTCGCACCAGAGCGATGGACAACAACCGCCCCATTGAGATGGCTTTGAATTTCATCATGAGAAAGCTTTGTTTCAGCGCTTTGTACGATGTTTGCAAGGCTCATTAATAGAAATGGGGTAAGCAAAAGTGATCGGAGGTTCATAAATCACCTGTGTTGAAGGTTTTGTGATCTTTCCTTTATATAAAGCCTTCTCTGGTTTGACTGCTCACGATGTTGTGAAATTCTACATAATTCAATAAAATTAAGTGCTTATTATAAAGTACGATAGTAATTTTTTGTGAATGTCCGATCGGAAATTATTGAGTCCTTTAAAATCCTTCCTTTAATTTCCACTTGGTCTGGCTTAGATATTGTAACACAACTATTTTTATATGCTTTAGGAGCCCAGTTCCATGCCGACCTATCATGATGACGATGTTCAATACGATTACGATCTTTTTGTAATCGGCGGCGGGTCTGGCGGTGTTCGCGGTGCCCGTATGGCGGCGGCTACGGGTGCCCGTGTAGCATTGGCCGAAGAATATCGTTATGGCGGTACCTGTGTTATTCGCGGTTGTGTCCCGAAAAAACTGTTCTCTTACGCCAGCCATTTCCATGAAGAGTTTGAAGATGGTGCAGGCTTTGGTTGGTCTGTTGGGGAAACTTCCTTTAACTGGAAAACCTTGATTGCAAACAAAGACAAAGAGATTGATCGTCTCGAAGATATTTACAAATCAATCCTAAAGAACGCGAATGTTACTCGTTACGACGGACGCGCTGTGCTTGAAGACAGGCACACGGTACGTGTTGGTGATCAGGCATTTACCGCAAATAAAATTTTGCTCGCACCTGGCGGGCATGTTGTTTTTCCAGAAGGCGCTGGTTGGGAACATGCCATTAGCTCTAACGAAGCTTTCCATCTTGATGAATTGCCTAAGCGGGTTGTGGTTTATGGTGGTGGATACATCGCTGTTGAGTTTGCAGGCATATTCAATGGCCTGGGATCTGAAGTAACCCAAGTTTATCGCGGTGATGCACTGCTCCGTGGGTTTGACAGAGATGTACGTGAATTCCTTGGTGCTGAAATGGAGAAAAAAGGCATTGCTCTTGAACTCAATCTTACTATTGAAGCTATCGAAAAGGTAGAGACCGGTCTACTTGTTACTTATTCAGATGGTCGAACGATTGAAGTTGATGCAATCTTCGCTGCGACAGGGCGTAAACCTAACGTGGAAGGCCTTGGTCTTGAAAAAGCAGGCGTAGAGCTGAATGCTAAGGGCGCGATTAAGGTTGATGAATTCTCTTTAACCACAGCGAAAAATATCTATGCCGTGGGTGATGTGACAGACCGGGTCAATTTGACCCCTGTTGCGATACAAGAAGCGATGGCTTTTGTTGATACCGCCTTTAAACACACACCTCGGGCCATGGATCATCATAATATTGCAACGGCGGTCTTTAGCCATCCTCCTGTCTGTACGGTAGGGTTGACCGAGGAACAGGCGGTGGATCGTTATGGCGATGTTGATGTCTATCAGTCGAGCTTCCGCCCAATGAAACACACTCTGTCTGGGCGTGATGAAAAAGCGTTGATGAAGTTGATTGTCGAAAAGCACGGCAAGAAGGTTGTTGGACTTCACATGGTTGGTGCTGATTCTCCTGAAATCGTCCAGGGCTTTGCGGTGGCAATTAAAGCAGGGGCTACCAAGGATATGTTCGATGCCACTGTGGGTATTCACCCGACTGCGGCCGAAGAATTTGTGACGATGCGAGAGCCCGTTCAAAAATAAAAGAACTGATGTTTGGGTGAATGAAAAGGGGCTGCGAAATCACGCAGCCCCTTTTAAAATGACGTTCTAAATTATGTGATTGTTCACTCTGACACTATTTCAAAACAGCCCAGTTTTTATAAAAGATGCCGTTTATCTTAAGGAAGACAACTTGCATTACTTTCATGAAGATATTTTGGAAACCTGTAAAATATGATGGCCTGAGGACATCCACAAATACGCAATAGCGTTCGTGGTCTTCTTCATTGATTGACTGGTGCTGAAGGGTGTCATCAAAAATGAAAAGGGGATCGTCGTGCCAGAAGTGTTTCTTACCGTCTACTTCGATGAAGATGTTATCGCTTTTAATCGGGGTAAGGTTGTAGAGAACCCGAAGTGTAAGCCTCAAGGGACCAAAGTGAAGTGAGGTTGATTTCTTTTTATTAAAAACAGATACGCCAATTGTTTTAATATATTTGTATTCTTTGTTGAAGGCTGGCACAGCCGTATTGGTATTTTTACCGTACCACTTATAAAAAAGCATGCCGCGACTTTTGCCCTCTAATTGAGCGCGGATGTTTTTTATGATTTCTTCTTTTCCTTCATCAAAGATCGTGAGGACGTCCTGTATTTCTTTGCGGTGCTGATCCGGGAAATCATTCAATTTATAGACATATTTATTTCGGCGAGAAATCAGATCGAGGAATAAATTGATTGGCGAGAGCACCCAAGTGAGTAGGCCATTGCCAGTGAAATATTTTTTGGCAAGCTTTGGCGTAATCTTACTATGTCTGCTGAGATCTATTACACCTAAGGCGATAAAGACAATCGTAAATATTGGAATTAAATATAGGAGAACAGCGAGAGGAACGATAATTCTCAGGAACCTACTGATCTGTTTCTTGCTCATGCAATTTTCTCTTAAATCATCGGGAAATGGATAATGGTTCGCTTATACCGATAAACAGCCTGTCTATCAAACATCATCATAAGCGCTATTGCGAATCGATATCAATTGCGAAGGAGTGTTTGGCTTAATCCCTTTGTGATCAAAACGGTGTTGTTGAATTGGTATGCATGAACTTTTGCGTAGCGCTTGTTGTATGTTGTTCTGATGAATATATAAGTTCAGTAAAGCTTTCTTCTGGTAAAGGACAGAAAAGGTGATTAAAACTGTCTAACGTATAATTATATTTTGTAATTGAGGTATTAAAATGAGCGCGAAATGGACACCTGATTCCTGGCGCGCCAAGGATATTCGGCAAGTGCCCGAATACCCAGACTCTGCTGCTGTAGATTCTGTGGAAAAAACCTTGGCGGGCCAACCGCCACTGGTTTTTGCGGGCGAGGCACGCAGACTACGTAAACAACTTGGCGAAGTGGCCGAAGGCCGTGCATTCCTCCTTCAGGGGGGCGATTGTGCCGAGGCTTTTGCAGAGTTTCATCCCGATAATATCCGCGATACTTTCAAAGTAATGCTGCAAATGGCTGTGGCGCTGACTTTTGGTGCTGCTTGCCCAATCGTCAAAGTCGGCCGTATGGCTGGACAATTTGCCAAACCACGTTCTGCTGGCATGGAAACCATCGATGGTGTTGAATTGCCAAGTTACCGTGGTGATATTATCAATGGTATTGGTTTCACACCTGAAGAACGTATTCCTGATCCAGAACGCCTTATTAAAGCTTATCATCAGTCAGCTTCTACGCTGAACCTTTTGCGCGCTTTTGCTCAGGGTGGTTTTGCGAACCTGCGTAAGGTTCACGAATGGAACCATGATTTCGTTCGTAATTCTGCTCAATCAGAGCGCTACGAGGAAATGGCAAGTCGCATCGAAGAGGCTATTGGCTTCATGGAAGCTTGTGGCTTGACCGAAGAGCGCGTTCCACAGTTGAGCGAAACTGATTTCTATACCAGTCACGAAGCACTCTTGCTGAATTATGAGCAATCCTTGACCCGCGTCGATAGTTTGACCGGTGATTGGTATGATTGTTCTGCTCATATGTTGTGGATCGGTGATCGGACCCGTCATATTGATGAGGCTCACGTTGAGTTCATGCGCGGCATTCACAATCCAATTGGCATGAAGTGTGGCCCATCTTCTGATCCTGATGATCTGTTGAAATTGATTGATCGCCTCAACCCGAACAACGATGCCGGTCGCCTGACCCTTATCGTTCGTATGGGGGAAGATAAGGTTCAAGACCATCTACCTGCACTGATCCGTGCCGTTGAGCGCGAAGGCAAAAAAGTTGTTTGGTCTTGTGATCCGATGCATGGCAACACCATCAAATCTTCTACTGGTTACAAAACCCGTCCGTTTGATCGGGTGCTTGGTGAAGTTCGTAACTTCTTTGCCGTACACAAGGCTGAAGGTACTTATGCAGGCGGTGTGCATTTCGAGATGACGGGGAAAGACGTGACAGAGTGTATCGGTGGGGCTCAGGCCATTACCGATGAAGATCTCTCTGCTCGTTATCATACTTACTGTGATCCGCGTCTCAATGCCAGCCAGGCTCTTGAACTCGCTTTCTTGATTGCCGAGCAGCTCAAAGAAGAACGTGAAAGCCGGGCATCAGCTCCTGTCGCTCAGGCATCTAATTTCTGACGATTACAGGAAAAACACTATGTCTGACTCGACCCACGATAATAGTCAGCAGGTAAAACATCAGAGGGAGGAGAGATCCTCCCTCTGGCCTGTTGAGGACCAGGATATTACAGCCTGGACAGATCATTATTTTAACCGCAGCAAGAAGGTCGTCGAAAAATTTGGCGACCAGACGGTCACCTATGCGGTTTTTATGAGACGCCCTGTGGTTTCGGCTCCTGGTTTGGTTATCACGTGGTTAGAGGAGATGGCGCGCAAGCGTAACTTCGACCTGAAAATCGATCTTCGGTATGCAGAAGGGCGTTGGGTCGGAGCTGGTGAGCCTATAATGTATCTAACGGGGTCTTTACGCCATCTTGTTGATCTCGAGACTTTGCTGCTTCAACGTTTAGGCCCGGCCTGTGTCGCTGCTTACAATGCCTTTACCATGTGCTCTGATCTGCATTCGGTTGCTTTCCTTGCGATGGATGCTCGTCATTGTGCTGGAACCGATATGGCCGAGATTATGGCCTATGCAGCTTCGGTGGGTGCGGATCGCGCCAAGCGTAAGAATAACGCCGTTGGGTTTATTGGTAATGCTACCGATGCAACGGCGCATTATTTTGGACAAGACGGCGGCCTAGGCACGATGCCTCATGCCTTAATTGGCTATGCGGGATCAACCTTACGTGCGGCAGAAATGTTTGACGAAACATTTCCAGGCGACCCTATGACGGTACTCATTGATTATTTCGCTCGTGAAATTACCGATGCGCTCACAGTTTGTCGTCGGTTCCCTAAACGTGCAGCGCAAGGACTTCTATCCGTAAGGATGGATACACCTGGCAGCCGATTTATTGAAACCTTAGACCCTCCGAGCTCTTATGCGGTACTAGAACGCAATGTTCCTAGAGCTATTCGAGGGTACCGTAACGAAGAAGAGCTTAGATATCTCGTGGGGCCAGGGGTTTCGGCTGCAGCAATTTGGACAATGCGTGAAGCCTTGGATAATGAAGGCTTTGATAAAGTGAAGATTGTCGCTTCATCTGGCTTTAGTCCTGCAAAGTGCCGTTTGATGGCAGAAGCCGAAGCGCCCCTTGATGTTGTCGGCACGGGTAGCTATCTACCTAGTAGCTGGTCTGAGACATATGCCACCGCTGATATCGTCGAATATGATGGCGTTGCCCGTGTTAAAGTAGGGCGTGAGTTCCTGATCCGAAAATAAAGATCAGTAGCGAAGATTAAGGCCCGATACGAAGGTAAAATATAGAAATGACTGAGACTGTAACTTCCGGTGCGATCGAAGACTTGATCGAGAACTTTGAATTTCTGGAAGATTGGGAAGACCGTTATCGTTACATCATTGACTTGGGCCGCAAACTTCCTCCTATGGATGATGCGCTAAAAACCGAAGCTTCGCGGGTTCAAGGGTGTACCAGTCAGGTTTGGCTGGTTAGCCATATCGATGACAACACGCCCGCACGGATGACCTTCATTGCCGATAGTGATGCCCACATCGTGCGAGGCCTTGTTGCTGTTTTGTTAATGATTTTTTCAGGTAAAACGGCTCAAGAAATTAAGAGTACAGATATTGAGGGGATTTTAAATCAGCTGGAGTTTTCTCAACATCTCAGCCCTAATCGGGCCAATGGATTGCATGCTATGGTTAAACGTATACAGGCAACTGCTGAAAGTTATCTCTAGAGGCATGACCTATTTAATTTGAGTTGAAGTGAAATATATAAAATTGCTAACTATTTATAAAGTGCTTCTGTCTTAGCCTATTTCTTGGAAGACCTTGCCCAAATTATTGGGATTAAATGGAGCAATGCAGCAAAGCGGATATAGGGGGATTTACCGAACTCTGGCTTGGTTTGTCGGCGTGCTATCCGTAGCTATTTTTTTCCTTATTTCTATATCGTTTTCATCTGTTTCCTATGCAGAACAATGGGTTCTCGGGATACCCAAAGATGATCGACCTCCTCTGACTTATACGCAAGATTGCAAACACGTCGGATTGATTATCGATATAGTTAGTGAGGTCGGGAGGCGCATTGGTGTCGAAATTACGACAGAGGTCGTTGCTGCGTCGGAAAGGCGCGCTGGCTTTATAAAAGGCAAATACCTTATTGAGTGCTGTATAATTGAAGGTTGGCGAACACGACCAGAAGAACAGGCCGTACAACTTTTCTCTTCTCCAGTATTACAAATACAGGACATCTTTATTTTCCCGCCTCAACAAGCTTTTTCAATTCCAGATATGGCTGCTTTAAAGGATCGAAAAATTGGTACTATTAGAGGGTATAGCTATAAAGGGGAAAGAAACTTCGGATCCAGGATCGATCACGAAAGTGTAATGCCGCTCTTGGAAAGCATTGCTCAAGGCAAGGTTGATGTTGGCATTTTTCAAAGACGGGCCGCGGCCTTTCATTCGCGGCAAAGCAACTTGAACCTAACTTTTGGTCCTATGCATCATGAAGTCCAGGCCGGTATAAGATTACATAAAAGTAAGGCCCATTTTCTATCCGCAATAAATGAAGCGATCAAGGCAATGGAAAAAGATGGATCCTTTAAAAGCTTGTCCGATAAACACTCGACTTGGAAGCGGCAGTGAAATTATTTATTCGATCTAGATAAAAATAGACTGGATTTTGATTATGAATATTGAAGATCTATTTAATCGAGAGAACATCCTCGATATCAGTTTTTTTAATTTTCGTAATGCAGTTACGGCGGCCTTCTATGCAGATAGAGATCTTCATATTTTAAAGGTAAATAACAATTTCAAAGAGTTTTTCCCTATTCTGGGTAATGTATCGAATGCTTATTTTCCCGATGTTTTAAAGCAGTTAGGTGTGGATGAGGGCATAATAAAAACATTTTCAGAGGACTTCAAAAAAAATAGTCGTGTTTTGATCCCTCATATTACAATTCACAGCGAGGGGAAAGAGCATGTTTACTCTCTTCTCGCCACTCACACACATGACGATAGTTTTTCCTATCTCAACGGTGTTCAAGGGCAATTCGTTGACCGGACACAAGAGTTTGAACTTCGCAAGGAAAGAGAGAACTTACTCGAAGAAAAAATCAGAGATCATGAAATTATCGAAGAAAAAACGCATCAACTCGAGCGCTTGGCAACTCGGTTGGCGAAGTATTTGTCTCCTCAAATTTATGACAGTATTTTCTCTGATCGAAACGAAACCAAACCCAATTTTTCCCGCAAAAACCTAACGATATTCTTTTCCGATATCGTAGGGTTTACCGAAATCAGTGACGGTATGGAGCCTGAAAAATTGGCTTTTATTATCAATCGCTACCTGAGCGAGATGTCAGACATCGCTATAGAGTATGGTGGAACAATAGATAAGTTTATTGGCGACGCTGTATTGGTGTTTTTTGGTGATCCTGAAACCCGAGGAGAACAACAAGACGCGCTCAACTGTGCAAACATGGCGCTTCGTATGCAAGAAAAGGTCGAGGAATTACACGATGTCTGGCAGGAGAACGGGATCGCAAACCCTCTTAAAGTTCGAATGGGGATTAATACGGGGTATTGTACCGTTGGTAATTTTGGATCTGATCATCGTTTAGAATATACGGTCCTCGGCAGTCCAGTTAATTTAGCCGCAAGGCTTCAGACTGCAACTGAACCAGATACAATACTGATTAGCGAATCAACCTACACCCTTATACATGATAAGGCTGAGTGTACTCATGTTGGAGAAATAACACCCAAAGGCTTTTTGCGTCCGATCAGAACTTACCACTTAAACTGTACATTGGATGAAACATCAGGAGAAGCAGGGCGTAGATCTCTTAAACATGTGGCGGAACATGTCAGTGTTTCTATCGCAGATGCAAGCCATATCAAAGAAGCCATCGAAGAGCTGAAAACAATTCAAGAAGAGTTAGAAGATAAATTATCTTCGACAAAGGATTTTTCTTAAAAATAACCGGATTGAAATTCAACTTGGCTTCGCGAACTTAGATCACGAAGCCAAGTTGATTGCAGAAGTTTAGTTAGAAAGTACCAGGATAAGCGCCACCATCGAGAAGCCAGTTCTGTCCGGTGATAAAACCAGCTCGGTTACTACAGAGAAAAGCACAAGCAGCACCAAACTCGTCTGGTTTACCAAAGCGTTTGCTTGGGTTCGTTGATTGGCGGGTTGCCCATTCTTGGTCTAGGCTAGTGCCATTATTATTTGCCGCTGCTTGGAGTGTTGACGTCAATCGGTCGGTTTCAAACGGCCCAGGTAGCAGGTTGTTACAGGTAACGTTGTTCGCGGCGATTTCACGCGCGAGGCCAGCCACAAATCCCGTTAGCCCTGAGCGCGCCCCGTTAGAAAGACCTAAAATAGGGATAGGGGCTTTGACAGCGCCGGAGGTAATATTAACGATACGGCCAAATTTCCGATCGATCATACCATCGACAACAGCTTTTATAAGAAGGATCGGTGTAACCATGTTGGCTTCAACGGCATTGTGCCAGGTGTCGCCATCCCAGTCGCGGAAGTTACCTGGAGGCGGGCCGCCTGCATTGTTAACCAGAATATCGGGGGAGGGGCAGGCGGCGAGTAATTTTTCTCGCCCTTCTTCGGTGGTAACATCACAAGCGACGGTTTTTACGTCAATACCAGTTGCATCTCTAATTTCTTGAGCCGTGGTTTCAACCGTTTCAGCAGTTCTACCATTAATAACAACTTCGACGCCCTCTTTTGCCAACTCCATAGCGCAGGCTTTTCCCAAACCTTTTGAGGAAGCGCATATAATCGCTTTGCGGCCTGCTATTCCGAGATCCATTGTTTTGCTCCGTAATTTTCGATATTTAAATGTGTACGTATTTGGGGGTAAGCCCTTAACGTTGCAAGAGATGCTATGGTTATTGCTTCCACTGCCCGGCAAGGAGTTATGGTGGGGATGGCAAATTGA
This sequence comes from uncultured Rhodospirillales bacterium, assembly GCA_913060675.1. Taxonomy (GTDB): domain Bacteria; phylum Pseudomonadota; class Alphaproteobacteria; order Kiloniellales; family Kiloniellaceae; genus Kiloniella. The sequence goes on from CAJXUS010000002.1 coordinate 42,893, forward strand.
TCTTGTAACCAGTTTCTGTAACGCGGCAACTTTGCGCAACCTAAAATAAAACTTTGTGCGCCCAACTTATTTCACACCTTGATGAAGAATTCGGGTTTAGAGAATAACCAAACCATTTATCTATTTTGGAGCTTGAAAGTTATTAAATCTCAACTTACTTATACTCAACAGGAGTACAAGCATTGGGTTGTTGCTAAAGTAACAGCTTCATGCTTGCCGCCATATCGGTATAGGGGTAATAAGCTGACATGACTGAAAAACTGACCATTGCCTTTGCGCAGATGAATCCAACAGTCGGCGATATCCGTGGGAACGCTGACCTTATTCGTGCTGCGCGCCAGAAAGCCGCTGATGCAGGTGCCGACTTGCTCGTGACGCCGGAGTTAAGCCTTGTTGGCTATCCCCCTGAAGATCTGGTTTTAAAACCAGAACTTTTGCTGGAAGCTCAGGCTGAGCTAAGAGCGTTAATGGCTGAAACGGGCGATGGTGGTCCTGGCATTTTGGTTGGTGCACCGATGCCTGACGTGAAGTTGCAGGAAAACCCCTTCAAAAAAGCCTTCACGACGGCTGGCTCTGAAATCTACAACGCAGCTGTGTTGCTTGATGGTGGAAGCCTTGTCGGCTGGAAGGGGAAACATTTTCTTTGTGATTACAGCGTTTTTGATGAAAAGCGCGTATTCAAGCAGGGGGCTCTTACAGGGCCTTTTTCCTTCCGTGGTGTTCGGGTAGGTGTCTTTATTTGCGAAGACATGTGGGATGCCGATGTTTGTGAAACCCTGGCCGAAGCCGGGGCGGAAATGTTGATCGGGATAAATGGTTCTCAGTTCAACGCAGGCAAGACGGATACGCGCCAGCACTTGGCGATAGAACGGATCAAAGAATGTGATCTACCGCTGGCCTACCTCAATATGGTTGGGGGCCAAGATGACATTGTCTTTGATGGTGGCTCTTTTGTTCTCAATGCGGATTGTAGTCTACAGGCGCAAGCTCCGATGTTCGATGAGCACTTCATGGTGACAGAGTGGGTTAAGGAGGACACAGGTAATTGGTCCTGTCTGCCCGCTGACAAGGTTGCCCCTGAAGAGGAGTTATCTGCAATTTATCGGGCTCTCGTTCTTGGGGTTCGTGATTATATTCGTAAAAACCGTTTTCCAGGTATTGTTATTGGTATGTCTGGCGGTATTGATTCCGGTCTGTCCGCTGCGATTGCTGTTGATGCCATCGGTGCCGATCGAGTTCGTTGTGTGATGATGCCTTCACCCTACACTTCGAAAGAAAGCCTTGAAGACGCCGAGCTGGCGACTGAACTACTTGGTGTGAAGTACGATTCCATTTCCATTGGCCCTGCGATGAAAGCCTTTGAAGAAATGCTGGCGCCTGTTATGGCGGGAACTGAGGCTGATACCACAGAAGAAAACATTCAAGCGCGCTCACGTGGGCTGACCCTAATGGCGATTTCGAACAAACTGGGCTTTATGGTTCTTTCAACAGGCAATAAATCTGAAATGTCTGTTGGCTATGCCACGCTCTATGGCGACATGTGTGGTGGTTATAACGCCCTAAAAGATGTTTATAAGACCAAGGTCTTTGCTTTATCTTGGTGGCGTAATGCACATAAACCCCACGATGCACTGGGGCCTGATGGCGCCGTAATGCCTGAGCGCATTATTACCAAGCCTCCATCGGCGGAACTGAAACTCGATCAAACAGATCAAGACAGTTTGCCGGAATACGACGTCCTTGATGGCATTCTCGAGTGTTTAATCGAGGAAGAATTGCCTCTGGTTGATATTCTTGCCCGAGGATATGACGAGAGTACTGTTCGTCGTGTCTGGCGTATGCTAGACCTTGCAGAATATAAACGACGTCAATCTGCGCCAGGTGTACGTGTCACGATCCGTGATCTAGCCAGAGACAGACGATATCCGATCACGAATGCGTTTCGTGGCCTTACGAATAGATAACAGAAGAAAAAGACGAGTTTCATGAAAGTACGCTTTGCCCCAAGTCCCACCGGTCGTTTACACGCCGGGAACGCCCGTATCGCTGTATTGAACTGGCTGATGGCCAAAAAGGCTGGCGGAACTTTCTTGTTGCGTCTGGATGATACCGACACAGAACGTTCAACAGATGAATTTGCCGAAGCCATTCAAACTGATTTGAAGTGGATGGGTCTTGAATGGGACGAGTTTGCTGTCCAATCCCATCGTATGGATCGTTATGATTTGGCTGCTGAAAAGCTCAAAGCTGATGGACGCCTTTATCCTTGTTACGAAACTTCTGAAGAGCTTGGCCTGAAGCGTAAAGTCGCCCTGCAAGCTGGCCGTCCGCCGATCTATGATCGCGAAGCTCTTAATCTTACACCAGAAGATGTTGCCAAGTACGAAGGCGAAGGACGTAAAGCCCATTGGCGCTTTAAGCTCGAACATAGTCCTGTGGATTGGAACGATCTTGTTCGTGGTGAGATCCATTTTGAAGGACAACATCTAACCGATCCTGTTCTTATCCGCGAAGATGGTCGCCCACTCTATACCCTGACATCATGTGTTGATGATATCGAGCTGGAAGTAACCCACGTTTTACGCGGTGAAGATCACGTTTCGAATACGGCGGTTCAAGTTCAGTTATTTGAAGCCTTAGGTGGGAAAGTGCCCGAGTTTGCTCATATCTCACTTATGGTTGGCGCTGATGGTTCAGGTCTTTCAAAACGCCTTGGAAGTCTAAGCTTGAGTTCTCTTCGTGAAGAAGAGGGGCTGGAACCTATGGCTCTTAACAGTTATCTGGCTCGTTTGGGAACACCTGATCCGATTGAAGTACGACAAACCCCGGCTGCCTTGACGGAGCTTTTTGATATTGTCCGCTTTGGCCGTGCTACACCGCGGTTTGATCCGGTTGAACTCGGTCATTTGAATGCGAAAGTTTTGCACGAGGCTGATTTTGATTCGATTAAATCACGTTTACCTGAAGGCTTTGATAAAGAGCTTTGGGGTGTTGTACAGCCAAACCTTGAGAAGCTATCTGATACTCAATCCTGGTACGACATCTGTCGCGGTGACGTAACGCCTGATATTGCGGATGAAGACGCTGAGTTTTTAACGCTTGCCTCAGAGCATTTACCCCAAGCGCCATGGGATCAAGGTACCTGGAAAGAGCTTACATCTGTTCTTAAAACAGAAACGGGTCGTAAAGGTAAACAGCTTTTCATGCCGCTTCGCAAAGCGCTTACAGGGCAACAGCACGGGCCTGAATTGGCTCAGTTACTTCCGCTCATTGGGCGTGAACGTGCAGAAGCGCGCTTAAAAGGACAAGTAGCTTAAAACTTATCTGGTATATTTTTGAAAGGGGCTTATATAGAGTTTCCTTCATATGTAGTGACACATAATTTAAAACCGACAAAACCCTTGGGAAAAGACCATGACGATTAAAGTCCACAACACACTTGCGCGTGAAAAACAGGAGTTCGAGCCCATCGATCCTAATAATGTGCGCATGTATGTCTGTGGACCTACTGTTTATGATCTTGCTCACATCGGTAATGCACGTCCCGTCGTTGTTTTTGATACCTTTGCCCGCCTCTTGAGATATGTCTATGGCGCCGAGCATGTGACCTATGTCCGCAACATCACAGATGTTGAAGACAAGATCATCGAAGCATCGCTCAAATCCGGAGAACCGATTGAGAGCATCACCAAGCGGACGACCCAGGCTTATCACGATGATATGGCTGCTTTGGGCGCTCTTGAGCCAGATATCGAGCCTCGCGCGACAGATCATATTCAAGAGATGATCGACATGAGCGCAGATCTGATCAAGAAAGGCCACGCATACGAAGCGGAAGGCCATGTTCTCTTTTCAGTATCTTCGATGGCTGACTATGGCGAGCTGTCACGCCGAAATCGTGAAGACATGATTGCTGGCGCGCGGGTTGAGGTTGCTCCTTACAAAAAAGATCCAGCTGATTTTGTTCTCTGGAAACCAAGTAACGATGACCAGCCCGGTTGGGATAGCCCATGGGGCAAAGGTCGTCCAGGGTGGCATATCGAATGTTCCGCAATGTCACGCGTACATCTCGGTGAGACCTTTGACCTCCACGGTGGCGGTCTGGATTTGACCTTCCCGCATCATGAAAATGAGATTGCGCAGTCCAAATGCTGCAATGAAAAGCCTTATGTGAACTATTGGATGCACAACGGTTATGTTGTGGTCAATGGCGAGAAGATGTCCAAATCTTTGGGTAACTTCTTTACCGTACGGCAGCTTCTTGATGAAGGTCTGAGCGGTGAAGCTTTACGGCTAACGCTTTTGTCGGGCCATTATCGTCAGCCTTTGGATGTAACCCGGGAAAAGGTTGCTGAGTTTAAAACACAGCTCGACCGCTTTTATGGTGCGTTGCAATCCGTAGAGAAAATTGAGGCCAACACCACAGAAGCTTCTGAAGCTTTCCTTGATGCTCTCAAGGATGATTTAAACACACCGTTGGCGCTTTCTGTTCTGCATGAAATCACAACCGAGTTGAACAAAACCGGGACTGATCGCAAGAGCCATAGAAAAGCCCTGGGCCGTTTAAAGGGACAGCTTATTGCCGGTGGTTATCTTCTTGGCATTCTTCAATCTGACCCTGAAGTCTGGTTTAAAGGCGAAGGTGATGACGAACAGGATATTGAAAAGCTGATTATCGAGCGCATTGAAGCTAAGAAGTCGAAGGACTTTGCGCGTGCAGATGCCATAAGGGATGAACTCGCCGCTACGGGTATTGAACTGCTCGATAGTCCAACGGGTACGACTTGGCGTCGTAAATAAATTTTGATCACGTAAATAATTCGACTAAGGGCTAGGTTTCAACTTAGCCCTTTTTCATTTCCGAATTTTCAGTATTCATTTTCGTTATTAAGCAGTTTCCTCAATAACGGTTTCCTGGTCTTCTTTTAAGAGGTCGAGGATAGTTTCTGGGTCGGTTAAAGCCACTGTTGTGTTGGGGATATCTGCGGGATCGACTTTTTCTCCAGGAGCTGCAGACACGGTTGGGTTTTCACTCTCTTCTGTCGGCACAACGAGGGCAGAACTGTCTCCTATTGACGGCTCATCTACGGCAGCGTTTTCATCTGTATTGATCGGGGTAAGCAAACTGTTGATCTTGTCATTTATCTGGATCAACTTTTCTTGCTGCGCACCCGTCAAATTTATGGTCTTGCCTTCATCGTCGATGTTTGATGTCAGAGCTTTATCGATCCGGGTGGAAATGTATTCCAGTTTCCATTCCATCCCAAACGGTATTTTCCCGTCATTGGCTTCGGTTCTTGAGGCCGCTTTGTCGACCCATTTCTGCAATGAATTTATCTTGTTGTCGTGGGCTCGGGCATGGGCTGCTTGATGGTGTGATTTGTGATCGACACGTATGGCTTTCATTGCTTCGGGTGAGAGGGTCACAGTGTCTTGTGGTTCAGACGTTGTAGTCCCAGATCCAACCCCTGTCGTACTTGGCAAGGTCTGCTGTGCCCGTTGGTAAACCGCATGCTGTGGTTTGTGGATGGCACCAATACGGTTGAATAGGTTTATATGCATAGGCTTTTCCCTTTATGAAGAGCTAGCCTATAAACAGCATATTTCGTGCCAATTTTAGTAAGTTATTGATCTTTAAATGAGGGAGAAGCCGATAGGATTTTGTGCCTGTGGCATGTGAGTGAAATCCTGAGCAAGATATGCCCAGTAAATACGACTTAATTGTTTGTTTTTGAGGCTGGTTGTAAGGATATCATTCCTGTTTAGTTGTTTGTGAAAACAATCCGGATCGCCATGCCACCGAGGATAGTCGCAGTAATCCAGCGTAGAAATTTCTTGATACGCGAACTTGCCTTAATTTTTGCCGCAGCCATTGCCGTGAGATAGATAAGCGCAACAAAAACGATGTAGCCATTGATATTGAATAACAATCCTAGGGCAAGTGTTTGCCAGACGACATCTTGTGGAGCTGCATCAATAAACTGGGGTAGAAAGGCAAGCATAAAGAGGCCAATTTTCGGATTGAGCAAATTGGTGGTAGCACCTTCCAAAATTAGTTTAATTGATTTGTGTTTCTGGGGAGGCTTGCTTTCTTGGTTTTCAGTTTCGCCTGATTTACTCGTCAATATCTTGAAGGCAATATAAAGCAGATAGAGTGCCCCCGCTATTTTTAGGACAAGGAAGGCTGTTTGAGAGGTGGCGAGCAATGCTGAGATGCCCAAAGCAGAAGCCGTGGCATGAGCCATGGAACCCAGGCTGATCCCAAATGCCGCAAGCAAACCAGCCCCTTTACCCTGATCTGTCGTCTTGGCCAGAACATAAGCCATATCCACACCAGGTGTCAGGTTGAGCGCAATCCCTGCCAAAATGAAGGGAATGAGGAGAGAGAGATCTGGTAAGATATCTAGCATCAAACAAAGTTCCATATAAAAAGCCCGTAGGACATATGTATCCTACGGGCTTTAAATTCGAAATACTAAATACAGGTTTTACTCAAATACTTCACCTAGGTTTTGTTCTGAAGCAAAGCGAGAAGGCCCAAAACGATTAGGACCCCGGGTTCCTTCCATGCAGCCGCACTCGACAAAAAGCCAGATGCTACCGATTATTGGTACAAAAATAATAAGGGTCCACCAACCACTTTTATCCCTATCGTGCCAACGCTTTATCATAATAACAAAAGACGGATAAATGAAGATGAGTGAATAAATAATGGTTATGATGCCATAACCACTTGAAGTACCCAATCCCAGCATAACGTCGAGAACAACAACTACAATTAGTCCAATTGTGTATGGCAAAACAAAGCGAAGCCAGTAATCTGAACGAGTAATTCTTCCTTTCGCGGACCAAAGAAACCAACTCCATGAAAACTCTTGGCTGCCAGAAGCAACAGGTGACTGTGTCATAACGGAATCTGTCATAATAATTCCCCCTAGATTTATTGTGATTTATTGCGAGATTAATTTAGAATAAGGACTGTATAACATTGTTATGGTTGAGCATCTACCGATTTATTCGCGGCAATTTCATCAACATTATTTAACATTTTGACCACGCTCATTTTCGGTAAAGTTGACCTTTCCTAGTCCTTATGGTCAAAAGCATGGATAAGATAATTTAACAAAGAAACTTGTAATAAAATGTCGTCGGGCCCCCAAAGCAATAATACAAACGAAAATCGTGTCTTTTTATTTGATTCCACTTTACGTGATGGTCAGCAGACTCAGGGCGTGGACTTTTCCGTTGCTGATAAAACGGCAATTGCACTTGGGTTGGACACGATTGGCGTCGATTATATTGAAGGTGGCTGGCCTGGGGCTAATCCGACGGATAACGCGTTTTTCAATGAACGCCCAAATTTAAAATCAGCTGCTTTCGTGGCTTTCGGTATGACCCGGCGCCCAGGCAGGTCTGCTGAAAATGATCCCGGCCTTGCGCCGTTGGTTAACTCTGCCGCTGATGCTGTTTGTATCGTGGGCAAGACCTGGGACTTCCATGTGGATGTCGCCTTGGATATTACACACTCCGAAAACATCGACATGATCGGTGATTCCATAGCTTTTTTGAAAACCCGTAAAAGCGAAGCCATGTTCGATGCCGAGCATTTTTTTGATGGGTACAAAGCCAACCCAAAATTTGCGATGGATTGCTTGTTGTCTGCCTATCAGGCTGGGGCCCGTTGGATTGTTCTATGCGATACCAATGGTGGAACGCTACCCCATGAAATCCGCCGGATCGTTGGTGAAGTAACGCAAAAAATTCCCGGAACTCAAATTGGCATTCACTGCCATAATGACACTGAAAATGCGGTTGCGAATTCTCTGGCAGCGGTCGAAGCTGGCGCGCGCCAAATTCAAGGGACATTAAATGGATTGGGGGAACGTTGTGGTAACGCAAACCTTGTTTCACTTATTCCATCCCTGAAACTGAAAACGTCGTATGATATTGGCGTCAGTGATGAACAGTTAAAGTGCTTAACATCTGTTTCTCACATGCTGGATGAGCGGATCAACCGCGCTTCTACTAGTAATGCAGCTTATGTCGGTCAATCCGCTTTTACCCATAAGGGTGGATTGCATGTCTCAGCTGTTGAGAAAGATCCCAAGACTTACGAACACATTGATCCTGAACTAATAGGTAATCGGCGTCATATAGTGATCTCAGATCAGGCTGGGCGCGCTAATGTTGTCGCGATGTTTAGAGAAATGGACATTAGCATCGAAGATGGTGACGGCAGCAAAATGAATAGGTTGTTGCAACGGGTAAAAGATCGGGAATACGAAGGGTATTCTTATGATGGGGCCGAAGCCAGTTTTGAACTTCTCGCTCGCCGGGCTTTTGGAGAGGTACCAAAGTATTTCTCTCTGACGCGTTTTCGAGTAATGGATGACCGTCGCTGGGATGCACGTCAACAATTAGTTACGGAGTCAGAAGCGACAGTAACCCTTGAGGTTGGCGCTAAAACTATAATGGAAGTCTCGACCGGGAATGGTCCTGTGAATGCGCTCGATTGTGCTCTCAGAAAAGCCCTTTTACCATTCTATCCAGAGTTGGAAGATATGGTGTTGCTCGATTATAAGGTTAGAATTCTAACTCCACAGGAAGGCACACGCGCTGTCACCCGGGTTATGATTGAATCTGGCGATTCAACTGGGCGGCGTTGGACCACAGTGGGGGTGTCACCTAACATTATAGATGCTTCATATAATGCTATTAACGATGGCATCACATGGAAGCTCTTCCATGAAAAAACTAAAAGTATCTAGGATCAGGACACATTAATTCGACAGTGCTGGTTTGTCAGGTTTTTCCTGTAATAAGGCGTAAAAACGTGGGAAATGTGGTTCATTTTCAAGTCTTTGTAACGTGCTCACGGGGTAAATCCGGTAAATCCTACGGACAATCTTGTTGCTTCTTCTCAGAGGTTCAGCCTCCTTGCCAATATCTCCGATATTGACAGCGGTATTCAAAACTCTGATATCTCGTACCAAAATTGCCAGCGCGGTTGAATTAATGAGTCCTGACCCTAGGTTCAGAACCCCTAATTTAATCCTACTTGGGGTTATATAAACGGAGAAAATTATGGCCGGAACTGATTCTACCCAAACGCCTATGAGTGTGAGTTCTATAACGGGTGGTCCCGCGATCATCCTTGTTAAGCCCCAGCTAGGTGAGAACATTGGTATGGTCACCAGAGCTATGCTCAATAACGGCTTAACCGAATTGCGTTTGGTAAAACCGCGTGATGGTTGGCCTAATCCCGCGGCAGAGGCATCGGCTGCTGGTGCTATTGAGGTTCTTGAAAACGCCAAGGTGTTCGAGACCACGCAAGAGGCTGTTGCTGATCTGCACAAGGTCTATGCGACAACGGCCAGGACCCGGGATATGACCAAACCAGTCGCGGTGCCTCATCACGCCGCCAAAGAGATGCGCGCCTTTGATCAATCCGGTCAAAAAGTTGGTGTTTTGTTTGGGCCTGAGAAAGCGGGATTGCACAACGATGATGTTGTTTTGGCAGATACGGTTATCTCCGTTCCGCTGAACCCCAAATTTTCGTCCTTGAATTTGGCTCAGGCTGTCTTGCTGATTTCTTATGAATGGTACCAGCTCGGTGTCGATGTTCCTGATCAAGAATTGTTGCTCGGTAGCTCTCCGCTTGCAACCAAGGGCGAGTTGGTGAACTTCTATGAACGCCTGGAGGCTGCCTTGGACGAGTCCGGTTTCCTGTGGCCACCGGAAAAGCGCCCAAACATGGTCAGGAACCTACGCAATATTTTCCAGCGCTCTCATCTGACAGATCAGGAAGTAAACACTCTGCATGGTGTTGTGAAGACGCTTAGATTAGGTCCCCGGATACAATCAAAATCGAAAAAATAACGCTTGTTGAGTAATTTGTGATTGATATGAAAGGGCTGAATTCTATCAGCCCTTTTTTGTGTCTCTCTAACTGTTCGAAATTAGATCCAACGGCATTTTAGAGAGGTTTTGGCAACCACCTTGGGTTACCACGACAGTTTGTCCAGGACACATAGCAGTGTTGTTGTCACTGTCCATTAGGATCATGTGGAGGAAGAAGACCATGTTCTCTTCGACCACAACAGGATTGTCGTGATAGAACATCGGCCAGTCCATCCAGTTGGGCGCAAAGGTTGCGCCCAGGCTGTATCCTGTAGCATTGAGGCGATGCTCTTGCATGCCTGCAGCGTCAACGACCTGTGCATAGGCATCGAAGACCTCACCAACAGCTACGCCAGGCTTTAAGGTATCCATACATGCTGCCATAGCGTCTGTGGCAACCTTGTGCATTTCTATCTGGCGAAGGCTTGGGGTTCCAATAACGATCGTGCGCATCATGGCTGCGTGATAGTGTCGATAGGCGCCAGCCCATTCCAAGGTAATCTGATCTTCTTTATCTAGGTGCCGTCTGCCGGTGAAATATCGGCAGAGCAGGGCGTCTTGACCTGATCCAATTATGAATTCGTTACCAGGGTAATCACCGCCTCCTTTGAAAACGGCACCCTGCATAGCGGCAAGGATGTCACCTTCAAAGGCTCCGGGAACACATAGCTGGTTCGCTTCTTTTAGGGCATTGTCTGCAAGTTCAGCTGCTTGACGAACATATCCAAGTTCCGCAGGGCTTTTGATCACACGCAGCTTACTTACGAGATCAGAGCCATCTTCCAGACGGCAAAAACAGTCAAGCGCTGCGTAAAGACGGCGACCGCTGCGGGCAGTTAGACCATAAGCTTCGAGTTCGACTCCAAAAGTCTTGTCTTTACCGCCGTGTTCATCAATTATTTTGCGCAGCTCGAGTTCCGGTGTTGCATCGGGACCGTCCACCCATACCCTGACATCATCAATAATCGAGGTGTGCTTGGCTTGTCTGAGATCTGCTGATCGGGTCAGCAATGTCATCTTGCCATCAGCACCAAGATAGAGACATTGAAAAAATACATATCCAAAGGTGTCATACCCTGTCAGGTAAAACATTGATTCTTGACGGAAAATAAGCATGCCATCGAGGTTGCGTTCGACCATCGCATCAATGGTTCGCTGGCGACGTTGGGCCAGTTCCTCTTCGGAAAAGTGGATTGCCATTGGCTTAACCTTTTAAAGCGGGTAGTTCTGCAGAATAGCAGTAAAGTGTGAAGAGTTGCATATTACGCCGGGTTCGCACTCTGTACAGCAGGAAATAGGTTTGACTTTTATATATGCATCCGTATAGTCGCGCCTGCATTCCTGGGAAAGTGGAACGGCATTATGCCTGCTTCCCGTCCTTAATTGGAACTACCGGGACAATAAACTTTTAAATATTAGGATGTCAAAATGTCCAAGCGCGTAGCTGCTAAATACAAGATTAACCGCCGTCTTGGTGTTAATCTTTGGGGTCGCCCAAAAAGCCCTCTAAACCGTCGTGATTACGGTCCAGGCCAACATGGTCAGCGTCGTAAAGGTAAGACTTCTGATTTTGGTACACAGTTGATGGCCAAGCAGAAGCTCAAAGGTTACTACGGTAATATCGGTGAGAAACAGTTCCGTCGTTACTTCGCAGAAGCTAACCGCCGTAAAGGTGATACAGGTGAGAACCTGGTTGGTATTCTCGAATGTCGTCTGGCTGCTGTTGTTTACCGCGCGAAATTTGTTCCAACTGTTTTCGGTGCGCGTCAGTTCGTCAACCACGGCCACGTGACTGTTAACGGTAAAAAAGTGAACATTCCTTCTTACATGGTTAAAGAAGGCGATGTGATCGAAATTAAAGAGAAAAGCCGTCAGATCCCAATGGTTCTGGAAGCTATCGATTCTGTAGAGCGTGAAGTTCCAGAATATCTCTCTGTAGATACTAAAGCGATGAAGGCCACATTCGTACGTGTTCCTGCTCTTGCTGATGTTCCATACCCAGTTCAAATGGAACCAAACCTGATCATCGAATTTTACTCCCGCTAATCGGGACGAAAATTCTGCTGGAGATTTTCTTCAGCACACGAGGTTATTAAAAAAGGTTGCTAGCATTGCTGGCAACCTTTTTTTATTGTCTAAATCATTAAACAAAATTAGAAATTTTTAATTCCGGGAATTTTGCATTCACCTTTGGTATATATTTTTTCTACCCGACCAAAGCGATGCTGGAAAATCCGTAAATAGCCTTTGCAATCCTTAAATCTGATGTAAGTGTCGTAACCCTCTATATGCTGCCCGTCATTAGTATCAGTCTGCTTTTCAAGCGTTTTTTGGGAACGAATGTTCGCCTTATCAATATTGAACTTAGTCAAAACTTCTTCGAGTTCAGCTGGGTAAGGATTTGTGACGGCAGCTAAAGCTGGGCTCGAAAGCGTTGTTACAGCGAGAAGGCCAGCTGCGAATAAAAGGTGTAGTCGTTGGAAAAGCGTAGCCATAAAAATTCTCTCTCGAAGTGGATAAAACTGGCAAAATATCATGTACTAGATCTGATCTGTACTTATCTTAACTATAGATAGGAAGACCCGGCGCAGATTTAAATAGGGTTTCTTGTCGCGGGTTAAACTCGATATATTTGATTTGGTGATATTCGATTTGGGAAATAAAAAAGGCCGCAACCTGCGACCTTTTTAGCAATAATCTTAAGTTTAAGCTTAAGAAGCTTGTTCTTCTGTGGTAATGCCTTTTTCCTGTAAGAACTGTAGGAGTTCTCCGGTCTGGAACATTTCACGTAGAATATCACAACCACCAACAAACTCACCTTTAACATAGAGCTGTGGAATAGTTGGCCAGTTGCTGAAGTCTTTAATACCTTGGCGAATGCTAGGGTCTTGAAGAACATCAATACCTGTGAACTTCACACCGAGATGTGTGAGGATCTGGGCTGTAGTGGCGGAAAATCCGCATTGTGGGAATACTGGTGTACCTTTCATGAAAAGCACAACTTCGTTTTCGTTTACTTCCTGACGAATGCGTTCAGCAACAACGTTATCCATAAGGCTCATTCCTTGATCGTGTTAATTTAAATGACTTTTAAAGTCTCGGGCATTAGGTCTCGGGCTTCCCTGGGGCGTCAGGCTTGAGGCACGGAGGTCTGCAGAGCTAATGCGTGTAGTTCATTGCCCATGCGGCCTTGCAGGGCTTCATAGACCATTTGGTGCTGTTGCACCCGGGTCTTTCCCTGAAAAGCTGGGGACACAACGTAAGCTGCATAGTGATCACCATCGCCACGTAAGTCTTCAATGGTCACGTCAGCATCGGGCAGTGCATCCCGAATCAGTGCCTCGATCTCAGCAGGGTTCATCGGCATAAATACTGTCCTTGTTATCATTATTCCAGTCGGATTGAGTTCGGAAAAACCGGATTCTCATTCCATCAGGACACCACACTACAAAGCCTTTGCGAAAAGATCTACAGGAGAGGCATCTTTATCCTCTCCTGTAGGGTATTTTCTTCTCTAATGGCTAAATATAGGAGCTATCCTGCCATATAGTTTGGTAGCCATGCTTCGTTCACGTTACGAAGCTCTGATACGGATATGGTACTACCACCCGGTAGGGTCAAGTCATTACCGCCAGTGCGACCAATAATCACAGCAGATACACCCGCTTCTTCTGCGGCCTCCAGGAGGCTTTCAGCGTCACCGATAGATATCAGATAACGGCCCTGATCTTCACCAAACAACCAAGCTGTAGTTGGAAGATCTACTTCCGCTGGTTTGATGATTTCCGCGCCCATTTCAGATGCAATAGCCATGTCTGCTATCGCTGCTGCAAGGCCGCCATCAGATAAATCGTGGCAGCTTTCAACAAAGCCTGCCTCGATTTGAGAACGAATGAAGTCACCATTCTTGCGTTCAGCAGCCAGGTCAACAACGGGTGCATTGCCTTCACGGCGGGCTTCGATGACATCCAGGTAAATTGACATACCCATGTGACCGATTGAATCGCCGATAAGAACAAGGCTCTCACTCTCTGAACCGAAAGCAACAGTTGCCACTTTAGTCGAATCTTTCAAAAGGCCTACGCCGCCAATGACGGGTGTAGGCAGTATGCCTTTGCCGTTGGTTTCATTGTAAAGCGAAACGTTACCTGAAACGACTGGATAGTCGAGAGCGATACAAGCATCACGCATGCCTTCGATACACCCGACAAATTGTCCCATAATTTCAGGGCGCTCAGGGTTACCAAAGTTCATGTTGTCTGTAATAGCCAGCGGTGTCGCACCAACAGCTGTCAGATTACGGTAAGTTTCTGCAACAGCTTGAGCCCCACCACGAACTGGGTTTGCCTTACAATAGCGCGGTGTACAGTCGGATGTTACAGCAAGAGCACGATCAGATCCGTGAATACGTACAACACCAGCATCTCCACCAGGACGTTGGATCGTATCCCCCATCACCATGTGGTCGTACTGTTCCCATACCCAGCGGCGACTGGACATATTGGGCGAGCCAATCAAGGTTTTAAGGGTCTCTGTTGTATCCGCTGCTTCTTTAATATCCCCGGCGAGAATATCTTCGGAATCAGGAGTTGGCACCCATGGACGATCGTATTCAGGGGAGTGATGTGCCAATGGTTTGATCGGAAGATCACCAATGACTTCACCATTGTACTTTAAAACCATACGCTTGCTATCGGTTAGGGTACCAATAACGGCAAAGTCTAGGTCCCACTTATCCATAATTGCCTGAGCAACATGCTCTTTACCCGGCTTTAGGATGATCAACATGCGTTCCTGGCTTTCGGAAAGCATCATTTCGTATGGCGTCATGCCTTCTTCACGCTGTGGAACCTGATCTAGTTCCAGCTCAACGCCCATGTCACCAGAGGAGGCCATCTCGAAAGATGAGGATGTTAGCCCTGCTGCACCCATATCTTGAATCGCAACGATGACATCGGTTTGCATTAGTTCAAGACAAGCTTCGATCAGAAGTTTTTCGGTGAAAGGGTCGCCGACCTGAACTGTAGGGCGCTTTTCATCCGAATCATCATCAAACTCTGCAGAAGCCATGGTTGCGCCATGGATACCGTCACGACCAGTTTTTGATCCAACATAAACAACAGGGTTACCTACACCAGAGGCCTGGGCGGTAAAGATCTTGTCAGTTTTAGCTAACCCGACAGTCATGGCATTGACGAGGATATTGCCATTGTAGGCAGGATCAAATTCAACTTCACCGGCAATGGTTGGTACACCAACGCAGTTACCGTAACCACCAACACCGGCAACAACACCGGAAACTAGATGACGCGTTTTTGGGTGATCTGGCTCGCCAAAACGCAATGCATTTACATTGGCAATAGGGCGGGCACCCATTGTGAATACATCGCGAAGGATACCGCCAACACCAGTTGCGGCACCTTGATAAGGCTCAATGAAGCTTGGGTGATTGTGGCTTTCCATTTTGAAAATAGCAGCATTGCCTTCACCGATATCAATGACACCCGCATTTTCACCAGGACCCATAATGACTTGAGGGCCTTCGGTTGGCAGAGTTTTAAGCCATTTTTTAGAAGATTTATACGAACAATGCTCCGACCACATAACTGAGAAAATACCCAGCTCAAGTAGATTTGGCTCGCGGCCCATAATTTCGAGAACTAGGGCGTATTCTTCTTCGTTGATGCCGTGTTCGGCGACGATTTCAGGGGTAATTTCACTCATCTTTTCATCACCTTATGAAAGTGCCGCAACAAGGCTGTCAAACATTGGACGACCGTCGGTTCCACCAAGTGTTGTTTCACAAAGCCGTTCCGGGTGAGGCATCATGCCAAGAACATTACCTTTGGTATTGTAGATACCCGCAATGTTGTTCAAAGATCCGTTCGGGTTGGCTTCAATATTTACGCTGCCGTCTTCGGCGCTGTAACGGAAGGCAACCTGACCGTTGTCCTCGAGTGCTTCTAAGCCCTCGTCATCAATGAAGTAGTTACCATCGTGGTGGGCAACAGGAATACGGATGTTTTGGCCCGCAGCGTACTGTTTGGTAAAGACTGTATCGTTACGTTCGACCTTGAGGTGAATATCACGGCAGACAAAACGCAAATTACTGTTACGCATTAAGGCACCAGGAACCAGACCGCATTCTGTCAGGATCTGAAAACCATTGCAGATACCAAGAACGGGAACACCCTTGTTTGCACGTGTAACAACTTCCTTCATAACAGGGGATTTTGCTGACATGGCGCCACAACGAAGGTAATCCCCATAGGAAAATCCACCGGGTAGGCAAATTAGATCAACATCGTCAAAGTCGGCATCTTTGTGCCAGACCATCTGGGGTTCAGATCCCATGGATTGTCTCAACGCAACCTGTATATCACGGTCACAATTGGATCCTGGAAAAACGATAACCGCCGCTTTCATTGGCAAGTTCCTCGGAGTTTGATTTTACAGTTAACCATTACAGATATTTGTTCTGGCCACAGAAAACATTTCAAAATATTTTTAAACATTTTTGTCATCTGTGGTTTGGTGAACTTACAGTTCCAAGTCGATGGAATAGTTTTCAATTACTGTATTTGCCAAGAGTTTTTCACACATGGCTGTAACGGTCTCGCGTGCCTTCGCTTCATCGGTTTCTTCGATGTCGAGTTCGATGAATTTACCTTGGCGTGCTTCGTTTACACCTTCGAACCCAAGTGAGCCGAGAGTGTGTTCGATAGCTTTGCCCTGAGGGTCTAGAACTCCGTTTTTCAGAGTGACATGGACGCGCGCTTTCACCCGTAATCTCCATTTTTCAGTTGCGAGGGGTAAGCCCAACAGGAACTTACCTTTAAGCTACTATAGTTTAAACAACTTGGGGACCCATATTAGGTCCCCGCTACATAAGGGCTTTAGGCCCAAAATTCTTGTGCAATCGTTCTCGACGAATTACCGGAGAACATTATTACACCTGACCAGGTGTCGACATTATTCATTATTTCGCTGTTGATACTGTATTGTTCTTGGGTGTTAAAGACAGATCTATCCTCATTGGAATAGTAGTTCAGTTCACCATTTTGTTGGCCTACTAGAGAGGCCGAAGGTTTGCCTAGGTAGAACGGCTTGCCGGGCATGGTTTCTGTTCCTTGGGTCTTTACCCAGAAAGAGGTGTTAAGAGTTGGCAAAGGTGATGTCTTCTTTCCAAACTCTCTATATTCGCGCACCGTATAGCAGTCTCTTGTTTAGATGACAATCCCACTTGGAATGGCGAGAAGGCGATATTTTGTTTTGTTGGTGAATTAATTGTAATAGCGACCTTCTAAGCTCTTCATAATCAACGAAACATAAGGAGTGCCACGATCATTTTTTCCAAGAGTGTGGCTTTGATGATTAGATGGAAATTTCTTCGTATGCGGTTTCGCCTGGTTTTCCCGCAGCAAAGAGCCACTGAGTTTTTGCAGGAGTCCCTTCTTTAGAAACAGTTTCAGGTGCGGGTAGAGCAATTAACGAAGAAGAAGAGGTTTCAAAACCTGATGAAGTGGCGCCCGGTGGTGTGATACCCGGTGGTGCTATAATGGTCATCGCTTTTTTAGGGTCGTGGTTTTGACGAGACAGGATCTCTTGCCATCCAGACCAATCTTTGTTCTCAGGATCAGGGGTTGTTTTTCCAAAATCGGCCTTGTGTGTTTCAATTCGAGGACTGTTGTCGTTCCCGTCTCCGGCTGTAATCATGAAGATACCCTTTGGTATGGGGAATATTTCTATGTTTCCGGGGTGTTTTTCGTCATCATTTCTGAGCCAGAAAGCCTTTTTATAATCTGCGATGATCAAATTAAAACTTCTGTAAGCCTTCGAATTTAGATCAGCGAGCGCCATTGCTGCATCGTAAGAATCGGCGTGATCCAGCGCCTCAAGAACGAGCTCTCCCCGACTTCGTTTATCCGCCATAGGTCCAAGGCTTCCCCTACGATTTAGGACACACGCTAATAGGCCAAAGTCATTCGTTCCAAGCCAGCTCCCCCCTGCGGTCTCGTCCAACCCGGCTACGACATCGGGTCGATCTGACCAATGTCTTGCCGGCTTTTGCCAGGGACGATTAGACATTTCATCACGATTACCAGCAAAGAGAAGGGGCCATTTATGGCCGGGGCGGCTAAGTAAGGTAACGGTGCACATAATTTCCTGCTAAAGATGTAATTAACGAGTTTCCCTTGCGGAACCGAGAAGCTATAACAAAATATATAATAGATGGTTTCTGTTTTTGAGTCCTTTGAAGATTATTAAAGGTTATAATGAGCAGATACCTGAATGAACAACTGTATGGCAAAATACTAGGAGTCTTTGTTAAATGACCGATATTAGCGACCGCGAAAAGGCTTTTGAAAATAAATATCACCATGATGAAGAGTTGCGATTCAAGACAGAAGCGCGTCGGAATAAACTTCTTGGGCTCTGGGCCGCAGACTTAATGGGCCTAACAGGGGATGCAGCCGATGAGTATGCTAAAACGGTTGTAAAGGCTGATCTGATTGAGCCAGGTGAAGAGGACGTAAAGCAAAAGGTTCTCAAAGACTTTCAAAGCCGAAACGTTGACAAATCAGAACATCAACTCGTACGCGTGATGGCAGAATTGATGGACGAAGCCAAAAAGCAGATGATGGAAGAGTAAATTATCAACTGCGCATTTATCGTTATCAAAATCAGAGGCTTTGGGGAATCCCGAGCCTCTTTTTTTATAGGGTATGAGAGAAAGTTAAGAAATTTGTTGTAATATAAATATAGATCCTTTTTCGCTCGCACGAGGTCTTAGCTCGCACTAGATCAATGTAATTGTGGGGAATGTAAATATGGACGCATTGCAACACTTGACGAAAGCTCAGGAAAATAAATTTAAACACGAACAAGACCTATTGTTTAAGGCCAAGGTTAAACGCAATCGCATGCTGGGCTTATGGGCCGCAGACCTGATGGAGCTTGAACCAGAAGACACCATAAAATATGCGGATGAGTTTGTCGCGCTTCACCTTAAAGATACTGGTCGAGAAAAATTATATAACAAGCTTTTGGACGACTTTAACCACGCAGGTATTCACAAGTCAGATCACCGTATCGAACGTAAAATTCATGACTGCATGGTTCGAGCTGTTTACGAACTAAAAACCGAATAGTCAAATATGACTTAAATTCAGCTAAAACGAAGAAAAGCCCCTGAGTAGGAGCTTTTCTCTGTCACATTCAGCAGATTTTCAGACCTAAATTATCAGCCCAAAATTATCAAACTGGTAAATTATTCCCCAAAAATACGTGAGAAAATTCGATCCACGTTTTTCGTGTGATAACTAATTGAATCCTCATCAAGCAACTTGGTTAGCTTCTCAACATCGAGGATTTTGGTCAGCCCTTCGTCTTTGGACATGAAGAAGAAGAATCTGTTGTCGTGTTCTTGAGCTTGTTTTTCTACTTCATCAAGCTCAGCAGGTGTATCGGGGTTATCTGGATCAATACCGTAGCTTTTCCATACCCGCATCGCGTTGCGTTGAACAATACGATAGGCTTCTTCTCTGCTCACATCATTTTGAGTGAGATACAAAAGCACACGTTGGGCATCGTGAATACCACCAAAGTTGTTCATGTGATCAAGCATGTTTTGGGGGTAAACAACTAGTTTCTCAATGGTGCCAGCTAAGCGGTTGAGGGCAAAGTCGAGGGTAATGGTCGCGTCTGGGCCGATCATGCGCTCAACAGAAGAGTGGGAGATATCCCGCTCATGCCAAAGGGCAACGTTCTCAAGCGCAGGGACCACTGCCATACGTACAATGCGTGCCAAGCCGGTCAGGTTTTCGGTCAGGATAGGATTACGTTTGTGTGGCATTGCCGAAGAACCTTTTTGCCCTGGGGCAAAGTATTCTTGTGCTTCACGAACTTCTGTACGCTGTAGATGACGAATCTCCGTGGCGACATTTTCGATGGAAGAGGCGATGATGCCGAGTACGGCAAAGAAATGTGCGTGGCGATCGCGTGGGATAACCTGTGTCGAAATTGGCTCCGGCGTTAGGCCCATTTTTTCGGCAACGTGTTCTTCTACGCTTGGATCTACATTGGCAAAAGTTCCAACCGCGCCGGAGATGGCACAAGTCGCAATCTCTTCGCGTGCAAGAGTCAGACGCTTCTTGTTGCGCTCCATCTCCGCGTAAAAACGCGCAAATTTAAGGCCCATGGTAACGGGCTCAGCATGGATGCCGTGAGAGCGACCGATGCAGACCATGTGTTTGGTTTCAAGTGCGCGCTTTTTTAGAGCAGCAAGCAGACGGTCAAGATCAGCAAGTAAGATGTCAGCGGCTTGTGACATCTGTACGGAAAGACAGGTATCCAAAACATCGGAAGAGGTCATGCCTTGATGTACAAAACGGGATTCTTCACCAACGTTTTCAGCCAATTCGGTTAAGAAGGCGATAACGTCGTGTTTGACCTCAAGCTCTACTTCATCAATGCGTGCGATACGTTCTGGGGTGTAAGGTTTTTGACCTTTTTCCCATATAACAGCTGCGGCTTCTTTGGGGATTACGCCGAGGGCTGCTTGTGCATCACAAGCGTGTGCTTCGATTTCAAACCAGATGCGAAATTTGTTTTCCGCTTCCCAGATCGTGGTCATTACTGGGCGACTGTAACGGGGGATCATGGTGCTTATGTTCCTTTTGGAAAGTGCACAAGGTCTCAGCAATTTCTTTGCTGCAAAATATCAACGAGAAACAAGCGAACTTGAACCTGTATGTCAACCGCTATGGTGATATTTCTTCGAATTGATCATGCTAAAGATCGAAATTTCACGCTATGGGGATAACATTAATATGTGGTTGCAACTTTATATCTAGTTTGATCAGGTTTTAACAACCCAAAACTTATGTTATAGCCCACGCCAAATAATTTTAGTTTAAAAAAAATCGAGGCGGATGTGACAGATAATTCAATAGGCCAGGGTACAAGCCTGAAAGATTTTCCCAAACTCTATTGGCAGTGGCTACCATTGTTGATGCTTTTGGTCATGATTATTGGGCGGACAATGTTTCCTGATTGGAAAGATTATGAATATTACATTGAGAGCGAAGCGAGAGGTATTGTTGAAAATGCTGCCTTTGTTATTCTTGCTCCAGGTGTCGTATTTGGCCTTCTCGCTTGGCGCATGAGAGATGTGCTGCCTTCGAAATATCTTGGCTATTGGCTTATGCTCTGTACCGTGGCGGTGTTTGTAGCTGCGGGTGAAGAAGCAAGTTGGGGACAGCATTGGTTTCAATGGGCGACCCCAGAAGGTTTAGCTGCAATCAACGACCACAATGAAACAAATTTTCACAATACACTGAATGGTCACGATACGACTATCAAGTCTGTAATTATGGTCGGTATGGCGATCGGAACGATGGTTATTCCTTTGGTCATTCGATTTGGTGGCATGGCTAAGCCAGCAATGGGAAGCGCCCTTTACTGGTTATTCCCAACTATCGTCGGGCTACCTGTGACAATTTATTGCTTATCCAGCCGTGTCATCAGACAATTGTTCCAGAAGTGGACAAGGTTGGACGAGTACATGTACTTCGATATGGACTTTAACGAGCTCAGCGAATTTTTTGTGGCCTGTTTCTTGTTTTTCTATCTATTTTCTTTTTGGTACAGATTGCGGCAGGCTAAGGCTGCAGCGGTTTAAATTGGTTTATAAAAAAGGCTCCTGTGGGGCCTTTTTTTGTGTCCAAGTTTCATCAGAATTGTTTCGAGATTTCTGATATTCTTTGATTTAAACAAGATGTATTTATGAGTTTTGATAGATTGTTGATGTTCGGCAATTTACCCTGAAAAAGTCAGAAGGTTCAAAAACACGTGCTATGAATATGTAAAAATCTGGTTATGGGGACAGAGTGAGAAAACATCGTCTTAAAATAAGCTTGAATAAACCTTTGAAAGATGTCCGTGTCGTTGTTGTAACGCCGACATACAATCGGCTGAAATTCCTACAACAGGCAAATCGTTACTTTCGGGATCAAGACTATCTCCATCCGGAAAATTTGTTTTGGTGTGTTTTGGATGATTCTGAGCAAAAGCCGAGCACACTGTTCCATGTATCCCTAAATTCATCACCAAATATTATTTACAAACATCATAGCGAGAAGCTGGTTATTGGTCGTAAGCGAAATATGTTAAATGATATGGCCCTTAGCTTAGGTGCAGATATCATTTGTGCAATGGATGATGATGACTGGTATGGGCCAGGTTATGTCCGAGAAATGGTTACGCTTTTGATGGCTTCCGATTTCCCTTTAGCCGGAGGATCAGCTATTCATTACTATGTTGCGGGGGAAGATAGAATAATTTATTTCAATCGCCCGTTTGGCCCTTTTCATAGCTGTAATAACTTATTGGCTTATAAAGCTGGGTTATTGAAATATACCTCCTATGATGACGAAAAGGCGACTGGGGAGGAAATGGCCTTCACTAAACGGTTTAAAATACCTCTCATTCAACACCCTATGACAAAGCGAATTTTTTTGGGGCTTATTCATCCGAAGAATGTTGTTTCAAAAGACTTTATTTCTGAAAATGCTAAATTTAAAACAAATTTAAAGCTTGAAGATTTTTCTATTGATCAGAAGGCAATAACCTTTTTAAGATCAATTGGCCCAGCTCCTGTAATTTAAACAGCTTTCATTCAAAAAAAGCAAAAGCCTCATCACACATAATATTTAAGAAGAGGTGCTCGTATTACGATTATCTTTTGTTTTTGGTACAGGTTAAGGCAGGGTATGGCCGCTACGGTTTAATGGTTGTCATGATTAATTAGTTAGGAAAGACCTCCATTTGGGGCCTTTTTTCTGGCCAAATGTTGGTGTTCTGCGCATTGTTGTTAAAAGTTTATGTAAGTGGATGAGAAATAGAGTTCAAAAACAGGTGAGATGACACATAAAAATGTGTTTCTGAAGGGGCCCAGTTATGTCCGGGAAATGGTCGAACTTTTGATGGGGTCTGATTATCCTTTAGCCGGAGGTTCTGCCATTCATTATTATGTCGCAGGACAGGACAAAATTATTCATTTTAACCGTCCTTTTGGTCCTTTTCATAGTTGTAATAACTTGTTCAGTTATAAAGCCGATCTTTTAAAGTATACATCTTATGATGATGAAAGTGCCTCAGGTGTAGAAATGGCCTTCACCAAGAAGTTCAAGATACCTTTAGTTCAACACCCTGAAACCAAACGTATATTTCTTGGCCTTATTCACTCAACGAATATAGTTCCTAAAGATTTTATTGTGAAAAATGATAAATTCAAAACTGACTTAATGCTTGAAGATTTTTCAATTGATGAGACCGCTAGAGCCTTCTTGAGAGCAGTTTAAAAAATATTAAGAGTAGGGCTTCTGGGTAATTTATAAGTCTTTCTGAAACTTATTTCAGGGGGGGAACTGTGAGTATGGTTTTTAAAATATTTTTAAATGAATGGAAAAAAACGCCCGTATGCCGTTTAATGTAGCAGGGTAAACGGTTCTTTAGTTGTGTAAAATTATCCGTCCCAATTCATATCCAACTAATATCTCTCAATTATTTCAACTTCTTGAAATAATAATATCGTAATAAATTCTTTCTTCTTGACTGAAAAAACTCTTCACCCTTAGACTTGTATATACATCTCAACAGGGGAACGAAGTAATGTCTATGACAAAGAAGATGATGGCAGCACTGGCCATCACAGGATCTCTGATTTCTGCGCCAACTCTTGCCGATACAGTTAAAATTGGCATGAACGTGCCGTTGACAGGCTTTGCGGCAGCCGATGGTAAGTCAGCTTTACTTGGGGCAGAACTTGCTGTTGAACAGGCCAATGCTGAGGGAGGGATTAACGGTACTCAAATCGAACTCGTGCGATATGACGACCAAGCATCCCCAAAGCATTCCGTTCCAATTGCAAATAAATTGATTGGTCAAGACGAAGTCAGTGTGGCGATTTCTGGAAGTTATTCAGGAGCTACACGTGCTGCAGCAGGAATTTTCCAATCTGAAGGCGTTCCTTACATTTCTGCTTTTGCTGTGCACCCCGATATCACAAAATCGGGTGATTATGTCTTCCGAACTTCTTTTGTTGGCGAAGTGCAGGGACGCGCAGGTGCCAAACTTGTTGGGGAAATGCTCGGCAAAAAGAGAGTTGTTGTTATTACTCTTAAAAATGACTTCGGAAAATCCCTGGCGGCAGGTTTCAAGTCCAAAGCAGCTGATTTCGGCATCGATATCATCAACGAATATGAGTATTCAATCAAAGACCGTCAGTTTGGCCCTATTGTCACCAAAGTGAAATCTGACAAACCTGATGCAATTTACGCCTCTGGATATTTCTTTACTGCGGGGCCACTCGTTGCCCAGTTACGCTCTGCTGGAATTGACGTCCCTGTTATTGGCCAAGAAGGTTACGATTCCGAGAAGTTTATTGATATCGCCGGACCTTCTTCAGAGGGCGTATTGATCACAACCTCATTGGATCGCGACGCAACTGTGGCTGAAACCAAAGACTTTATCTCAGCTTTTGAAGCCAAAGCAGGCTACAAGGCGGATATGGTTGCCGCTTCTGGTCACACGGCTGCGAAAGTAGCCATTGCTGCGATGCGTAAAGCAGGTACCACAGATCGTCAGGCTATTCGTGACGCGATTGCTGCAACAAACATGGTGGCTTCTACCGGGACTATTTCCTTTAACGATCTTGGTGAAGTGAAAAAAGACGTTCAGGTCCAGGTCGTAAAGGACGGCGCTTGGCATCATTACGCTGTGATTGATGACAAGGAACTTCTGGCGCCACCAGTGGAATAATCACTTTTAGATAATTCTCAACACCTGCCATCTTTATTGGAACTTCTTGATGTTATATGTCGAACTACTGGCACAGGGTTTGGTGCAAGGTAGCATTTACGCCTTGGTTGCTGTGGGGTTAACCCTGGTTTATGGGTTGCTTCGAATATTGCACGTTGCTCACGCGGGGCTCTTCACCCTCGGTGGTTATATCGGGGTTCTGGTGACCAACGCCACGGGTAGTTTACTTTTGGCATTGGTTGTTTCCATGCTGGTGGTGGGTTTGTTGGGAATGGCAATTTATCGTCTGTGTTACCAGCCTATTCTTGATAAACCACCTTATGTTGCTTTGATTGCGTCGATTGGCTTGTTCATAGCCATGGAGGAAATCTATCGCATCGCTTTTGGTCCCTATGGGATTTCCTATGAAAACCCGCCTTTGCAAGACGTTGTACATATATTTGGTATTACGTTACGCCTTGGTGAAGTAGCGGTTGGTATTGGTACGCTCGTTCTTATTGGTGCTCTGGCTTTATTTGCCAGTAAGACCCGGTTTGGGACGGTGTGGCGAGCAACGGTTACTGATCCGGAAATGGCCGAATCCTTTGGTGTCGACATCATCAAAGTACGCTACCTGAATTTCTTTATTGGCTCAGCTTTGGCTGCGGTCGCAGGGGTTATGGTTGCGCTTCTCAATAACCTCGTTGAACCGACGATGGGCAGTGTGCCGAGTTATAAAGCCTTGGCGATTATTGTTCTTGGCGGGTTGGGTGATGTCCGTGGGACCTTGCTTGCCGCGTTGGCTCTCGGTGTTATTGAAGCTTATGGCACAATCTATCTTGGTAACTACTTGGACCGCGATGCCATTGCTTTTGCCTTTCTTATTCTTGTGTTGATGGTTCGGCCTCAAGGCCTGTTTGGGAGGGCATGATCATGCTTGGTTTAAGTGGTTATGAAATCAGCTTGATAACGTCGATGGGTATTGCTGTTATCTTTGCCCTTAGTCTCAACCTTATAACGGGGTTCTGTGGACAAATTTCCTTGGGTCACGCCGCGTTTTATGGAATTGGTGCTTATAGTTCTGCAATGCTGACAAAAGCAGGAATGCCTCTTGGTGTTGGGATTTTGGGGGCAGTTATTTTTGCAGGATTGGTTGGTCTGGCTGTTGGTTTTACCTCTCTTCGTGTACGCCACGATTTTCTTGCGATTACGACGATGGGTGTGGGTTTCCTCTTTATTGGGATCATGCGCCAGTGGGATTTTGTTGGCGGTGAAATGGGTGTTTCAGGAATCCCGGGTTCAGGCCTTGGTAAACCAGGTTTCATGTTTTTGGTCCTAGGCTTTGGCGTTCTCACAGTTTTGTTTAGTTTGCATCTCAAACGGTCGTGGATGGGCTATGCCTTTGATGCTATCGCTGATGATGAAGACACCGCGCGGGTCATTGGATTAGATGTTTCGCGCTACAAGCTGGCAGCCTTTGCCATGGGCACGGCCTTGGCAGGATTGGCCGGAGCACTCTATGCCCACAATGTCCGATTTATTGATCCTGAAAGTTTTGGATTTGTTGAGTCTATTACAGTCTTGGCCATGGTGGTGATCGGGGGCATTGGGTCCGTATTTGGGGTCATTATTGCAGCTGCGCTTTTGAGCGTTTTGCCACTTTGGATTCAGTTCATTGATGAATACAAGCTCTTACTTTATGGGGGTTTACTCTTTGCAATGATGCGCTTTAGCCCTGGTGGGCTTGCTGGACTTGCAAAACAGATATTACCAAAGAAATCTTCGCTAAAAGCATCGGGGGATACGAAAGCATGAGTAAACTCCTGGAAGTCTCGAATGTAAGAGTTCAGTTTGGCGGTGTCGTCGCCGTAAATGATGTGTCGTTCTCTTTGAATGAGGGCGAACTGTTAGGATTTATCGGTCCGAACGGTGCCGGTAAAACCACCATGATGCGGGCGATCACAGGAGTGGTTACGCCGACCTCAGGTTCTATTCTATTGGCCGGCAAAGAGTTGGTTACCTTACCTATCCACAGCAGAGTACGTATGGGACTTGGTTTTTCTCAACAGCTTGTAAAACCTTTTCGCAATATGACAGTGCTGGAAAATGTGGCGTTAACTGTGGGGTCGCACCACACTGGTTCTCCTCTTTCAGCCTTGTTTAAAGTTGGGCGGGAAGACGAGAGTACGCGCGCCAGAGAACTCTTGGAACTGGTGGGTATTTCTGATGCCGCTGATGCTGATCCATCCAATTTACCACTGGGATATTTGAAACGGTTGGAGGTTGCCAGAGCTTTGGCGTTGGATCCGACAATTCTATTGCTGGATGAACCGCTAGCAGGACTTAACCATGCAGAAGCTCACAAATTGGCTGACATGATTGTCGATCTCAATACTGCAGGTCGAAGTATCATTCTCATTGAACATAATTTGGGTGAGGTCATGCGCATTTGTTCTCGTCTCGTCGTCCAGGATAACGGTAACAAAATCGCAGATGGAGATCCTGAAAGCGTCATGAATACATCTGCTGTCCGGGCAGCTTATCTTGGGGAGAATACCGATCATGCTGCAGCTTAAAAATATTGATTGTGGATATGGTGTTTTCCAGGCCGTTCACGATCTGTCGTTTTCAATTGAAACAGGGCAGGTTTTTGCCTTGCTCGGCCCAAACGGAGCGGGAAAGTCCAGTACCATCATGTCGATTGCCGGCCATGTGAAACTCTTTGCGGGCAGTATTCATTTTGATGGCGAGGATATATCCAGCCTTCCGGCAAGGGAGCGGGTTAAAAAAGGTATCGCAGTGGCGCCAGAGGGCCGACGGTTATTCCCTGACCTAACGATCGAAGAAAACCTCACTGTCGGCGGTTATAGCAAGCCTAAAGGTAAAGAAGCGGTAAACCGTGATATGGTCTTCTCACTTTTTCCCCGATTGACAGAACGATTGAAACAACCTGCGGGCACACTTTCCGGGGGAGAACAGCAGATGTTGGCAATTGGGCGAGCGATGATGGCCGAACCCCGCTTGTTGATGATCGATGAGGTCTCTCTTGGTCTAATGCCAAAGATGGTCGATGTTTGTTACAACGCAATTCATCATTTGAAGAGCCAAGGGGTTACCATTTTATTGGTGGAGCAAAATACCAAACGCGCATTGGACGTTGCAGATCAGGTCTGTGTTCTGGAATCAGGCAACGCAGTTTGGCAAGGATCTGCCGCAGATGCCAAGAAAGACCCCGATCTTATTGAGGCTTTCCTTGGAATGACAAAAGAATCTGCTGCTTAAGTTAATAGGTCTTTTAGTTTTACAATTCGATATTGTCGGCTGGAATACTTGTTATTTTTGAACCAAAACTTGTGACACTAGGAAGCGTTGCGTTGTGATGTTTTCTAATGTCACAAGCAGAGGCATGTTCTTTATCATGGGTGGTATGAGCATCCGAAACAATTTGGACGTTATAGCCAAGAGCGGCAGCCCTGCGAACTGTGGTATCAACACAAAACTCGGATGCGTAGCCACAGATAGTAACATTTTTCACCCCGAGTGATCTCAGAAGTTCTTCTAGATTTGTTCGAAGGAATGAATCTGGGGTGGTTTTTCGCACGATATGATCTGTAGCATCTACCTCTAGATCAGAAGGGAGTTGCCATACTTCAGTGCCATGCTCAACTATAGAGTTCGGGCACTCGTGTTGTATAAAAATAACAGGTGTATTTATACTTCTAGCAAGCTTCGTTACCTGATTGATCCTTTGCATAACCGCATCGATTTCAAAAGGCTTTGGGACCGGGTTTACAAGTGCGTTTTGAATATCAATAACTAAAACAGCGTGTTTCATATCAAGGTCATTTCTTCGGTAATAGCGGAACTATCAATATTGGGGGATTTATATCTTAAAACTTAAGAGAACGTCATCCTAAGTAATCGAACATTCTTTTAACCACTGTTTGTTATGCATGAAGGTAAAGGTCAAATTCCATCCAAAATGGCCAAAGTACACTCGGCATTAGCATGTCGAATGGCTTTGATCGGGGCGTATTCATCGCTGTTTACGAAACGTTGTGCGGTTTCCATGTCGGGAAACTCAATGAGTACGATGCGTGTAGGTGACCAGAGATTACTCTCAATGACATCCATGTCGCCGCCTCTGGTGCGATAGACACCACCATATTTTTCGGCAATTGGCTTTGCGAGTGCCTTATATTCTTCATAAACTTCAGGATTGTTGATCTTTGTATCAACCAAAATAAAAGCACTCATTTGTATATCTTTCTTGGATGGTTCTACCGTCGTGGATTATGTACGCTATAACTATTCTTCTATGAGACACAATCCCAAAACAAAGACTTAAGCTTCTTCACGATTAGAAAATTCAGGATTACTAATCGGCAATACTTGTATCTGTCCTAAACCTTAAAGATGGCCAAGATTGCGGAAACTGGAATGGCCCGTTTTGCTGATAATCAGATGATCGTGGAGTTCGATGCCGAGTTTGCCACAGACACTTTTAATTTCCATTGTCATGGCGATATCTGTTTGTGAAGGAGTGGGGTCGCCGCTGGGGTGATTGTGTATCATGATAAGAGCAGAGGCATTAAGTTCAAGAGCGCGTTTGACGACTTCTCGGGGATACACCGGAGTATGATCCACGGTTCCAGTTTGTTGAAGTTCGTCGGCAACTAATCGGTTTTTCCGGTCGAGAAACAGTAATCGGAATTGCTCGATTTTTTCTTGGGCCATGGTGATTTGACAGTATTCGAGAAGTTTATCCCATGAATCAATGATGGGATGCTCAAGAATGGCCTCTTTGCTCATGCGACGGGCTGCTTCGGGGATCAATTTGATAATTGCAGCAGTGGAGTCCCCAACGCCTGAGATCTTTTGTAAATCACTTGCTGAAGCCGCAAAAACGGCGGCGAGGGAGCCAAATTCTTCGATAAGTTTTTTCGCGAGAGGTTTGGTGTCGCCTCGTGCCTTTGCACCAAAAAGAAGGAACTCTAATATCTCATAGTCTGCCAGACTTTCAGCGCCTCTTTCTAGGAGGCGCTGGCGTAGTCTTTCACGGTGACCATGATAATGAGGTTTTTCGATGCTCAAGCCAGATCCGGTTGGTTGTTAGTCCAAAATTTATCTTACTCGTAAGGTGCCTTGTGCCATCCCTTAGGAGAGAGGGTGAAGATCTCACAGCCATCTGCAGTCACACCAAGGGTGTGTTCATATTGCATGGAGAGAGATTTATCTTTGGTGACAGCAGTCCAGCCATCATTGAGTATTTTAACAGCGTATTTCCCGCCATTGATCATGGGTTCGATAGTAAAGATCATGCCCTCGAGCAAACGGGCGCCTTTGCCTGGTTCGCCATAATGCAGAACACTTGGCGGCGTATGGAAGCTTCGACCAATGCCGTGACCACAGAAATCTTCGACAACGGAATAACGTTTTTCTTCGGCGTAGGTCTGGATTGCGTGACCAATATCGCCGAGGGTCGCCCCCGGTTTTACGACTTCAATGCCGCGAAGAAGGCATTCATAGGTCACATCACTTAACCGTTTGCTTTTTACGTTCGGTTTGCCCGCAAAGTACATGCGACTAGTATCGCCATGCCATTCATCCAAGATGACCGTTACATCAATATTCAGGCTGTCACCATCGCGAAGAATTTTATCTTCGCCGGGAATGCCGTGACAAACCACGTGATTTACTGAGGTGCAAATTGACTTTGGAAAGCCTTTGTAATTCAGCGGAGCCGGAACAGCATTATGTGAAACGATGAATTCGTGGCAGAGATCGTTCAGTTTACCGGTAGAAACACCTGGTTCCACATAAGGTGTGATAAAGTCGAGCGTTTCTGCTGCCAACTTTCCAGCTTTGCGCATGCCCGCAAAATCTTCTTCGGTATAGGTTACAAACTGTCGTTCTTCACGTGTCAAATTGTCGATCACGTTATCTCTTCCATTTCTAATAATGAACTGCTGCAGTCAAATATGGTGCGCAGTGCTCACATGTTGCAATATTTTATGCCTATATACCTAGCTCAAGCGGCTTATCCAAGTGAATTCCCTCTGGTGTAACTTCACAAGTATAAGCAACGACCTCGACACCGCGGCCTATGGCCTCTGTTAATGCCTTTGCGTATACCGGATCAATATCTTTTGCCGGGCAAAAGGTGGTGCAGTCGTTTCTTTGGGCTAAATAAAACATTACGGCGCGATGACCTTGTTCGACCATGTCACCAAGTTCTTGCAGGTGTTTTGTTCCTCGGCTGGATACCGCATCGGGAAATTCAGCGATCCCGGGTTCTCTACTAAGGGTGACGGATTTGACTTCAACGTAGCAATCTGGCCGGCCTGGTTCTTGTAAAAAGACATCGATACGAGAATTTTTTCCATATTTTACCTCGCGTTTGAATGCACTGTAGCCAGTTAATTCGGGGACATTGCCCGCTGAAATTTCTTCAAATACGAGTTTGTTAGGCACAGAGGTATTAACACCCACAGGAATTGATCCTGCGGCGCCGATCTCCCATGTGTATTTTAGCTTTCGTTTGGGGTTGTCAGACTCTGAGAGCCACACCTCTGAGCCGGGATCAACAAGACCCAGCATGGACCCTGTATTCGTTGTATGGGAAGTTACAACGGTTCCGTCCGTCAGTTCGACGTCAGCAAGAAAGCGTTTATATCGTTTCACCAGCTTTCCTGGGATAAGGGGGGTAGCAAATTTCATCTGGATCCTCTTTTCTCAGACCTTAGTGGTTTCTTTCTTTTCTTTGCAAGGGGAAATTAATAAAGAAATTACAACTATCGTGTAGTGTAACTATATCCTTGGGTGCTATTTTCTATAGGTGCCATTTATAACACTTGCCAAAGACATTGAAGGCAGTACAACTTACTTTTTGGCCTGATTTGTCCTTTGATTTGTCTCAAGTCTGTGAAAACACAGGTATATCTATCTGGAGAATTCCTATGAACTGTCGCAATTTTGTAACTATTTCTGCTACTGCAATCCTGTTATCAGGATGTGCTCTTGGTGGAAAAAGTGAGCAGGCGGCACCGATTGAACAGCCGAAGGCCCCGGCCTCAAGTTCTTCGACTTTGGCAACGCCTCCGAATAGTAACCCAAATCAGGTTCTGAACAGTAACGTTTCCGGGACCGTAAAAACTTCTGATGAAGGCTTGTCGATCAGTGACCAGCCTGCGGTCAATGACTACCCTTATGGTACAGCGACACCACCTCAAAATAAGACTATTGTTGAGGGCACAGATGGTAATCTCTATTCGCCTGACGGTAATAAAACAGACCAAGATTATCAGAGTGATGTTGCATCGTGCCATTATTATGCGCAAGGATTGGTTGCCCATGACGCGCGGGTCGAAGAAGATCGTGGTGGGAGTTTTGGGGATAGTTTGGGCGGTGGAACCTCTAGCTTCCTAACGTTACGGCAAAATATTGACTCTTCAGAAGTAAAGAAAAATCAAGCCAAACATTTCAATCGCTGTATGAAGAGTAAAGGTTATTATCAGCGGTAAGAGTTTAAGGCGCACCTTCTCTACCAAATCTTCGTATTACAAATTCTCACCTTGCGAGAGTTTGTTTTCTGTCTTGAAATATGGCTTTTCTACTTGTTATGCGTTGAAGGCATTCAATAGATAGAAGAGGGTAGTACTTCTTTTATGCCTTAGCCTCGAAGGCACTTTTATGTTCAGTTTTATTTCTCAAAATCTTAGATTTCTTTCTTTTGGTTTCTTGTTGGCACTGGCCTCTAGTTTCGGGCAGACGTTTTACGTTTCACTGTTTAGTGCTGAAATTCGTGCCGACCTTGGTTTGTCCCACGGTGATTTTGGGTCCCTGTATTC
This sequence comes from uncultured Rhodospirillales bacterium, assembly GCA_913060675.1. Classification (GTDB taxonomy): domain Bacteria; phylum Pseudomonadota; class Alphaproteobacteria; order Kiloniellales; family Kiloniellaceae; genus Kiloniella. The sequence continues at coordinate 75,445 of CAJXUS010000002.1, forward strand.
AGCGGCGACACTGGTTAGTGGGTTTGCGGTTATCTGGTTTGGGAAGCAAATTGATCATATGGATCTCAGACTTTATGCCTGCCTTGTTGCTTTGGGGCTCGCGTTAGCGGCTCTTGCTCTTGCGGTTCTTCCCTCCAGTTGGCCATATCTCATTTTGCCAATCTTTTTTTTCATAAGACTTTGTGGTCAGGGGTTGATGCTGCATACCTCTATCACGGCGATGGCGCGGTATTTTCATGATAATCGGGGGCGAGCGATTGCGATTGCATCCCTTGGTTTGTCTCTGGGAGAAGCTTGTCTGCCTTTGTTAACAATCGTCCTTATTAGCTGGATTGGATGGCGAGATGCCTGGTTGTTGAACGCTGTTTTATTGGGGTTCGTTCTTATTCCTACAATATTGTTTTTGTTGCGTGGTCATAGTGAACGCGACGCAAGAATGAATGAACAGATAAAGAGCCAGGCAGTTGAAAATACGGGCGAAGATGAGCCTCGGCATTGGACCAGAGCTGAGGTAATAAAAGACCCAGCATTTTATCTTCTGTTACCAGGTCTCGCGACGTTATCTTTTGTGGTAACAGGAATTTTCTTTCATCAAATACACATCGTGACGACGAAGGGGTGGACCATGGATTGGTTCGCAGGAACTTTCACGGCGTATGCGGCTATGATCACCATAAGTGCTCTTGTCGCAGGATCGATGGTTGATAGATATGGGGCCATTAAACTGTTAACGGTTCACATTCCCGTATTTGCGTTGGGGTTGGTGTTTTTGGTTATTTCTGATCACGCATATGCGGCACTTATTTTTATGATGCTAATTGGTGTTTCCGTTGGCTTTGGCTCTACTGCGATGAGTGCGTTTTGGGCAGAGGCATACGGGACAAAACATATTGGTGCAATTCGAGCGCTAGCAATGTCAATTTCGGTTCTCGCCAGTGCGTTATCTCCTGCTTTGTTTGGTTGGTTATTCGATAGGGGGGTCGCTTCGGAAAAAGTGGTCATTGGCTGTATACTTTGGTGTTTTTTTGCGACGGTATGTCTGTGGTTTTCTCAACGTCAAATATTAAGTCGATGTAGGAATGTTCGTTTGATGTCTGTTGCTTGAGCATTCCTAAAAATGAAAAGGGGAGGCAAAAATTCCTCCCCTTTTAAAGGGTCTTGATAAAAGCTTATTGGAAGGCTTTTTTCATAAAGGGGAACCGCGATAGTATCAACAGATCGAGTGCCATTACGGTTAATAAAGAGAGACCGACGAGTGGGAAGGCTAGCGATAGTAGCAACATGATAAAAACCGCTCCTTTCCAAAGAGGCAGGTTCGCAGGAGGGGGCGGCGCGACTAATCTTCCGGCTCCTTTGGGGCGACGTATCCACCACATGGCGATGCCGCTTACACAGAGGAAGATAACTGCGAGGCAGAATAAGGCATTAAGGATGGTGTTCCACCAGCCCATATCTCCTTGATGCAAGGCAATACCAACAGCCATTGATTTTGCCATCAAGGAATAGTCTTCAAATCCTACTTCACCGAGAATTTTTCCCGAGTATTGATCGATATGAACGGTTTGGTCACCCGTTGGCGTTACCGTGTCTCCATCCATTGAATCTGCAGAGATGGTGTAAACGCCAGTAGGGCTGCCGGGGATATTGATCCGGAACTGTTGATCAAACCCGATTGCTTTTGCTAAGACGACCATGGAGTTCAAGTTCACAGCATAGCCTTCAGGAACACCAATTTTTCCGATGTCGGAGCCTGATAGCGGTAGTTTTGTTAGCTCAAGCCCCCAGGGCACTTCCTTAACAGCACCGTCGTTCATGATGCCATGAGTTTCATCAGAAAGAGGCACATTGTCCCATTTTTCTGCAGGGAATGAACTCCAAGGTTGAACGAATTTTCCTCCCCAAATACCAGCCCATGAAAGGCCGGAGATGAGAAAGAAAAAGAGAACAACAGAAATGTAAAATCCAATGGAAACGTGCAGTTCTTTTAAGAAATTACGGCCCTTCATAGAGAAGTTAGGGATCAGCACGCGGCGCAGGCCTTTCCCATCCCGTGGCCACCATAAATACAGCCCTGTCACAATTAGGATAAGGGTTAGGCCTGCTGCGATTTCTATGAGGCGATCTCCGAGATCTCCTATTAAAAGAGACCCGTGGATGTCGTTTGCAAAGTAGAACCAGGTTGTGTCCTTTTCGACGGCCCCCACAATTTTTGCGGTATAAGGATCAACGGAGACAATCGTTTTCACGCCGTCAATCTTGATCGTAAATAAACTGGTTCTGTCTTCGGCGGGGGCAGGCATATACTGGTTGATGACACTATTGGGATATACTTTCTTTACGGCTTCTAACTGTTCGGTCGGTGCCGCCATCTCCGCTTGGGGCGTGACATATAACTTTTCGCCAAAGCGGGTTTCTATCGAATTGAAATAGACCATGATCAACCCGGTAATAGCGAGTACAAGCATGAATGGTACAACAAAAATGCCAGCGTAAAAATGCCATCGCCAGGCCGCATTATAGAACTTTTTTGCAAATGATGAGGTCGTGTTATCTGCCGCATCCGTATCTAAGGATGCGTTGTTCGCTGTCATATCTGACATGACAAACTCCTGAGTATTCTCTTGTAAGAGATATTAATTATTTCTGTCATTTGAGATCTTTTGGAGAGTAAAAATCAATCCTTAAGCAGCTTTCAGGCTGCTTGAGTTCTCAAATGACACTGTAAAGTTTTATATTCAGGAGTAGGTCGGCGGTGCGCGAGAACCGTAAGCAAGGTGGATCAACAAACTGGTTAGATGGCTGTCAGAGACAGATCCTGCAGTCGTAATTGCCAGAACCTTCTGGTCAAAATCATACTGTGTGCCAGTGAGCGTCTGATCTACGTGAACAGAAAAAACACAATCGTTATTTTCTGAGTTTTCTTGTTTACCAGAGTTGGAGACGGTGATCTCTTTTATGCCGTCTGTTGTGCAGATCACCAGAGTAAGGGAACCTGCAGATACATCGGTCATCATACCTTGGGGAATCGAAGATACAGCCAAAAACTGTAGTAAAAGCACAAGCTTTACCACTGTTCTTAACGCTGTTATCTGATTTGCAAACATAAGATCCTTCCCAAACTCTCTCGCTTATAATCGAGATTAGGCGAGAGCATCAACTAATTTTTATCTGAAAATGTTTAGGGAAGAATTTTTTGGGAGCGTAACATTAATAACGCGAGAGTTGTTCCTTCGAAGTTTACTCTATAGCCTTCCTGTAAAGGATCGAATTGATCTAAAATGTTAATTATTTGAGGACGATAATAATGACTTGGAAGGTGTATCTTTCTGGTGAAATTCACACAGCTTGGCGCGACGAGATTGCTGAGAAAGCCAAATCATTGGACTTGCCAATCGAGTTTTTTGCCCCGGTTACAAATCATGCGGCATCGGATGATTGTGGTGTTGCTATCCTGGGGGAAGAACCGGACAAATTTTGGCACGATAATAAGAGCGCGAAAGTGAATGCGATCCGCACTCGGAATTTGATTGAAAAATCAGATGTTGTTGTGGTGTGCTTCGGAGAGAAATACAAGCAGTGGAATGCCGCTTTTGATGCAGGGTACGCGGCAGCGTTGGGCAAGAGTATTATTGTTATGCATGGCCCAGATCATCAACATGCTTTGAAAGAGGTCGATGCCGCTGCTCTAGCCGTTACCCAGTCACCAAATCAGGTGGTTAATATTCTAAAATATGTGATCAAAGGTGAATTATAGATAAATATCTTTGAGGACATAAACGTATGTGATCTAGGATCAGGACCCATTAATTCAACAACGCTGTTTAATTAATGGGTCCTGATCCTAGCTGAAAGCCGAGAGTAATATGAGTAGTGAAATAGACCGCGTGTACCGAGCCTGCCTGGTTATCATCGGAAATGAAATTCTTTCTGGAAGTACTCAAGATGCCAATATGGCGTTTTTGGGTGAACAATTGAATGAAATCGGGATTTGCCTGGATGAAGCTCGGGTTGTTCCTGATGTGCCGGGACGGATCATTTCGACCATTAATGAGGTTCGCGCAAAGTTTGACTATGTCTTTACCACAGGCGGAATAGGTCCCACTCATGATGATATTACGTCGCAATGCGTTGCCGATGCTTTCTCTGTAGATCTCATCCTCCATCCCGATGCCTACAAATCAATGACGGATTTTTATGGTGAAGAAAAATTAAACGATGCGCGATTACGCATGGCACATGTTCCAGATGGAGCAACCCTCATCGAAAATGACATCTCAATTGCTCCAGGCTATAGAATTGAAAATGTATATGTGATGGCAGGGGTGCCAAAAATTATGCAATCAATGTTCTCCAAGCTCGCTCCAACACTGACAGGTGGGAAGCCAATGATATCCAAAACGATATCATCTGAAGCAAAAGAGGGCGATATTGCTGCTGGATTAGGTGAAATCCAACGCGCTTTTTCCGATGTAGATATTGGCAGTTATCCTTTTATGGGGCGGGGAGGTACTGGTGTGCGGATTGTGATGAGATCTACGAATGAAATAAATTTGGAACAGTGCTGCCTTAAAGTTTCAAAACTTGTAAAAGAATATTGCACCTAATTGTTACAAAGATCGATCTCTGTGTAATTTGATTTCTCTTTATATTAATCCTGAGTATAGATCCTGATTCTAGTTTGGTGTTGCATGATCAGTTAACCATAATACTAGGCTCTATTCAGTGATTACACTCCTCGGTAAAGGAGAGGTGGATAACATGATGGTGCTATTAATATTACAGCGCTAACTGTATTTGTGTTTTATTACTTGTTTTTTTTTGTGAAATAGCCCACCTTTAAGTATATGGGATTTTATGAAAATGCACTGAAGTCGTCGGGGGATCGATAGAAATGCAAGACGCATTAGAAACAACTGTAGAAGAACGCCGCGGTAAGACGCGGATTGGGGCTACTTTAAATGGCAGTTTAAGGTTCGGTCCTGAACTCACAACTGATTGTGAAGTGCTGGATGTATCTGTGACGGGAGTGAAGGTTCAACTTACAGATACTGTACCTCTAAACAGTGATGTCACTCTCATTTTACCGGGCTCTGTGCATTTTGGCGGCGAAGTGATGTGGCGGCATGGTCTTATGGTGGGGCTGAAATTTAGAAACTCACCGGAAAAAATAGCTGAACGGCTTTCTGGGATACTTAATAACGACGATATGCGTCAGCTTCACAGCTAAGCTGGTTTGAAAGCGTTTGTGGAATGAAAAGCCCCTTTAAATTTAAAGGGGCTTTGTTGTGTCTGCGGTTATATTATACCAACGGCCCTTAATATTGACCCATCTGGACACGTTTTCAAGATTTTCGGTGAGGAGCACGGACTTCCGCGATGGTGTTATCACAAAGTTTGTGCGACGCGGCCCGAAAGTCTTGAAAATATGCCGTATCGGTCATGTCCACGTCCCCCCGACGCGCGTCAAAAAGCTTTGACGATACACCGTATCGCCTGCAGCTTTCTTCCTACTCGGGGGAAGGTGGGCGTGATCCAGATGGGTCAATATTAAGGGCTGTTGGTATTACAGTGTTGGTTTGGCTTTGGCACTCGTGGACGTTATCAAATTCTTCAACGAGTTCGTCCCAGTATACCAAGGCTTCAGCAAAAGACATTTTTCCATACCCCGTCATGAAACGTTGAGCCATCGGCAGAAAATCGGCTTTGCCGGTCTTCTGCCAAACATTGAGATGCCAAGTGTCTCCTGATGTATGGATGCCTTCACCAGTTGCGAACCCAAAAGCATTTATCCTCTGGGTTCCGTCATTTACGGTAAAGGAAATCAGATCATACTCACCAGTCTCGTAAAAGAGAATGCGTTCAATATCTATCTGAGAAAGATCATAGACGATAAGAATTTCAGCTTTACCTGCAGGATAAGGAACAAGCACAGGATAACTTTCTTTGACTTCTCGTTCGCAACGGTAACCTTCTAGCACACCTGGTTTTAGCTGTTCTTGATCAATAGGATGGCCCAAGACAATTTCGAGAACATCGGCGTCCATTAAGGAGCCAAAAAAGAACAGAGTTTGCTCTTCTGATTGTCTGCTGCTTTCTGGGGTATCTTTTGTGTCACATTCCATGTGGATCTCTCCATAAACCAGAATTCTGGTTGATATACGCAAACCAAACTCCGTTTTATGGCTATTAAATGCCAGGGAGATTGAAGAAAATAATCAAGGTAATGCTGTAATTCTCTCTTCCCTAGGGAAGAGAGTGGTGCGGACGGCGGGACTTGAACCCGCACGGCCGAAGCCAACGGATTTTCATACCAGCTACGGTTTTCACCGCCACGCCTCTGGTGCTAAGCACCGCGCGTTTGTGGTCTGGACTATCCCTTCACCATAACAAGGTCAAACTCACTAATCCTTGCCGTAGGTGCTGCCCGTCTAGTCTCTACACCTTCCCGGTCCTTTTTCAAGGGCGGGCTTGGCTCGGGATTGGCATAATCTTGCGATTGAAGCTTTCCCCGAATTTGAGCAGTTCTACTCTTCAGGTTTCCCCAAAGGCACTCAATTTTTTAAGTCCGTCGTGTCTACCAATTCCACCACGTCCGCACGTGTTGTCTAGGACACTCTGTGGGGAAATCTCTCGCCCGAATGGACCTCTAAGTCAAGTGATTCGTTTCTCTGAAATAGAAAATATTTAATAAAAATTGAGGATGACACCTATATTAGCTTTAGCTGCAGTCCATTGATTACTATGAGAATATAGGGTTTCCGTAATCGAAGTGGGGTAATTTCAGGTGTTTTTATCTTCCCGGTTAAATTCACCACGTTCTATTGCTCTGTCGAGGTCAACTTGTACGTCGGGCACATAGTCATCAGCTTTGGCTTCGTCGAGCAACCATTCCCGAAAGACTTTGATCTTGGTAATTTCAGATGTGCTTTGTGGTGAGACCACATAATATTGGTAGTTAGACGGTGTCCGAGGTCCAAAGGGACAAACTAATCTGCCTGCCTTAAGGTCGTCATAGGTCAAAGAGGTCCGTCCCAGAGCAACTCCTTGACCTTCAATAGCAGCCTGCAGGATCAAACTGGAATCGTTGTATCCAGGCCCCTTGTCAGGATCGACGTCTGTTACTCCTGCAATATGTAGCCACCGTCGCCAATTAACAGCAAAGGGTTCTTCGCCGACGTCATCGTGCAAAAGGGTGTGGTACTTCAGGTCATGGGGAGACTTAAGAGGCAGAGTGCCTTTTAGAAGGTGGGGGCTGCAAACGACCAGACTTTCGTCTTCCATCATTTTGTCAATCCGAAGGCCTGGATATTGCCCGGTGCCAAACCTGATGGCTATGTCAACGTCGTCACGGGCAAAGTTAGTTTTAGTAATACTTGCCGAGACCAGAATATCGATCTCAGGGTGAACGCGACGAAACTTTGGTAACCGGGGCAGGAGCCATTTTGCTGCAAAAGAAGGCATAACAGATACCTTCAACGTACCGCGATCGCCACCATCATAAAGCTTTTGGGTCGTGGTCTTGATTATATCAAAAGCCTCACTCACCGCAGGAAGTAGGAGTTGGGCTTCATCCGTAAGGATTAAGCGCCTATTCATTCTGCGGAACAATTGAATACCAAGGTGATCTTCGAGAGATTTGATCTGATGGCTCACGGCCGCCTGTGTCACAAATAGCTCTTGAGCAGCTTTTGTAAATGACAAGTGACGGGCGGCGGCCTCAAAGGCGCGTAGGGCATTAAGCGGAGGTAAAGGTCTTAACATTTTTTCGCATTATAAAATCTAATCTGATATATGAAATATCATCGTTTGAGAATTAAATCAATCGCTCATACCTTAGCTGTATCAAAGATTACAAACGTGACAGTCTTCAGGGACTGCCAAATTCAGATAAGGAGAACTGTTATGGCAAACGTATCAATACACAAATCCACTACTTTCGGCGGACTACACACTAACAAGCTGAGCGTATTCTCTCTGATGGCACCTGTCGTATTTGTCGTCGAGACGCTAATGGCCTGGCAAGAGCGATTGATCGCACGCGATAGTCTACGGGACTTCGATGCACGGCTCTTGTCAGATATGGGAATTTCAGTTGAAGAAGCCAAAAACGAAGCTGCGAAGCCTTTTTGGACCAACTGATTCTAGTCGACCCTGCCCCGACACGCTATCGGGCACTCCTTTGGAGATAGCGTACAAATTTCCTCGCAAGAGGAAGACAGAGAAGCCCGTTTGAAAGCGCCGACAGCTTTTGACGGGCTCTTTTGTTTGTAAGGCAGGTGTTTACAAGGCTGGGAAATTTCAAGCAGGATTTTATGGTAAAAATTGCTCGCGAATAATTCGTTCTTCGAGATTATGTTCTTGGTCGAACAGTAGCTTCATATCGACGCTGTTATCCTGCCGAACAGTTACTTTCTTTACGTGTTTGATTTCTGTGAAATCAGCAGCTGCAGAAATGGGCCGCTTATCAGTATCTAATGCACGAAAAGATACTTCCGCGCTCGCAGGGAGTAATGCGCCACGCCATCTACGGGGGCGAAACGCACTGATCGGTGTCATAGCAAGTAGGGAGGCGCCAATAGGGATAATTGGGCCGTGGGCCGAGAGGTTGTAGGCGGTGCTGCCTGCTGGCGTGGAGACAATTACGCCATCACAAACAAGCTCTTCCATGCGTTCGATACCATCAATATCAATACCGATCCCGGCGGCTTGTCGACTTTCTCTATGCAGGGAAACTTCGTTTATCGCGAGAGCCTCAAATTTTTGTCCGCTTACTGTCAGCACAGACATACGCAAAGGGTGAAGAGTTACTTCAACAGCTTTTGATATACGTTTGTCTAATGCATCTTCATTGTAGCGATTGAGAAGAAAGCCAACCGTTCCTCTGTTCATGCCGTAGATCGGTATGTCGAGGCCAATATATTGGTGTAAGGTCTCAAGCATAAAGCCATCCCCGCCCAAAGCGACAATGACATCTGCTTCATCTGGTTCTACTGCCTTGTACTTGTTCGTCAGGCAATCCAGTGCATTTGTCGCTTTTTCTGTCTCGGAAGCAACAAATGCCAGACGTTTTCTTCCCATGCCAATAACCTTTTCCTGTAAAGCATGACGTTCTGATGTAACATGCATTTCACAAACGATAACAATAGACTGACAGTCACTTGCAGCGCTGTCAAAATGTCTGATAAAGGAAGATCAAAATTTATCAGATGATCCACATAAAAGATTATCGTATTTGGGGAGATCATAACTTGATTCGTCTTTTGGCCGCTCTTCTAGCCTTTACCTTTTTTGCTTCAACAGCTCAGGCGGTTGATCGACACGCAGGGTATTACTATCCCGAGCCAATATATCAGGAAGTTTACAAAGCAAGAGCCAAGGGGCTGAAGACGGCAAACCGTAAAACACGGGTCGCGTTTGTAACCTCAATTACCCAACAAAACATGAAGCGTGAATTTTCGCCAGAAGCGGCAATTTTCGCCAAAGGAGATAATGCTGAGAAACTTATCATTGTCGGTCTTGTTGATGGGCGGCTTGATACGATTTACAGATCTCGGGCGATATTTGCAAATATGACGGCAGCTGCGCGTACCTTACCGATTTTTCAAGAATTGGGGGTTGAAGACGTCTTTACCTTTTTTGATCTCGCTGCTTTGATGGGCTTCAAACAGATTACAATCACCAATGGCCGTAATTTTACTCATCAGGTGATATTGAAATAGCTGCCTCATAAATAATTATAACGATGCAGGATAGAGGATCTTTCCGCGATGATATTGCGTGTGTTCTTGCCATTTGCCCTTGGCTATTTCCTCTCTTTCCTTTTGCGGGTGGTTAACGGAATTATTGCTCCTGATTTGGTTGCAGAACTCAACCTTGATGCATCTGAACTTGGATTGTTGACCAGTACTTTCTTTATTGCATTTGCTGCGACACAACTTCCTCTTGGGTTACTTCTGGATCGGTACGGCCCCAGAAAAGTAGAGAGCACACTGATGCTTTTTACTGCAGTTGGGGCGCTGCTGTTCTCGTGGGCAGATAATTTTTATTTACTATTACTCGGGCGCGCTTTGATCGGTTTTGGTGTGTCGGCTTGTATGATGGCCGCTTTCAAAGCGTATGTGAGTTGGGTGCCTAAAGATCGTTTACCACTGATCAATGGGTGTCACCTTGCTGCAGGTGGATTGGGGGCGATAGCCGGAACAGTGCCTGTTGAATTTTTGGCTTCAGAAATTGGTTGGCGCGGCGTATTCGTTGTGCTTGCAGCGCTTTCAGTTCTTATCGCAGTATTGATTTATTTTATCATTCCCCGGCGTGATGAAATTCCGCCAACGGAATCAATTACTCAGCAAATCAAAGAGTATGGCCAAATATTCCGGAGCTCTTATTTCTGGCGGATCACACCCTTTACTGTGATGTCCCAAGCAGCGTTTTTCTCTCTACAAGCCTTGTGGTCGGGGCCGTGGTTGCGAGACGTGGCTAATTTTGAAAGAGACACGGTCGCTTCAACTTTAGCCGCGATTGCTTTTTCGGTGTTTATCGGTTTCCTACTGGGAGGCTTTGTGACTGATTGGTTGAGACGGCATCATATTAGTCCAATCACGGTTGGAGTTTATGCAATGTTGCTCTGTCTCGTGCCCCAAGCACTACTTCTAGGTGGCGGTGGTTCTCTCATGGTCATTGGGGCGATATGGATGCTTTTTGGGGTATTGGGAACAGGCGGATATCTTATCTACCCTGGCTTTTCTCAGTTCTTTCCGGTGCATTTGGTTGGCCGGGTAAACACAGCTTTGAATTCATTGGTGTTTTTGACGGCTTTTGGCGGGCAGTGGGCCGTCGGAGCGGTGATCGAATATTGGCCGGAACAAGCTGATGGTGGGTATGCAGTTGAGGGTTATCAGGCCAGTATCATCATGCTGTTGGGGGCACAAATAATGGCTGCAAGTTGGTATTTCCTGCAGCCATTATTTATAAAGAATAATAAAGTTCTTAGTTCTTAAAGATGGAAAGCAACTAAATTCAATGCCTAACCGCCCGTAACGCTCATATGGCGTGCAACAGAAGGGTCCGCATCTCGGTCGATAATAAAGTCGTGACCTTTGGGCTTGCGAGAGATTGCTTCAAAAATGGCTTGTTCCAAGGGACCATCTTCATCGCTACTTCTTAAGGGGGCACGCAGATCCGCCGCGTCATCCTTGCCAAGGCAAAGATAAAGCGTTCCGGTGCAGGTCATCCGAACTCGATTACAGCTTTCACAAAAGTTATGTGTCATTGGTGTGATGAAGCCGATTTTTCCACCAGTTTCTTTCACTTCGACATAACGAGCTGGCCCACCGGTTTTGTAATCGATTTCGTTCAATGTCCAGTGTTCACCAAGGATGGATCGAACCTCTGTGAGGGGAAGATATTGATCTACCCTGTCTTCGTTGCCGATATCGCCCATGGGCATAACTTCAATAAAGGTAATGTCGAAACCTTCATCTCCGCACCAAGAGACAAGAGTATGGAGTTCGTCGTCGTTAACACCCCGTAGAGCTACGGTGTTGATCTTAACGTGCAACCCGGCCTTCTTCGCAGCTTGAAGGCCTTCGAGAACTTGGTCGAGCTTACCCCAGCGCGTAATGGCAGCAAATTTATCTTTGTTTAGTGTATCCAGCGAAACATTGATACGGCGCATACCTGCATCCGCAAGTTGTTGCGCGTATTTTTCCAGCTGGCTGCCGTTAGTGGTCAAGGTCATCTCGTTGAGTTGGCCAGATTCTAGGTACGGCGTTAGGCTGTTGAACAGCTTCATTATGTTTTTGCGGACAAGTGGTTCTCCACCTGTAAACCGTAATTTTTTAACACCTAGATTAATAAAGGAGGCTGAAACCCGCTCTAGTTCTTCGATGGTTAAAAGTTCTTTTTTGGGTAGAAATGTCATGTCTTCAGACATGCAATAGACACACCGATAGTCACAGCGATCCGTGACGGATATCCGCAAGTAATCAACCATGCGACCAAAAGGATCGACCATGCCTGGGTGACCAGTTAAATTGGCAACAGATGCAGGCTCTAGCGGCCCTTTCTGAAGGTCTGACGAATTAACCATCAAATTATTCTCCTGAACTGCATAGCAGTCTAACGCCTTTTCCCGAAAAAGCACTCATACACATTGACGCGGGGAAACATTTTTTCAAGTCCGTTGATATGTTTTATTATATTTTCACTCTTTTAATCGCCGTTATACCTGTGCCGCCAGTTTCCATTTCAACGCGTTCTGTTATGTGCGCGATCGGCTCAATCGTAACATCCATAGAGTTTGCTGTTGCATGAATTGCCATCTTGTTATCAAGAGCGATAGCCACATGCCCAGGCCAGTAAATAAGATCGCCTTCAGTTGTTTGCTCCGAGTTAACAGGGATGCCAAGGGTTTTTTCCTGCATACTGGCATCTCGTTGAGCGGTTATTCCGCAAGCACTCAGAGACACCTGGATGAGACCAGAACAATCAATGCCAACAGAGGTCTTGCCCCCCCACAAATAAGGGGTTCCGAGAAAACGTCGTGCAACCGAAACATGATTGGTTGCTGCTATGTCTTGCGACATTATATGAGCAGAGAATACCCAGCCACCACCTTGAATTTGCGAGTAATTTCCCTCAACTTGAACAACACTGATAGCGCTCTCTATCGATAAAAGGTCTAGGGGAGGGCTCTTCATATCTGGTTTGGGAAAGACGTAAGTCCGAAGTGCGTGGACCCTATGGGTTGTTGGGCGAACCTCTTTGCTTAAATCAGAAGATGGAACATAACCAACGTAACTGTCCTTTGCATTTTGTACCCAGGCCCACCCGTTTTTTTCATCGTATACCGTTAGTTTTTCACCAAACAATAGCTCACTATCCAATGGGGCTCCCATTTCAGGGTAGCGACGTAAAGAGCTTTTACCTAAAATGATCTGAGCGGCTTGACCTCGACTGTATTGGCTACAGGTAACTTTCTCTCGCAAATATTCCGCGACGAGGTCGTCTCGAATGGGGTGGAGGCGGGGACTAAGAGTATTCAGCATAAGGGCTTTGTATTCTCTTCTGTAGTATATCGGGCTAGAACAGATTGCCATTGTCTTAAGCGCAAATAAAGTTTTCTTCTAACTATAGGCTATAAGTGAAGAATACTGACGATATTTCTTAATCTTGTGACGGGCAGTTATTTGTCCACTGGATGAGGCCATTTATTTAAGTTGCATCGGTCAATGCATTATGGGGGATAATTTCTATCGGACCTTTTATATGGAGGTCTCTTTGCGGGAATGGGAACTCTACGCCCTCTTCTTTGAATTTATCCCATATCGCGAGCATAAGGGCACTTTTGATGTTGCCTATCCCGTTTTGCGGATCTGCAATCCAGATCCTGACCTCTAGATTTACAGAATTATCGCCAAACCCGGTAACAAGGCAATTTGCCTGCGGTTCATCCATAATACGTTTGTTTTCAGAAGCTGCTTTGATGCAAAGCTCAATGGCCTTATGGGGATCTGAATTATAAGATACGCCTACCGGAACTCTAACCCGAACCCAACTATTAGAATAAGACCAGTTTTCAACCCGTTGAGTTATGAATTCTTCATTCGGAATAAGATGTTCAATACCATCGCGGGTGACTACTGAGGCGTAACGAGCACCAAAGGATTTTACCCAGCCATAGGTTTGATTGACCGCGATAACATCTCCGGGCTTAATGGATTTATCCATTAAGAGGATGATGCCGGAAACTAAATTCGAGATTACTTTTTGAAGTCCAAATCCGATGCCGACACCCAAAGCACCACCAAAAAGAGCAAAGGCTGAGAGATCAATGCCAACGGTCTTTAAGCCAATGACGATAGCTAGACCGATAAGAGTGACTTTCAGTAATTTTCCAAGAAGAACCTGAACCGAGGGCGTAAGCTCTGGGACCGCTTTAACGCGCCTTTCTAGCAGAGAGCTGAATGCAACGGCAGCCCAAAGTAGGACGGCGAGAGAAATAACGCCTCTGATCACCATAAGGACGGATATTCTCAAACCACCGATATCTAATGCAGCCGCATCAAGGATTTCTTGGGCAAGGGTTAGGAGCCCTAAAATGTTGAGCGCGGCTATTGACCAGATGAAAAGAGTAACAAGTTTTGCGACGACCCGAGATGTTATCAGGCTGGTTGTTAGATTTATAACGACCCATGCCAATGTCAGGCTGGCTACAGTATTTATTAAGAACCGGCTTCTGACAGGGGCGTCGAGTTGAAACAAACCTCCGAGGGTAATCCAGAGCATCAATAAGAAAATCACCCAAGGAATTATGGGGACTAAATTGGTCAAAATGAGCTTGAGAAAATGAGGTGTTTTAGATTTTGTCTTCCATTCAGATGCAATCGGACGGATTTTTTTTCCCAAATAACGGCTGAAAGGTAACAGGAAGAGCAAAAAAGCGAGCTGGAGAATGACGGGCCAACTGAGAAGATTTTGACTCAGCCATGTGATGATTTGTGTTGTCCAGTGCTCAATTTCTTGGATGTCTGGAATCAATTCTAAGTCCAAGTGGGTCTCCCTGCTTTAGCTTCCGGGCTCCTTAAAATGAGCTTGTTACCGGAGTGAGTGATGGCAGCTTAGCAATTTTATCCTATGGCGAGTAGTTTTTGTTTACAGAAGTTTTAGGGTTTTAATTCGGAGATCGGTTTTGTTGTGGACTCCAGTATGGCTTTGAATGTGAGAAGAGGTGAAATTTAAGTTAGTAATTGAAAAATAAGGAAGAATTTAAGTTACCTGTCAAATGTGAATTTTCATAAGAATGAAAAATTGACTCTAATGGGAATAATTATACAATAAATTAGGTTATAATTCATTTTTAAGGCAGTTAATTCTCATTATGAAAATATCCAATAAGCAAAAACAAGAGAACCGCAGCAAGCTTATTGCTGTTGCCGTTGATCTCTTCTCAGAGCATGGTTTCCATAATGTGTCTATGAAGCAGATTTCAAAAGCTGCAGGCATGGGAGATTCCACTGTCTACAAATATTTCCCAAACAAGGATAAATTTTTACTGGCCTATCACGAGGCCGTTCTCTTTCATGTTATGGAATTGGTTGATGAAACCGAAGATTTTACTGATTTCTCATTGGAAGAGAAATTACAATTTTTCGTCTATAACTACCTAGATGAGTTGCTTGAGAACCGTGAATTTGTTTCTGAAAGTCTAGAAATTTTACGAGATTCCCCTGCGTTCTTGATGCAGCGCGAATTTCCCGCCAGCAAAGAATTAAAAAAGAAGCTCACCCAAATACTGAATGAAGCCATAGAAAAAGAAGAGATTTCTGAGCTTCCCTTTCAAGGGGCAGTTTCTCATTTAATGGTTGATGGGTTGCTCGGAATGGTACTTTACTGGTTACAAGATGACAGTGAAGAATTTACCCAAACCACGCAGTTTGTCGAAATCTCAATTGGCTTTTTTGTGACGATCTTGAAAAGCGGTGTTATTGGAAAAGGAGCTGATCTCGCTAGCTTTATGTTCAAAAGTCAAATGATGCGCTTTATGGAAAATGGCCAAGGTCTGTCTTCTCTTATGAAGGGAATGGGCTCTCTTGTTTCCAAAGGGGGATGGAAACATGGGAAATAGCGGTAACATTGCCACCAAAAAGCTACATCGTTCTGCCGCCATTGGGTTGACTGCGACAAAGGTAGGCCTCCGACATCTTGGGCATGTAGGACGAAAGAAACTAACGGGTCGTAAGATTAGCTCTGAAAAAAGAGAACAAGCTCAGATCGCCCACGAAGAGGAAATTGGGAGGACACTGTTCAAGGCGCTTAACCAGCTTAAAGGCACTGCGCTGAAAGCGTCTCAAATTCTCAGTATGGAAGCAGATATTCTGCCTGAAGGAATTCGGAATGAACTCGCCAAAGCCTGTTATAAGGCGACCCCGTTAAACCGTGCCCTGATCGACAAAGTATTTCGAAACGAATTTGGCAAAGGTCCGGGTGTGATTTTTGATAAGTTTGATAAAGAAGCTTTTGCTGCGGCAAGCCTTGGGCAGGTTCATAAAGCAAAGTTAAAGACGGGTGAAAACGTTGCTGTAAAGGTGCAATATCCTGGAATCGCGGCATCGATCAAAAGTGACGTTAAAATGCTTGGCGGCTTGTTGTCCGTGGTTTCAGCATCAACAGACTTTATGCCGGCTAAAAATGTAATCGATACTGTCCTTGATGAAATTACCATCCAGCTTCATCGCGAGGTGGATTATTTCCAAGAAGCCGAAAGCCTTAAATGGTTTAAAGACAAAGTCAAAATGTCGAAAATTACGATACCTTCAGTTTTTGAAGAATACAGTTCAGAACGGGTTCTGACGATGGGGGAATTATCTGGAGTTCATCTGGATGAATGGTTGAAAAGCAACCCAAGTCAGGATGAAAAAAACTATTACGGACAAATTTTATTTGATTTTTTCTTCCACAGTTTTTTTGAGCTACGCCATGTTCATGCAGATCCACATCCAGGAAATTACCTCTTTATGGATGAGGGGCAAATGGGCGTACTTGATTTTGGCTGTGTACGCGAGATCGATAAAGATTTTACAGATAAGATATCTGGTTATTACAAACTTCTTCTAAAACATCATACTGGCGAGCCAGACTTTGATGGTTTGAGAGCGTATTACGAAGCGTTTGAACTCACCAAGGCGGACATGTTGGATGAGGATTATAGAAACATTCTTCAGCCTGAGCTTGATCGAATTCAAAAGTGGATGATCGAACCTTATTTAACAGATGAATTTGATTTTTCAGAAAGAGCCTGGCCTGAAATGTCGACCGCTGATACTCGGAAAATCACCCCTTACATGAAGGAAATCAATAGAGATCTTTTGTATTTCGATCGCTCTTATCGGGGATTAGTTTTGTTTTTAAGTAAGCTCGGGGCAACGATCAACACGAAGAACATGTTTATTTTTAGAGAGCATTGATATGTCCCTTAATCGCACAAGTACATCACTACTTTCAGTTATCAGTTACAGGTGGGTTGGTCGCTGGATTATTGGAGTTGCCATAATCCATATGGGTTTTACATTTGTACTCTTTCCTGAGCAGGTCGAACGAATTTTCTCTGAAGGATTTTTCGATACGGGACTGATCGACTTTAATATCGGCAAAACGGTATGGTTTTTCCTGTTTGGTATTCCTCTATTAATCGTGGGCTACATGATTGACTACGAAGAGAAGCGGAAAACCATGCCTCCATTTCGGGAGATACCCATCATTTTACTCTTTCTGATGACTTTTCTCGGCGTTGTCCTCATTCCGACTTCCGGATTTTGGCTGATGATGCCTGCGCTTATGGGGCTCATTGTGAAAAACAAAATTGCAAATAAGTGTTATTAAATACCAGTGGCAGCACCTATAAGTGAATAGTATATGAAACAACGTGATTTCTTTATGTTTGGTGATAAGAGCATTCAGGTGCTGGCACCTGTCGCCGAGCTAAATTTTTTTGATTCCCAGTCGGTGTGTTTATCAAAAGTGATCCCTCCGATAGAGGCATGGCGAGCTATCGTAGCTAATCACCCGCCAGTCTTGAAGTTGGCGTTTAGCATTCGTGATATAGTATCATCATGGTTTGGTGTTAAGCGAATAGAAGGCTTTAGCAAGTCATGGCCCAAGAATGTGCGGGTTAATGATTGGCTCGATTTTTTCCTTGTTGAATATCTTAACCCCAACGTATTAACCCTGACCGTGAGGGATAATCATCTCGATGTCATGACGTGTATTACGACAGATCAAAATGTGCTTACGATCACGTCGTCGGTGAAAATCCATAATACTTTTGGGCGGTTTTATATGATACCTGTTGCGCCGATACACAGATTAATTGTTCGTAATGATTTGAAACGACTCAAACGTGAAATAATTTGAAAAACCCCGGTGAAGGCAACCAAGACACATTAGTGCAGTTTTGAAAGTTGGATAGATGAAGTCTGTTATGCCTACGGTAAATTTCTATTTTTGAAACGAATTGGGAAAGTGCGAAAGGCATCCCCTTGTTCTTGAGATCCTGAGACATGAAAATGGAGATGAGGGGCTGTTGAATATCCAGTGTTACCTGAGAGGCCTATTGGCTGCCCACGTTTTACAAGGTCGCCAAATTCAACCGTAACACCATTCTTCTTTAAATGTAGATACTGTCCCACAGTTCGATCGCTGTGTTGGATCCAAATATAATTTTGTTCTGATTTGTATTCGTCAGAAGGGCCACCGTGACTTGAATTCTCCCGGTAGCCAATAACGGTTCCTTCTCTCGCGGCCAGAATTTCTGTGCCGATAGGCATGGCCCAATCTATGGCATTAGTGTTTGCGCCATAATGAGAGAAAGATCCATTAGGTCCCTGACTGATAGGGTAAGTTATATCTGATGAGTAGGGGAGGTCGTAAAGTATATTGCTGTTATGATTGACTTCCTCGAGGCCAGGATGGAGTTCTGAAGTCCAAGTGTATCGCCATGTTTTGCCCGGTTTTGCTTTGATAAAAAAAGCTTCTTTAGTTTCTCCAGGTTGGAGTGGAATGTTGTTAAGGGCCTCTAGCGGTCTAACGTTACGGCCCTTCATGTTTACCGAAACCCTGATCGGAATGTTAAAGTCGTTCCTGACCAATAGCTTTGCCGTCTTGTTGTTTTCGATTGTGATGAAACATAAGTTTTCATTAAAACAACTTTGGCGTTCTGCTGCATTTACCGAGCGCGGTCCTGTTAGGCTTAAAATACTAGCAAGAAGGGCGATCTTCAAAAAGATCGCCCTTTTGAATAAAGTGATAAACATTACTCGTTTATCCTAAGAGCAAGCTGTCACTGTCGAGCTGCTCGCCGCGAACTTTAGCAAACATATCGACAAGGTCGTGGATGTTCATTGCACTGCGTTCTTCACCGGATACGTCCAGAACGACTTGCCCTTCGTGCAGCATGACGGTGCGCGTGCCATATTGCAGAGCCTGGCTCATGGAGTGGGTGATCATTAAAGTGGTGACCCCTGTTTCTTGTACGATGTCATTTGTAAGTTTGAGTACAAAAGCCTGCATACGCGGGTCGAGTGCTGCTGTGTGTTCATCCAGAAGGAGGCATTTAGTGGGTTGAAGCGTTGCCATGATCAGGCTCACAGCCTGACGCTGTCCTCCACTTAGAAGTCCCATTTTGTCTTCGAGGCGATCTTCAAGGCCGAGGTGCAAACGTGAAAGCCGCTCACGAAAGGCGTCACGTTTATTATTGTTGATAGCAAGGCCAAAACCACGTGTTTTCCCACGGGAATAGGCCAGGGAAAGGTTTTCTTCGATTGTGAGGTTTTCACAAGTCCCTGCAAGTGGATCCTGAAATACACGGGATACCAAACTGCTTCTTCGGGCAGCCTTCCAACGGCTTACATCTTTGCCATCAATCAAAATTTTACCGCTGTCAGCAATAAGCTCCCCGGTCAGGCAGTTCATAAAGGTTGATTTACCTGCCCCGTTTGAGCCGATGACCGTGACAAATTCACCCTCAGCCACAGTAAGGTTTACACCTTGAAGCGCTTTGTTTTCGTTCGGGGTATCTTTACCAAAAGTAATGCGGAGGTCTTTTACTTCAATCATTTCAATTCCCCCGCTTCATTAATTTTTTAAGCGGGTTTTTAGCACCCGGTAGCACAAGAGCAATTGTGACAAGTAAAGCAGTTACAAGGTTGAGATCGGAAGGTTCAAGTCCAATGCTGTCGGCGTTTAAGGCAAGTCCGATTGCTATGCGGTAAACAATAGATCCGAAGATACAGGCCAGTACAGCCATCAGCATGCCGCGGGTGGAGAAAATTGCTTCACCTGCGATCAAGGCTGCAAGACCAATGACAATTGTTCCTGTTCCGATCGTTATGTCTGCAAAGCCGTTCATTTGCGCAAACAAAGCGCCAGCAAGACCAACTAGAGCATTGGAAAGGGCCATGCCTATATAGGTGGTTTTGTTGGTGTCGATACCTTGTGCGCGCGCCATTTTCTGATTGGCGCCAGTCGACCGCATTGCCAATCCGTAGTCTGAATTGAGAAACCGTGCGACGATCAGGGCGACAATAAAGACGATGACTGCCGCAATAATGGGTTTGAGGTAATACCCTGGGATAGCGTGACCTTCAAAGGGTGTCAGAATGGTTTGCTCTGTGATAATAGCGATGTTTGGTCGGCCCATTATCCGTAAGTTGATAGAATAAAGAGCAATCATTGTTAGGATGGAGGCCAGAAGATTGAGGATTTTAAATCTCAAATTCAAAAAGGCTGTTACCAAACCGGCAATTCCACCTGCAAAAAAAGCAAGACCTGTGGCTAGGAAAGGGTTATAGCCCGCAACAATCATTGTTGCACAAACTGCGGCACCAAGGGGAAAGCTACCGTCGATGGTTAGGTCTGGAAAATCCAGAATTCTAAAAGACAGAAAAACGGCTAGAGCAATAAGACCATAAACAAGGCCCAGTTCAATTGCTCCCATAAAGGCGATGAGGTTCATTTATCTACAGCCTTCCGGCTCTCTAATTCTTGTGTGTACGCTGTACTTTGGATGTTTACCTAAAGCAAAATGACGAAATTCGCAAAACGAATTTCGTCATTTATCTTTACTTTTGGATGCACGAATTGAGCATGTACCAGAGGAGAATGCTTATTTTACAACTTCGGTTGCGCGGGCGATCACATCAGCAGAAAGCGTAACACCCATTTTCTCTGCCATTGCTGGATTAACAAAAAGGTTGGTTTTACTCACGCCTTGGAATGGGATGTCGCCAGCTTTTTTACCGTTGAGGATTTCAGCGACAACTTTACCTGTTTGGCGACCAACGTCGTAGTAGTCAAAACCAAGAGCTGCCATAGCTCCACGTTTAACTGAATCTGTGTCGCCTGCATAAACTGGAATCTGATGGTCGATACCCACTTTTACAACAGCTTCGAATGCAGAAATGATGGTGTTGTCTGTGGCAACGTAGATAACATCAGCTTTACCGATAAGATGTTGGGTTGCAGTTAGAACTTCGCCCGTTTTTGTCGCTGGGGAGGCAATAACTTCAAAACCTTGGGCTGCGCCGTGTTTTTTCACGAGATCAAGCAGAACAACAGAGTTCGCTTCGCCTGGATTGTACGGTACACCGATTGTTTTTGCGTTTGGTGTCAGCTCTTTGATCAAAGCGATGTGTTTATCAATTGGAGAGAGATCGCTTACGCCAGTTACATTTGTACCAGAAGCTCCTGGGCCAGAGACCAATTTCGCGGCTACAGGGTCGGTTACTGCTGAGAAAACAACTGGAATATCTTTGGTCGCAGCAACGACGGCCTGAGCAGATGGTGTTGCGATCGGTACGATAACATTCGGGCCTTTGCCGATGTATTCACGGGCGATCTGTGCAGCTGTTGCGGGATTACCCTGTGCACTTTTATACAGGAAGGTAAGGTTTTTACCTTCTTCGAAGCCTTGAGCTTTAAGTTCGTCGCGAACGCCATCACGCACCGCATCTAGCGCAGGATGTTCTACAATTGCTGTTGTGGCGACAACGAAATCATCAGCCTGTGCAGCAAACGGTAATGTTAGGCCAAGCGCTCCAAAAGCAAGAGTAGCCGCAAAAAGTTTGGATCCCAATCGTTTGGAAATCATTGTGTGCCTCCGAGTTAGCAGTCGTTTTATTTTTTTAGGGGGAAATCCCCAATTATTCTTTAGGATGAAATTCGGGCTGGATTCTGCCCAGATCTATTAACAGGTATTAATCCTGTTCGGCCCGATCAAAGCAAGGGGTTATTTGTTCCAAATTTTGAGACGCTGTGAAGTTGTGTTCCTCCCCAAAACGATTATATCGGGCATCTTAATCACCGCAAAATCAATGAAGTAATTGTGTTTTCTAATGAGCAGAGATCTTGTTCATACTCCTGATTAAGGACATAGTGAGATCACCTTATTTCCCAAGTTAAAAGTCATGAGAGCCTGATGAGCAAACACACTGAGCCTAAAGTTGTAAAACGGGGCGTCTCAAAAGCAGATCCTGAATTGTTGAAAGACTTTCTTCTGAGGCCGAACCCTTCTGATAGCGGACTGACAGAGAGAGTGCTCGGCACGGATCAAGATGGTAACAGCGTAGAAATTCCTGTCGTTGTCGAAAAACCTCTAACGCTTTTCCTCAATGGGCAGGAAATCGTGACGATGATGACCATTGGTGATTATCCTGATTATTTGGCGGTGGGATATCTTCTCAACCAAAATATGCTCCACCGGGATGATGTTATTACGGCTATTGATGTCGACGAAGAGCTTGATCTTGTTGTGGTTCGGACAGAACGGGAAACCAACTACGAAGAAAAGCTCAAGAAAAAAATTAGAACTTCTGGCTGTGCCCAGGGAACTGTCTTCGGTGATTTGATGGAAAAATTTGAAGACATCAAATTATCAAAGGCAGCCCGGATACATACATCGTGGATTTATACTCTTAGTAAAAAGATAAATACCGCCCCCAGTCTATACCTCGAAGCTGGTGCTATACATGGTTGTGTCCTGTGTCAGGGCGATAAGCCTTTGATTTACATCGAAGACGTCGGGCGGCATAACGCTGTCGACAAGATCGCAGGTTATATGTTTCTCAAAGGAATAAAACCTGAAGACAAAATCTTCTATACGACAGGACGCCTCACATCCGAGATGGTGATCAAGACCGTCCAAATGGGTATTCCTGTACTTGTCTCGCGCTCTGGTTTTACGGCCTGGGGGGTCGATTTAGCAATCGAAGCGGGGCTAACGCTTATTGGTCGTGCCAAGGGTAAACGCTTTACCGCTCTTGCCGGGCAGGAACGAATGATTTTTGATCATGATGCCAGCCATATGGAAAACGAAGACAGCCGCCATCAGAGGGCTTCTTCTCGTGGTTCCGATCGAGAGCCCGCGGAAGACGGTGCGGAAAAGGGTGTGGTAAAAGGTAAAGACCATGAGTGATATTATCAACAACGATGAAATTGCCGCTGTAATACTTGCAGGGGGGCTTGCACGCAGAATGGGCGGCGGCGATAAAGCTCAGAAGATGCTAGCAGGACAAAGTTTGTTAGATCGAATTTTAACCAGGATAAAGCCACAAATCGGGCCACTTGTTCTCAATGCAAATGGTGATCCCAAACGGTTTTCTCATACTGGCTTACCCGTAGTCGAAGATGTTGTTGAAGGTCATCCCGGACCTCTGGCAGGAGTTCTAACGGGACTTGATTGGGTCGCAAAAAATCATCCGGAATGTCAGTGGATGCTATCTGTACCTTGTGATGCACCTTTTATCCCGCTTGATTTGGTCCAACGGCTGAAGACCGTGATGAAAAAAGATGGTCATCCTTTGGCTTGTGCGCAATCACATGGCCGCACTCATCCTGTTGTCGGCCTTTGGTCTCTTGCTCTCAGGGAGGATTTACGTCAGGCCGTTGTTGACGAGGAGCTTAGAAAGGTTGACCGTTGGACCGCACGACATGGTATTTCACATGTCGATTTCGATGATCTTCTTATCGGCGGCAAGTTAATTGATCCCTTCTTCAATGCCAATAAGCCTTTCGACCTCGATGAAGTCGAAGAATTGTTAGCACGTAATGAATAAAGCGCCAGATAATAGCAATAGTAGGTTATCTAATTTTGCAGCCACTTAATCCCTGCTCAAAGCAATCATGAGGTAAATAACCGAGCTGCGCCCAAAGGCCCATGAAATCAAAATGATTGTAGCCTTCGATCAGCTTTCCGTCACCCGTTCTAATCCAAACATTTCCGGTCATTGTAATGGGATCACCCGTCGCCTTAGATTTTGCTTTCATTGTACAAAGAGCAGAAACCCAGTCGTCTTGTTCTAGGTATTTGTCGATGGTAAAATCAAAATCAGTTAGCAGAGAACACAAGGCGCAGTGAAATTGTTTGAAAGCTTCAGGACCAATCATGGTTTGAGCCCCAAGACCATTTACATTTACTTCAGGTACGAGCAATTCATCGATGGCCGATGCGTCTTCTTCTTCCCAGACGCGTTTAAACCAGGTGATGATAAGTTCTTTTGCGTTTGACATTATTGTCCCCTCCAAAAGGTCTTTACATCATATGGTTTATTTTCACCTAAGGCAATTTCTCCTTATTGGTGTGTTTGGGTGTGTTGGTATTTATGCGCACCAGATTGTGTGACAATAGGGTTTGCCTTAAATTTGAATATGCCGATCATAAAGGCTTGCCAGTCTTTATACCAAGGGGTGATAGTGTTTGCCTTATCGGCTGCCCGTTCATTCCTTGGTATGAACCCAGCTCTTGATTTCATTAAAACAAACCCTCAAATGCAGATATCTTATCGACTCTGATTTTACGGGTGGGTTCTTTCTAAAAGTTATATTTAAGGAATTCTGATTTGTCCCAATCAGTCGCCATGCCGGATAATCCGGTCTCTGCTGCTCTACAAAAGCCGCCCGCCAGCTTGTCTTGGTTGATGTGGATTTTGGGCGCCCTTCTATTTCTTATAGGCTTTTTCCATAGGATCGCTTTTGGCGTGATGGCTGAGCCTTTGACGCTGGAGTTTGGGTTAACGGCGACGACCTTGGGTACTCTTGCTAGTTTTTACTATTATTCTTATACCGCGATGCAAGTACCTGTTGGGGTGATGGCGGATCGGTTTGGCCCCCGTAAACTTTTAACTTCAGGCGCCCTTCTTGCGGCTATTGGTACGGCGATCTTTGCACTTGCCACAGATTATTGGGTGATAAGCTTTGGTCGGTTACTAATCGGTGGTGCGGTTGCGGTTGCTTTCGTCACCATGATGAAAATTTCCTTGCACTGGTTCACGCTCAAACGCTTCGCTCTACTCACAGGGCTGGGTCTCTTGGCTGGTAATCTCGGCGCAGTGGTGGCTGGGGCCCCCTTGCAAGAGATGTTAGAGCTGTTTGGTTGGCGCAATGTTATGCTGGCTTTTTCAGGTGTTACCGGGCTCTTGGCTCTTGCGACAGGGATCTGGCTGCGGGACGATCCAACAGATTTGGGGTATAAAAGCTATGGTCATACCCATGATGCTTCAACTCCCCGTCAGTCGATATTCTCCGCATTGAAAGAGACGATTACCTATCGCACGGTGTTTTTGTTAACTCTTGCCTGTGGTGCTTCAGCCGGATCTATGCTCACTTTTGGCGGGCTTTGGGGCGTCCCTTATCTAAAGGTTGCCTACGGCTTCACGACATCAGAAGCCGCAACGATCATCAGTGTTACTCTGCTGGTTTGGGCCGGGTGTGGAGTCTTACTTGGGCATTGGTCAGATGCGACTGGAAAACGGAAGCTTCCTTTTGTTGGTTTGGCTTTACTCGCGGCTGGTGGGTGGTTCGTTGTGACCCAAATACCGGACCTTCCGTTTATCCTTCTTGCCCTAGCATTGTTCGCTGCCGCGTTGGGCAGCTGCATTATGATCGTTGGATTGTCCTGGGCGAAAGAAGCTGTGCCGCCAAAACTGCAAGGTACAGCTTTGGGATGGTGTAATACCGGGGTGATGATTGGACCGATGGTACTGCAGCCTCTAACAGGTATCTTGATTGATTTGAACTGGAGTGGCGCCACCGATGGCGGCCAACGAGTTTATGATATTGCAGCTTTTCAGGCAGGTTTTGTCCCTATGATCATATGGCTTATTCTAGCTGCGGGGCTCGTCCTCTTTGCGAAAGAAGAGAAATCTCCGTTCAAGTAAGCTTTTCGTCACGACAAAGGGGTGTTGAATAATACTCAACACCCCTTTGTTATTCTCGGTAATAAACTAAATTTACCCTATTTTACGCTGACAGCATAATCTGAAACATTTCCAGTTTCTTTAATCATGTCTTTTGCTTTTAAAAACTCTGCAAAATCTTTGTAGCGGCCGACATCTAGAGCTGCTGGGCGCAAGGCAAAACGAGGGAGTGTATCTCTCCATGCACGTTTGTTCAGTTCATCATTCAGATCCGGGTAAGCCTTAATAAACAGCTGCCAGCTTTCATCAGGATGGTTGATCAGGAACGTTGTTGCTTGTTCAAGCCCTTTCAGGAAACGCGGAAGTTTTTCATCACCCGTTTTATCTTTGTTTGCGACCAGAATAAGCTCGTCGTAAGTAGGAACGCCTTCTTCTTCTACATAGAAGGCGCGACCTGGTTTTCCAACAATATCCATCTGGTTAAGTTCGAAATTTCGGAAAGCACCGATCACGGCGTCAACCTGGCCAGAAATTAAAGACGGGGAAAGGGAAAAGTTAACGTTGATAAGTTCAACGTCTTTAACACTCATGCCATGGCTTTCCAGCATGGCATCAAGGATCATATCCTCAAAGCCGCCAACTGAATAACCGACTTTCAGGCCTTTGAGATCGGCAAGAGATTTAACCGGGCTGTCTTTTAAAACGACCAGAGAATTAAGGGGTGTCGCAATCAAAGTGCCTACCCGCGATAATGGCAACCCTTCAGCGACTTGAAGGTGGAGTTGGGGTTGGTAAGAAACGGCAAGTTCTGCATGGCCTGCAGCAACCAATTTTGGCGGGTCGTTTGGATCGGCTGGCGCGATTAACTCTACGTCCAGTCCTTGTGCTTCAAAGAACCCTTTTTCTTTGGCAATTACCAGAGTTGCGTGATCGGGGTTTACAAACCAGTCAAGCAACACTGTCATCTTATCTGCGGCTGTTGCTCCAGTTACAAAACTGAAGAGCCCCCCAAGTAAAGAGAGGGTGAAGGTAAGCTTTCTTAACATTGTCTAATTCCTCAAGAGATGTGTTTTATTAAGCTTTAAGATCATCCAACGACATTTTTTTTAAGAGTCTGTTCAGAAGATGATCAGTAGTGAGATAAAGGGTGACTGCCATGAGGGCGAGTAAGCTTAAGGCGGCAAACATGAGATCGATTTGCATACGGCCATTGGCGTGCAACATCAAATAGCCAAGCCCTTGTGATGAGCCAACCCACTCCCCAACGATGGCGCCAATTGGGGCTGTGGCGATAGCTACGCGAAGCCCTGAAGCGAGAGATGGCAGTGCCAAAGGGATGCGAACATGGATGAGAAAAGCCAAAGGACTGGCATTCATGACCTGTGCAAGTGCTTGCCAATCTTTGGGTGTTCGTCTCAATCCATCATAAAAGGCGGCTGTTATGGGGAAATAGATAATAAGGACTGCCATAGCGACCTTGGATGGCAGGCCATATCCGAGCCAAAGGACCAGAATGGGAGCGAGGGCAAAAACAGGTAAGGATTGGGTTATGACAAGTACAGGGGTAAGCCAAGTGCGAAGAGGTTTGGCTGTCGCAAGTGTAAGCGCCGATCCGCAACCAAGCAGTGTGCCAATGGTAAACCCAAGCAAGATTTCAGTAAGGGTATATCCTGCGTGTTGGATAAGAGTAGGGAAACGGTTCCAAAGAGTTTCGATTACAGCAAGAGGTCCAGGGAGAATATAAGGCGGGACGGATGTTATTTCGACAGTGAAATGCCATAGAATAAGCAGCCCAAAGAGCACTATGACCACCCTAATGGAACTCATAACTCGTCTCCTTTTGACATTGAAAGTTCTGATATCAGTACGTCATAGAGGTCGATAACTTCCGGGTCATTTAAGTTTCGGATGGGAGAACTCTCTGGAGAGAAAGACCTTGCGTTGCAAACGACGGGGCCGATCAGAACAAAGATAAAATGCGCCAAACGGAGAGCTTCGAGGGGATCGTGCGTGATCATGACCACGGTTTTGTTTTTGAGGTATTTGTATGTGAGTTCCTGCATCTCAGAACGGGTGATGGCATCCAAGGCAGAGAAAGGTTCATCAAGAAGCACGATTGGACGATTTTCAAGTAACGTTCTGGCCAGTGCGGTGCGCTGCCTCATGCCGCCGGAAAGTGTATCTGGCTTTTGATCAAGAGATTCTCCAAGGCCGAGTTGTTCAAGGAGATTCATTGCATCCTCTTTCTTTATTAAAGGGGTGCTGTTTCTAGGGGAACAAAGTCGGTTACGAATGAGGACATTATCGAGAATAGAAAGCCAAGGAAGGAGTAGATCATCCTGAGTCATCCAACTGATTTGACCATCCAAATGGGTATTGTTATTTCGCTTGATGGACCCCTCAAATGAAGGCGTCGACAACAGACCTGCAATGGCTTTGAGAAGTGAAGACTTCCCTACACCGCTGCGCCCAAGCAACACATTCCATTTACCCGAGTGTAGATTGAGGTTGAAATCGCTAAACACTTGTCGATTTTCATACGTTAATGAGAAGTTTTTAACGACGATGTCCTGTTTTTTCGACGGTAAGCTTCCTTGCCCATGCACCTGCGTTAAACCTTTTTAGGCCAGAAAGCATGGAAGTGATGAACTGGGCCATGGCCTTTACCCACACCAAGAGTATCGGCGTGTTGCAGTGCGTTGCTTAAGTACGTTTTTGCCTGCGTAACAGCGTCCATCAAAGGAAGATCTTTGGCTAAACCTGCTGCAATAGACGCTGAAAGGGTACATCCTGTGCCATGGCTGTTGGTTGTGTTTATACGCGGGGTGCTTAGGCAGGTCTCTATTTGGCCATCAAAGAAGAGGTCATCACTTGTATCCCCGCCCAAGTGACCTCCTTTTAAGAGGATAGATTTGATCTGCATCTCTTTGAAGACTTCGAGTACCACTCTCATCTCATCAAGAGAAGTAGGTTCATTCATTCCTGTGAGGACGGCTGCTTCTGGTAGGTTCGGGGTAATGATTTGTGCCATTGGCAGCAGGCTATCTTTCAGGCTCTCAATCGCATCATCTTGAAGAAGCTTATCCCCGCTTTTTGCAACCATTACAGGGTCGAGCACAATGGGAATTTGGGGATAATCTCTCAAGGCATCGGCGACAGCTTGAATGATAGCTGATGTGCCCAGCATGCCAATTTTGACAGCTTTTATATCCAGATCTTCGAATACAGTATGAATTTGATCTTGAATGAAGTCTGTAGAGACCGGGTAAATGCTGTGAACTTTACAGGTGTTTTGCGCAGTCAGAGCCGTAATAACTGAGGCTGCATAAACGCCGAGAGCCGACATGGCTTTGATGTCGGCTTGAATACCGGCGCCTCCGCCACTGTCTGATCCTGCAATTGTCAGGGCAATAGGAACTGACATTATATCCTCCGTTTTTATGTCCAGAGGATCTTAATGCCGTTATCCGAAAAAAATCGGTAGGGATATCAAATTTCACATCCCGCAAGCATCTCAATTTCCTCCGCCGGTATTAGCCGGATCAGGTTCTGCGGGTTAGCAACGGCTTCTCAGCTCAATTCCTTTGCGTTGGAAAATGAGCACCCCGACGAGATTTTCTGAATTATGCTGTGCTTTTGAAATTAGGCAAGGGGGAAAGTGTAGCTTTGATTTTCTGGGTTATATCTTACTCAGATCTGGACCTATTGGACACTTGATAGCATACAGGGTGTTCCATCCATCAGGATGTCAATGTTTTTAAAGAGGGAATTGAATAAATGAGTGGAATTATCCGACACGATACAACTGCGCGTTCAAGCAAGATTGTAGAGCATGGCAATACAATCTATTTATCAGGCCAAGTAGGAACTGCAGGTGAAACAGTTTCGGTACAGACCAAAGAAATTTTGGACAAAATTGATATATGTCTGGAGTCTGTTGGAAGTGACAAAAGTAAAATTCTCCAAGCTGTAATTTGGTTGAGTGACATGAAGCATTTTGCTGAATTAAACGAAGTCTGGAATGCTTGGGTTCCTGAAGGGCAGGCTCCTGCTCGTGCTTGTGGGGAAGCAAAACTTGCACGTGCAGAGCTGAGTGTGGAAATTATTATTACGGCTGCTAAGTAGTCGTTTTAAAATATTAAATGGTCGTATTCAGGCTGTTCGACGATGCACGTCGAACAGCTTTTTTTGTGTCCTAAGCGACTTAGGCTGGATTCCTTGCTTTGTATAAAGTATAATGCCGTTATGCACGCTAGTTTTGATCAATTAGTAAAGAAAAATGGCTGTTTGCCTACGTTTATTGCAAGTTTGATCTAAAACAAAGACCTCCTCTTGTCATAGAGCGTAAAGAAGGTCACCCTGCGTAAATACACGTAGGGATGTAATTTGTCGCTAGCGCGTACAACGAACGATAACAACAGGGATTAGACGAGAAGTTGAAGAGTTTTGGCGCATTTTTGGTGTGACTTTAAACTCGCTTACTAACGCAACTTCTCTGCTAGGAAACATGAGGGCATTATGAATAAAAAAGTACTAGTGCTGTTACTTTTAATCGTGGCTATCGCTGCGGGCATCTTCTTTTACATGAAAAAAGGGGAAGAGCAGGTAGCAGAAAAGAAAGTCGAAGAACCAGCAAAAGAAATGGTTTTCCATCGTGGAAACGGCCAAGAGCCAGGAAGTCTTGATCCACAAATTTCCGAAGGGGTTCCTTCTTCGCATATTCTTCGTGATATTTTCGAAGGTCTTACGGCGGAAAATACTGATGGCTCCCTCATTCCTGGTCAAGCTGAAAGCTGGACAATTAGTCCCGATGGCACAAAATTTACTTTCAAACTGCGTGCTGATGCGCTTTGGAGTAATGGTGACCCAGTAACAGCCCACGATTTCGTTTATGCATGGCAACGTGCTGTTGCTCCTGCAACAGGTTCCGAATATTCGTTCTTACTCTACCCACTTCAAAATGCTCAGGCTATTGCGGGTGGTGAAGAAAAAGATCTATCTCAGTTGGGTGCAAAAGCACTTGATGATAGAACTCTCGAAGTTCAACTCGAAGGTCCTGCCCCTTATTTCTTGGGTATGATCACACACTCCGTTGCCTATCCTGTTCACAAAGCAACAGTTGAAGCGCACGGTGAAAAATGGACACGTCCAGAAAATATCGTCTCAAACGGTGCGTTCAAACTTTCAGAGTGGACTCCTCAATCACGTATTGTTTCTGTTAAGTCTGATACTTATTGGAATAAAGACACGGTTAAACTGGATAAAGTTGTTTATTATCCAACTGAAAGTCAAACCACTGCTCTTAAGCGTTATCGCGCGGGTGAGCTTGATTGGACTTATGAAGTTCCAAACGACCAGATTAAGTGGATCAAGGAAAATATGGCTGACGAATTCCACGTCACTAATTACCTTGGGACTTATTACTATGGCTTTAACATGACAAAGCCTCCGTTCAATGATCCGAAGCTACGTAAAGCTTTCTCAATGGCGATTGATCGTGACATTCTGACTACTAGTATTGTAACTGCTGGTGAAGTACCTGCTTACGCTTTTGTTGTGCCTGGTGTAACTGGTTATGATGCTGTTTATTCTGACTTTAAAGCCAAAGAACAGGCTGCTCGTAATGCAGAAGCTGTGAAGCTTTATGAAGAAGCTGGGTACTCCAAAGACAACCCACTTGAAATTGAGCTTCGCTATAACACGAGTGATAATCACAAGAAAATCGCTATTGCTGTTGCAAGCATGTGGAAGAAAACTTTTGGTGCCAAAGTGAACCTCGTGAACGAAGAGTGGAAAGTTTATCTTGAAACTCGGAAACTGAAGCAAGCTACACAAGCGTTCCGTGCTGGTTGGATCGGAGATTACAATGATCCAAATACCTTCCTGGAACTTTGGTTGTCTGATTCAGGCCTAAACGATACTGGCTTTAATGATCCAGAATTTGACAGCCTTCTGAAGCAAGCGGGCATTGAGCAGGATTCTGAAAAACGCAAGCAACTTCTTATGAAAGCTGAGGGGATTTTCCTTGAAGCAAACGCCGTTGCGCCAATCTATCACTACGTTACAAAACGTATGGTTAAGCCTTATGTTAAAGGCTGGAAAAGCAACGTAATGGACCATATCCGTTCTCAGTATATTACTGTTGAGAAATAGGAAACTCCCGGTTTCCCAATAATGTATCGGCGCGTTGTCAAAGTGATGACGCGCCGGACTTTTTGTTAGGATATGTTATATGTTTTCGTTTATTTTAAAGCGTCTGGCCGGGGCTATTCCGACGCTGCTCA
This sequence comes from uncultured Rhodospirillales bacterium, assembly GCA_913060675.1. GTDB lineage: Bacteria > Pseudomonadota > Alphaproteobacteria > Kiloniellales > Kiloniellaceae > Kiloniella. Next base: position 107,414 of record CAJXUS010000002.1, read on the forward strand.
TTATCGTGACCCTCGCATTCTTTTTGATCCGCGCTGCTCCTGGCGGACCTTTTGATAAAGAACGCTCAGTCCCCGCAGAAGTCGCTGCAAACTTAAATGCTGTTTATCACTTAGACGCTCCGTTGTGGGAACAGTACTTGTATTATCTTGGAAATGCCGTTCAAGGCGATTTTGGACCTTCATTTCAATATAGAGATTTTACTGTTACGGAGTTGATCGGGGCTGGTTTTCCTGTATCCCTAACCCTTGGTCTAACTGCAATTTTCTTGGCGATTACAATTGGTATGTCGCTGGGGGCAATTGCTGCATTGAAACAAAATTCAGCCATTGATTATGCCGTTATGGCGACGGCGATGATAGGAATTACAATTCCTAACTTCGTCATGGCGCCACTGTTAACATTGGTCTTTGGTGTTTATTTACACGTTCTCCCGGTCGGAGGTTGGGGCGACGGTCCTGCGCAGGCACTGCTTCCTGTAATCGCTCTGGCCTTACCTCAAGTAGCCTATATTGCGCGATTAACCCGTGGATCTATGATCGAAGTATTGCGATCTAACTTTGTTCGGACCGCGCGCGCCAAAGGTCTTCCAGAGAGATTGATGCTCACCCGTCATGCAATGAAAGCAGCGATGCTGCCTGTTGTATCCTATCTTGGTCCAGCTTCTGCAGCTGTGATTACCGGCTCTGTTGTTATTGAACAGATTTTTGGCATCCCAGGAATTGGACGTTACTTCGTTCAAGGAGCTCTAAATCGTGATTACACACTCGTCATGGGTGTCGTGATTTTCTACGGAACTTTGATCCTTTCCTTCAACCTGATCGTTGATATCATTTATGGTTTCCTTGATCCGAAAGTGAGGATGGGCTGATGGCTATTGATATGAATGTTAAAGGCGCAATGGCTGTCGAGAAAGAGATCCAAGGCCGCAGTCTTTGGCAAGATGCCTTTCGGCGGTTATTGACCAATAAGGCCTCTGTGGTCAGTTGCGTTGTATTGTTCTTGATCGTTACGGTTGCCCTGATTGGGCCAATGATCCACCCTCATCCTTTTGATGAAGTTTATTGGGATTATATCCAGGCTGCACCTGATGCAGAGGCTGGATTCTTTTTTGGAACAGACACCAACGGTCGAGATCTTTTTGTGAGATCACTTTATGGTATTCGTATATCCATGCTGGTTGGTCTGGTTGCAACAGGCGTGTCTCTCATCATCGGCGTAACATACGGAGCAATCTCAGGCTATGTTGGTGGTAAAACAGATCACATCATGATGCGGTTTGTGGATATCATGTATTCAATGCCGTTTATGTTCTTTGTGATCCTTTTGATGGTGATCTTTGGGCGCAACATCTTTTTGATTTTTGCGGCTCTGGGCGCGGTAGAATGGCTAACCATGGCCCGTATCGTTCGTGGGCAGGCTTTGTCCATCAAAAACCGAGAGTTTGTCGAAGCAGCGCGTGCCTCGGGTGTAAGTGGCTTTAACATTATTCGACGCCACATCATTCCGAATGCACTTGGCCCGGTGATTGTATATGTGACCTTGACCATTCCGCAGGTGATCTTGATTGAGAGTTTCCTCTCTTTCCTTGGCCTAGGCGTGCAAGAGCCAATGACCAGTCTTGGAGTGTTGATTTCAGAGGGAGCGCAACAAATGGAATCTGCACCATGGACGCTTATATTCCCTGCCACTGCACTGGCGATTATCCTGTTTTGTTTTAACTTTATTGGCGATGGTCTGCGCGATGCGCTTGATCCTCGTGACCGTTAAGGGAGGTCTTGAAAATGAGTGATATTATTCTTGAAGTGAAAGACCTTTCCGTAACTTTCTCTACGCCTGAAGGACCCGTTAACGCGGTGAACAATCTCAACTTTACCATTGAGGCTGGAGAGGCCTTGGGAGTTGTTGGAGAATCTGGGTCAGGTAAAAGCCAAACCTTCCTCGCGATAATGGGATTGCTGGCGACGAACGGTACGACAACAGGTAGTGCCAAATTGTTGGGAAAAGAGCTTATTGGTCTGAGTACTGACGAACTTAATAAAATCCGTGGGCAATCCATGTCTATGATTTTCCAAGACCCGATGACGTCTTTGAACCCCTACATGAAGGTTTCTAAGCAGTTAACTGAAGTACTTGTTTTGCATCGAGGGATGACCGAGGCCGAAGCCAGAGCTGAAGCGCTTCATATGTTGGATAAGGTCGGTATTCCAGAAGCAAAAAGTCGCTTTGACATGTACCCACATGAATTTTCAGGGGGGATGCGTCAACGGGTGATGATTGCTATGGCACTGCTTTGTGAGCCGGCTTTGCTCATTGCGGATGAACCGACAACGGCATTGGATGTAACAATTCAGGCTCAGATCCTCGATCTGATGAAAGATCTAAAGCGCGAGTTCAATACAGCGATCGTTATGATCACCCATGATCTTGGTGTTGTGGCGGGTCTTTGCGATACCTTGAATGTCATGTATGCGGGCCGAATAGTGGAACGTGCCCCTGTTGAAGGTATCTACTCAGGCCCACGTCACCCTTATACGCAAGGGCTTTTGGCTTCTACCCCGAGGCTGGATGAAAAGGCGCATGATAATGAATTGGTCACTATTGCAGGGCAGCCGCCGAACCTACAACGTTTGCCTCTAGGTTGTTCTTTTGCGCCGCGTTGTGCGCATGTAAAAGATCGATGCTTGTGTGAAAAACCGCCTTTATTTCAAACACCGAGCGGAAGTCAAAACGCTTGTTATATGGAGGAGGGACTATCATGAGTGCTTCCCAAGATGTTCTTCTTGATGTGAAAGATTTAAAAGTTCACTTTTCAATTCCAAGCGGTATTTTGTTTGGCAAGCCTAAATTATTAAAAGCCGTTGATGGTGTTTCTTTTCAGGTACGTGCTGGCGAAACACTGGGTATTGTCGGGGAATCAGGCTGTGGTAAATCGACCCTTGGCCGTGCGGTATTGCGCCTTCTTGAACCGACAGCTGGCCAAGTGGCTTGGTTTGGCCAGGAAATGGGAGATATGAAATCTGGTGAACTTAGAAATGTTCGTTCAGACCTTCAGGTTATCTTTCAAGACCCCTTAGCTTCTCTTGACCCACGCATGACAATTGGACAGATAATTTCTGAGCCTTTGGTCACTCATTATCCAAAATTGTCAAAAAATGAGGTCAAAGAAAAAGTCAAAGCCATGATGAAAAAGGTTGGCTTGCTACCTGACCAGATCAATCGTTACCCGCATGAATTTTCGGGGGGGCAGTGCCAACGTATTGGTATTGCACGCGCGATGATTTTAGAGCCAAAGTTGATTGTGTGTGATGAAGCCGTTAGTGCCCTTGATGTGTCTATTCAGGCTCAAATTGTGAATCTTCTAATGGGCTTGCAGAAAGAGTTTGGGCTCAGCCTGATTTTTATCTCTCATAATTTGAGCGTTGTCCGTCACATTAGCCAGCGTATCATGGTGCTATATCTGGGGCGGATGATGGAAGTGGCTGATAGAGATCAGATCTACTCTAATCCTTTTCATCCCTATACCAAGGCCTTGATATCAGCGGTGCCCATTCCTGACCCTAATGTTGAACGGAATAAGGAACATGTTGCGCTGAAAGGAGACTTACCTAGCCCCTTGAATCCACCATCTGGATGTGTGTTCCGAACACGGTGTCCTTTTGCCAAGAATATATGTGCTTCTGAAGTTCCTGAACTAAAGGTCTATGATGGGAAAAGAGAAGCGGCTTGTCATTTTATCGAAGAGTGATGGCGGCGTAGCGACAGAAACTCTTTGGGTCTGATTGTTCTAATGATGATTAGGAATGGTTAATAAAAGTTGTGATCCCATGGGGTCACAACTTTTATTTTGGCTTAAATTTTAGCCTCAAATATCTACAATTTTATGGGTATTTGAAGGTGTTTTGAGGTTATAAAGGTAAGGCTTTCAAATGAATTGATTTATCTAAAATTTTAGTAACTTAAATATTTGAAAATAAACGTAAAATAATTTTATACTTTTATTTTGTAAGTGTAATTTGTGTAAAATTTTACATAAATTAAGTAATAATATGTATAAATAATATGTATTTTAATATTTGTAAAAATTAATCATTTAAATCTCCATTTGTACTATAATTGTTCTTGTCATTACTTGAATTGGATTGTGGTACTGCAAATGGTTGATACTTCTGGAAATGAGAATATTACACAGAATACAGATAATAGTGGTGCTACTCGAGTGGGTGATCGTGTAGAGCATGTTGTCAGTAAACCTGTGTCTGGTCAGGAAGTCTCCGTGCATGCCGTCGCGTCGGATAATTACATTCTCGATTTCAATATTGGGGACGCAGATGTTTCCCAAAATTCCGACAACCAATTAACCCTTACATTCAATGATCAAAGCCGTATTACATTTGTTGATCTCGCAGGTTATGAAGATGGCCAAGGCCCGCAACTCATCTCTGGTGGGGAGCAGATTGATATCCCCGGCCTGTTCGAACTTCTGGCGGAACTCAGATCAGAAACTCCGTTAGAAACCGCTGCTGGAAACAGTTTGTCTGCACAAGGCGGAGGTGGTTCTGTATATGATGAGGACTTTGGTGAAAGCTTAGAAGGATTAACTGGAAGCGGGGCTCTTGGATTAGGGAACGCTTCTCCGATTGAACTTGTAGAACAAGAGGGCGACGACCAAACCGAAGAGGTCCAACCCGCGCAAACAGAGCTACAAGGCAATGATAACGCTCCTGATGAAAACCCAATTGAAGAAGCTAAAGCAGAAGATTGTGAACTAGAATTACCCGTAACCTCCAATCTTATTGAGGGCGACGAAAGAAATAATACTCTCCGAGGAACAGATCAATCAGATGAAATCCGTGGCTACGGTGGGCATGACAGAATTTATGGTAGCGATTCTGCAGATGTAATTATTGGTGGTCAAGGAAATGACAGCCTTCGAGGCGAAGGCGGGGACGATGTTTTCTTGGTAGAAGGTTCTGATCAAGGCGCTGATCGGTTTAATGGCGGTACTGGAAACGATACGATACACGGTAGTGAAGGGGATGATGTCATTACCGTTTCCCATTTGACCCAGGGTGATTCCATCGAGGAAATAGATGGTTGTGGCGGTACAAATGTTCTCTCAGGTACTGATCGTAACAACACCATTGATCTGACCAATACAGTTCTTACAAATGTGGACCGCATCGAAGGTGGTGCAGGCCATGACCGCATTACGGGCTCTTCCGGTGATGATAATATCGTTGGTGGCACTGGAAACGATTATCTACGCGGTGGTGCAGGTAACGATGCTTTTGTTGTTGAAGGCAACAATCAAGGATCTGACCGTTATAACGGTGGTTCTGGAACAGATAAAATTCAGGGTACGGATGGTGACCAGACCTTGGTGGTTCAGCATCTCACCCAAGGTGATTCCATCGAAGAGATCGATCTCGGCACTGGAACCAATGTTCTTTCAGGCACTGATCGTAACAACACCATTGATCTGACCAACACGACGCTCACCAATGTAGATCGCATCGAAGGCGGTGCAGGCCATGACCGTATCACGGGCTCATCTGGCGATGATAATATCGTTGGCGGCACAGGAAACGATTACCTACGCGGTGGTGCAGGTAACGATACTTTCGTAGTTGAAGGCAACAATCAGGGATCTGACCGCTATAACGGTGGTTCTGGAACAGATAAAATTCAGGGTACGGACGGCGATCAAACCTTGGTAGTTCAGCATCTTACTCAGGGTGATTCTATCGAAGAGATCGATCTTGGTACCGGGACTAACGTTCTCTCAGGTACAGATCGTAACAATACCATTGATCTGACCAATACGACGCTCACCAATGTGGACCGCATCGAAGGTGGTGCAGGCCATGACCGCATTACTGGATCATCAGATGACGATATAATCGTTGGCGGAACCGGGAATGATTATCTTCGCGGGGGTGCTGGGGATGATATCTTTATTGTTGAAGGAAGCAATCAGGGTTCTGACCGTTATAACGGTGGTTCGGGGACAGATAAAATTCAGGGATCTGATGGCGACGATACATTGATTGTACAACACTTTACCTTGGGTGATTCTGTTGAAGTCATTGATCTCGGTGCTGGTTTAAATACCCTGATGGGGACATCGGGAAATAATACGATTGATCTAAGTAACACTCTTCTTACTGGCGTTGATACGATTGATGGTGGCGCAGGTCATGACCGGATGACAGGCTCAGACGGTGATGATATTTTGATTGGTGGTGAGGGGAATGATGTTCTCCGAGGAGGAAACGGAAACGACAGCTTTACCTTTAATCTATCGCTTGATGCTGGGGGCAATAGCTCTGCTGAAGGACGTGACACCGTCATGGATTTCCAAGCCGGAGATAAGCTTGTTTTTTCAGATATTATATCAGACCTAGGCGATCCTGCAGATCCGTTATCTGCGTTGGATAGCCTTGGTGACGTATCGGTTGTTGATGGCGGTGCAGGTCGCAATGTTTCGATCAATTTTGGCGACGGAGACAGCATAACCCTAAGAGGATTGGGGACAGCGGGTAACATGCTTGATTCGCTACAGGATCTTGAAGATCATGGTATCCTTATCGATGTCCTCTAAGTTTAGATAATTTGGTGTTGTACAATTTAATTTAAGTGATCGGTGTTATCGGTGTCGGTATTTTGGGTAAAATTTCCTCTAAAGAATTTGCAGCAGAGAGGAGAGGGCCTTCACCTTGAGGCTTGCCGACGATCTGTAATCCTACGGGGAGACCAGACTTTGTGAAACCACAAGGAATGGATATTGCTGGTGAAGCCGTCAGAGTAATGGTTGAGACGATTGCCAGCCAATCAATATAAGTTTCCAACTTTTGCCCATCGCATTCTTCGACATATCTTTGTTCAACGGGAAAAGGTGGAACGATGGTTGTTGGGCAAAGCAGAAGGTCATATTCTGCAAAGAAGCTTTGCATGCGATAATAGATTTCGCCCCGTTTTCGTTCCGCCCAGGCAATATCCTCGGCGCTGAGGGAGCGACCATATTCAATATTCCAGATAATATCGTCTTTGAGCTTATCCCTATGTTGGTCAAGTAAGGGGCCAAGACCAATCACAAAATCAAGTCCACGCAAACGCTTGAAAACCTCGGGCGCTTCGCTCAATTCTGGTGTGGCTTCTTCTACAATAACGCCAGCTTCTTCAAAACGTAACGCGGCCTGAGCACAGATTTCAGCGATTTCAGGATCAACAGGTGTGACGCCAAGATCAGGGCTAAAAGCAATTTTCATGGGTTTCAGTTTTTGCTTTGTAATGCTGAGAAAGCTTGTCTCTGTCGCAGGTTGGGCAAGGGGATTGGCATTATGGAAACCAACCATTGCATCAAGCAATAAGGCCGTGTCTTCCACGTTGCGTGCCATTGGACCTTGCATGGACAAGGTTTGAAAAGGTGAAGTGCCGGGGCCGTCTGCAAGCCTGTGCATGGAAGGGCGAAGGCCAACGACACCACAAAAACTAGCGGGGTTTCGAAGCGATCCTCCCATGTCGGATCCATGGGCAAGCCAGGCACAGCCTGTGGCAAGGGCCGCTGCCGCGCCACCAGAAGATCCTGCCGCTGATTTACTTAAGTCCCAAGGGTTTCTTGTCGTGCCAAGTACGGGATTAAAAGTATGGGCTCCTGCGCCAAATTCTGGGGTGTTTGACTTGGCGTAAACAATTGCACCATTGGCCTCCATTGTTTCCACCAGAGCATCAGACCAGTCGGGAATTCTGTTGGCAAAAATGGGGCTTCCAGAAGTTGTTCTTACTCCTTTGATCGCCGTCAGATCTTTGATGGGAACGGGGATACCCGCTAACAACCCCCGATCTTCCAATGGCTTTTTTTCGAGCTCTTTGGCAAAGGCTCTCGCGCGATCAAAACAGAGGGTTGGCAGCGCGTTTACAGGACCATCTACGGCCTCAATTCGATCTTCTAATACATCCAATAGCTCGGAAGGGCTGACTTCATTTTTGACAAGCAATTCTTTAATTTCACATGCGCTTGCTTGAATGAGTTGTTCGGAAGATGTGTTTGTCATTGTGAAGATCGCTCTAAAGAATGGATATCGAAAGACAGGTTTATGCTAACAGACATGATTGGTGATTGCATCTAATGGTGTGTATTGGCAGCTCCCATGCGTCTTTGAAATTTTGCGATTTGTTCTTTTGCAGTAAGCGAGAGGTGCTCAGCCAGGAGTTTGAGCTCTTCTTTTCTCACCGAACTACTTCGCCAAGCGAGACCAAGCTTTCGGTGGTTGGCTTGACCGACAAGAAGAGAAAGGCTGACGTTTGTTCCTTCGAGTAATGAGGCTTGGCAAGCGAGAGATGGAAGTAATGTAATGCCAAGGCCATTGGCCACCATATGAACAAGGGTCAGGAGACTTGAGGCCTGTAGAGTTTGTCCTGGTTTGAGATTGTAAGTGTGACAGGCAGCGAGGGCATGGTCTCTGAGGCAATGGCCTTCTTCGAGCAATATCAATTCTTTTTGAAATGCTTGAGTTTCGAGTAGGAGATCAATATCTGATGATTTCATCTTTGTAATAGGATGTTCTTTTGGGTGTGCCAAGAGAAAGGGATCTTCGGCAAGTTCTGTCCATTCAAGTCCGGGTTCATCATAGGGAAATGCCATCAAGGCAGCGTCTAAGGTGCCTTCGCGCACGCGTTTTACCAATCGGGCAGTCTCGTCCTCAACAAGATAAAGTCGCAAATCAGGATACTCCTTACGGAGTATTGGGAGGGTTTGAGGAAGAAGATAGGGTGCTATTGTTGGAATTGCGCCTAATCTGAGGTTTCCAGAAAGAGGTTTGTTGCTATGTCGCGCAAGTGTTGCGATTTCTTCTGCTTCTCTTAAGAGGTTTGCTGCACGTTTGGCAATGTCTGTACCGAGCTCTGTAAATAGAACCCGTCGTTTTGTTCGTTCAACCAGTTTGCAATCAAGCAAATTTTCGAGTTCCTGTAATCCCGCACTTAAGGTTGATTGCGTTACGCTGCAAGCATCGGCTGCACGGCCAAAATGCCCATGACGTTCAAGTTCAACGAGATACTTGAGCTGCTTTAATGTCGGCAAATACATATAAATCGATTTTCCCTATTACTGTGAGTAGAATAACTTGTTGGATCGATTTAATGCAAGGGCGTAGTGTTCTTTCATCAGGCCGGCGCAGCCAACAATCAAATAGCCTCTGCCGGAAACCAATCAAAATTATTTAACTGGCTCCCGACGTTCAAAAGCTGGTTATGGAGAGAAGGTATCGACAATGAAAAATAAGCTAACAACCGCATTTGGTGCTCCAGTAGTCGACAATCAAAACATACAAACCGCGGGCCCACGTGGACCTGCTTTGCTTCAGGATGTTTGGTTCCTGGAAAAAATGGCTCATTTTGACCGTGAGGTCATTCCAGAACGCCGGATGCATGCCAAGGGTTCTGCTGCCTATGGTTCTTTTACGGTTACACACGACATTACGAAGTATACAAAGGCGAAGATCTTTTCTGAGGTTGGCAAAAAAACAGATATGTTCTTGCGGTTCTCTACTGTCGCCGGTGAACGCGGCGCGGCAGATGCGGAGCGTGATATTCGTGGTTTTGCGATGAAATTTTATACTGAGGAAGGAAACTGGGATTTAGTGGGTAATAATACGCCTGTCTTTTTCCTCCGAGACCCGATGAAGTTTCCTGATCTCAACCACGCTGTAAAACGTGATCCCAAAACTAACATGCGCAGTGCTGATAATAACTGGGATTTCTGGACAAGTCTGCCAGAAGCTCTACACCAGATTACGATTGTCATGAGCGATCGGGGAATTCCTGCTACTTATCGACATATGCATGGCTTTGGCAGTCATACCTTTAGTTTTATCAATGCTGAAAATGAACGCTTTTGGGTCAAATTCCATTTCAAAACCCAGCAGGGTATCCGTAACTTGACCGATGAGGAAGCTGGCGAAATGGTCGGTTCTGACCGTGAAAGCCATCAGCGAGATCTCTATGACGCAATTGAAAACGGTGATTTCCCTAAATGGACTTTGTTTGTTCAAATTATGCCAGAAAAAGAAGCAGGGGCTTACCGCTACAATCCGTTTGATTTGACCAAGGTTTGGCCTAAAGGGGATTATCCGCTTATTGAAGTTGGTGAATTCGAGCTTAATCGCAATCCTGAAAATTATTTTGCCGAGGTTGAACAGTCAGCATTTAATCCTGGCAACGTTGTTCCTGGGATTAGCTTTTCCCCGGACAAAATGCTCCAAGGTCGTTTGTTCTCTTATGGCGATACCCAACGATACCGCCTCGGGGTCAACCACAGCCAGATCCCGGTCAACGCACCTAAATGTCCATTCCACTCCTATCACAGGGATGGCGCCATGCGCGTAGACAGTAATGCAGGTGCGCGTATTGGCTATGAACCTAATACTGTGGGTGAATGGAATGAACAGCCTGACTTCGCCGAACCACCGCTGTCTATAGAAGGCACAGCTGATCACTGGAATCACAGGGTAGATGAAGACTATTACTCTCAACCGCGAGCTCTGTTTCAGCTAATGTCCGCAGAACAACAACAGGTATTGTTTAAAAATACAGCAGCAAATGTTGGGGGAGCGCGGCTTGAAATCCAGCATAAGCATATTCGTAATTGCTACAAAGCTGATCCAGCTTATGGGGCAGGCGTTGCAAAGGCACTAGGTTTAAACGCTGAAGAAATTGCTGCCGCGGAATAATAGTCTTATTTCTTGGTGGTACAAAGGGGAGGATCGCGCCGGATCCTCCCCTTTTTGTTTTTGAACGACCACCAATCAAAACTTGATTAACTTTATCATCAAACTTTTCGGCTACGCTGTAAAAAAATCTAGGAGATAGTCATGCTATACTTCGTTGCGTCGAAAATAATGACCATCAGAAAAAGCATCTTGGGAGTATTTCTGAAGGGTGCCTTTTCTCTTTTTACAGCACTGTCGATCACTATGTTTTCGAGCCAATCTGCAAATGCGGATGGTGAAATAGAGATTCTAGCTGTTCATTTTCCCCCCTTTGAGTTCGAGAAACCCGAAAATGGATTGAAAGGTTTTGATGTCGAAACCGTTGTTGAAGCGTTTCACCGTAAAGGAGTGGTTGCCAAAGTTGTCTTTACGCCATGGGCTCGGGCTATAGAAATGGGACGCAAAGGGAAGGCGGCTGGAATACTGTCTTGTGCAAAGAATGCAAAACGTGAAGAATATTTTGCAACGTCCGAACCGATTAGTTTTGCTACTCGAGGGTATTCTGCTCTTGAAAGTAATGAAGTAGGCTCAATTACCAAAATAGAAGACGGGGCAGATTATGATGTCGGTACTGTTATTGGATATGCATCTAGCAAAGAGTTGACCGATGTTGGCATAAAACACGATCTCTCGCCCGATATTAACACCACATTACAAAAATTACGGGCTGGGCGGATCGATCTCTTTTTTAGTGAATTAAATGCCACCAAGTATATGGCGAAACAAATTATTCCTGGTGTCTCGTTAAAACACTACCCCACTAGTCAGAAGGCCTATCATCTCTGTGTCAGTCGGAACTGGCCGGGATCGATTGAATTGCTCACTCTTTTTAATGAAGGGCTTGTTGAAATCCAATCCGATGGTACATACGACAAGATCCACGCAAAATATAAATAACGATAAACTAAGAGTTGGTTTGTTATTTATTTATCTACCTTTAAGTGTCGAATTTTAGGTAAAAATTCTCTCAAAGTAAATATTACAAAGATATTATAGTTAACAGAGCTGTTTTCATTTGATCTTTTGTTTCCTTTTTGCTTTGTCAGGGCAGGAACGGAACTTTCTTATATTAGTGTTTGGTAAATAAGAGTCCGTAGTATCTAGTTTAATACGGGCTTTGTATGACTATCGAGCATTCGAAAGAGTGTGCTCTTACTTCTGAGATACGAAGTAATGTGAGCAACTTATTTTTAGAACATAGCATTGAGGCGGTTCTTGTTACGGACACTGCGGGAAACGTTGTTTATGCTAATCCAGCGGTTTTTCGTAATTTCGGCTATGATTTTCCTGATCTAGTTGATCGGAACATATTTGATTTTATTGATGTGTCCTTGGCCGATAAAACGACACTTCTAACAATAGATGCTCCAGAAGATGTCGAAGAACCCTTTCTCGGTATTTTTCGGACTGCCGTGGATCTATATGTTGATGTCCATTTGCGTTCTTACCTCGTAAAAAATGGTGACCAAACTCAACGGGTTTTTCTTGTCCGTGATATCAGTACTAGGACGTCTATACGCCGCGAGTTGAAATCTTCTCAACAGTTAATGAGCAGTATTGTCGAAGGTGTTGGCGATTCAATTATTGCCGCAGATAAGGATGGCCAACTGACCTTGTTCAACAAGGGGGCTGAGACAACCTTTGGTTATCGTGCTGATGAGGTTCTGGGTAAAAACTTATCAATGCTTATCCCTGCTGATGTTAAGTTAAAGCATCAACAACATTTCTCTAAGCTCGAGGATAGTGACGTACGTACCCGTAATATGGGTATGAGGGGGGGTATCTCTGGTCTTCGGAAAAATGGGGACACATTCCCCGCTGAAGCAACGATAATGCGAATTAGTGAAGGTGATGATCTGGTCTTTGCGGCTGTTGTTCGGGACGTTTCCGAGAGAATCATGGTGCAAGGCGAATTGCAAGAGGCCAAAGAAATGGCTGAAACTTCCAATCAGATGAAATCCTCATTTCTTGCTAATATGAGCCATGAACTTAGAACGCCGCTAAATGCCATTATCGGGTTTTCTGAGTTTATTACCGAAGAGCATCTCGGCAAGTTAGAACATGATAAATATCGTGAATATATTGGTGATATCCTCGATAGCGGGCGGCACTTACTGACCATTGTAAACGATATTCTTGACCTTTCTCGGGTTGAGGCTGGTGAAATACAGCTAAATGAGACAGTTGTATGTATACGCCAAGCAATTCTATCTGCGTATCGTTTTGTAAACCGTCAAGCGAATGCTAAAAACATATCTCTAGACGTCGATTTTGAAGATAACCTTCCGTATCTCTTTGCGGATGAGCGGATTTTGAAACAGGTGGTCATTAATTTGGCAACGAACGCCGTAAAATTTACCCCAGAAGGTGGATCGATAAGGGCGTGTATTAAATCTCTTGGGAATAATGGCCAAATTGCCATTGTAATATCCGATACAGGTATTGGTATTGCCGAAGAAGATTTGGAGCGCGTTATAAAACCCTTTGAGCAGTCTGAATCCAGTTATACCAAGACCATCGAAGGTACTGGATTGGGATTATCATTGGCGCAGTCTTTGATGGAATTACATGGCGGGAAATTAACGATTAAAAGTGAGCTTGGATCGGGCACCTCCGTTCAACTCACGTTCCCAGCGCAACGCGTAATTTCGTCAACGGATATGAAGCTTCATTTATCAGACAAAAAGCTGTCGGCGTAAGTTTATTTATTCTCTCGCGACAGTTTTTTATTTCTCAGGCGTTCTAACTCCATAGTCAAAATGGGAGAGACGTCTTATGAAGCTCAATCAACTAATTCTGCCAACAACAGCGATACTCTTATCAGCCCTTGTTAGTGGTGTGGCAACGGCACGCCCAATCAAGGCAGTTTATGTTTATAAGCCTCATGCTGTTACATCATACAAATACGTTTTACCTGTCCAGGGCGTTGGACACCCTCATCGTGCCAAACGAAAACGACCCGTTTATATCGTCTATACGCCGAGTAAGTTAAAACAGAGACATTTCAGTCGGCTCACGGCGTTACAACGCGCGAGTTTTGAAAACGCGTTTATTTCAGCAGTTTCTAATTCGAATGGTGGACCTGTCTACTGGAACGCAAATGGGACATCTGGGTCCATAAGTGTCATTAAAGACACTTCCCTTGCGGATGGGTGCCGATCTTATATGCAAACTGTGAAGATTAACGGAAAATCAGAGAAAATCAGAGGTATTGCCTGTCGACAAGTTGATAGTAGTTGGAAGATTATTTCCTGATAATCGACTGGTTTTGTAGGTAAAAATAAGGTGGTCTTAGAAGACATGAAAAAGGCAGAGCTTAAATCAGCTCTGCCTTAAGAAGGGAGGTGTCGTCAATTAATTATTAATTTTGAACGCGATAGTCTTCCTCTGGGAAGAACATGTAATCTTGATCTTCGCCGACGGCATTGTGGCAATCAGCACAAAATTTAACTTTTTTGGAATTCACGCCATTGGTTTCACCAAAGATTTTCCCGCTTGGTGTGATGAGTGTATATTTCCAGTCGCCGTCTTCTGGGCTAAAACCAGCGGCCATTTTTTCCATGAGAAAAAGAGGTCCGGGTTTTACGCCTTTCTTGGTAACTTTAAAGCTGTCTTTGGCGACGATTGCCCCCACGGGAAGCGTTCCGATGTCTTCGTATTTTCCATATGCTTTTGCGAGATCATTGGCATAGTTATGGACGAAGCGGCCGCCGTGTGTGCTGGATTTATGCGGTCCGACTGTGTAGCGATCCCAATTAAAATAATCTGTTGAGACTGGGTGTCCTGATTTAGCGTAACCAGCCTGGAGTTTCGGAGAGAGTGCTTCGTAGTGCTCTATGACTTTCTCATCGGAAATTTCTTCGGCAGTCACAATTGCAGGAGCAATAAATAAAGCTGGTAGAAAGGCTGCACTTAGAGCCAATAACTTAAGAGTAGGTTTGATCGCTTTTGTCATCTGGGTGTTCTCCGGTTTCCTGACTTTCACCGATTTTCTTAAGTACCCGTATTATCGGTGTTTTGTTCCTATTTTAGATAACACCCTTACAAAAAAATGGGAGTAAAGCCTCTTCACGATCAAGTGAGATCGGAGCTCTAAGGGCTTCTTTGATGAGGGTTAAACCGAAAAGGGCCGCAACTTAGAAGTTACGGCCCTTTGGCATTAATAGACGCCCTGTTATTCAGCTGCGACTGCCAGAGGCTCTATCCTAGCTGCGCTATATTTGAACTCAGGGATTTTACCAAAAGGATCAAGTTTCGGATTTGTCAGCATGTTTGCCGCGGCTTCGGAAAAGCAG
Organism: uncultured Rhodospirillales bacterium; assembly: GCA_913060675.1. Lineage (GTDB taxonomy): Bacteria > Pseudomonadota > Alphaproteobacteria > Kiloniellales > Kiloniellaceae > Kiloniella. The sequence goes on from CAJXUS010000002.1 coordinate 122,479, forward strand.
AACGGCATAAAGATCATGCCTTCTGGTACTTCACGATCCTGCCGGACTTTCAGACTTACGGTACCACGGCGCGTGGTGACTGAGACCCAATCACCAGCATCAACGCCGAGACTATTCATATCCAGGCGATTGACGAAGACAACGGCTTCTGGCTCAAGATTATCAAGAACTTCAGAACGACGGGTCATCGCACCTGTATGCCAGTGCTCAAGCAACCGACCTGTTGTGAGTACCAGTGGGAATTCCTTATCTGGAAGCTCAGCTGGATCGATAAGCGCCGTTGAAACCAGTTTTCCCCGCCCAGAAGCGGTTGGGAAACCTTGGGCAAAGAGGATCTCTGTTCCAGGGCCGTCTTCGCTGGAACAAGGATAGGTCACAACTTCTTCACGCTCGAGACGTTCCCAAGTAATGTTGTTTAGAGATGGCATGATCTGAGCCATTTCATTGAACACTTCTTTAGGATGAGTGTAGGACCAATCAAGACCCATGCGTTGAGCAAGTTGCTGGATCAGTTCCCAATCCTGGCGTGCTTCGCCGGGAGGAGACACCGCTGCGCGACCAATTTGGACCTGGCGGTTTGTATTGGTAAAGGTTCCATCTTTTTCAGCATGAGCCGATGACGGTAAAATCACATCTGCATGCCAAGCCGTTTCTGTCATGAAGATATCCTGAACCACAAGATGGTCCAGCATTGAAAGGGCTTCACGGGCATGGTGTTGATCGGGATCAGACATCGCAGGATTTTCACCCTGAATGAACATGCCTGTGACGTTACCATCGTGGATCGCGTCCATCGTCTCTACGACAGTCAGACCTTTTTGAGGATCAAGTTCCATGCCCCAGAAATCTTCCATACGGGTACGGATTTCCTCGTTTTCAACAGACTGGTAGTCGGGATACAACATCGGGATCAAGCCGGCGTCGGAAGAGCCCTGAACGTTGTTTTGTCCACGAAGTGGGTGCAGGCCGGTACCTGGGCGGCCGATCTGTCCAGTAATCAAGGACATTGCGATCAAGCAGCGGACGTTGTCTGTTCCATGAGTATGTTGAGAGACACCCATCCCCCATAGAATGAGGGAGGCTTCTGATGTGGCATAGACACGTGCGGTTTCACGCAATGTTTGGGCATCAATACCGCAAATTTCCGCCATATCTTCCGGGGAGAAATCTTTGATGTTGGCCTTTAGTTCTTCGAAGCCTTCGGTGTTGGCTTGAACATATTGAACATCATAGAGGTTCTCTTCGATGATTGTATAAATCATCGCGTTGAGCATCGCGACGTCGCGGCCTGGCTTAAATTGCAGATGTTTGTCTGCGTATTTTACCAAGTTTTGACCGCGAGGATCCAAGACGAACAGATGCTTTTTGGGATCTTTAGCAGCTTGTTTAATATAGCTTGCAGCTACCGGGTGGTTTTGTCCCGGACGACAGCCAATGATAATGATGCACTCGGCTTCAGCCACCGATGTGAAGGGTGCAGATACGGCACCAGAGCCAACACCTTCCATAAGGGCTGCGACAGATGAAGCGTGGCAAAGGCGGGTACAGTGATCAACGTTATTGCTGCCAAATCCTGTACGGACCAGTTTCTGGAAAAGATAAGCTTCTTCGTTCGAGCCTTTTGCAGAACCAAAACCTGCTAGAGATTTAGGACCTTTTTCGTTACGAATTTTGCTGAGGCCGGAAGCTGCGCGCTCAAGAGCTTCTTCCCATGTCGCTTCTCTGAAATATTCTGAGAAGTCATTATCGGGAACACCGATGTCCCAACCTCGTGGTGCATCATCGCGACGAATAAGCGGCTTGGTCAGGCGATTGGCATTGTGAATGTAATCAAAGCCGAAACGTCCTTTAACACAAAGGCGTTTTTCATTCGCGGGACCATCGCGGCCATCAACTTTAAGAATTTTATCGTCTTTGACATGGACTTCAGTCTGACAACCTACGCCACAGAACGGGCAGACAGAGTTAATGATCTCATCAGCATAATCTTCACGCTGGCCTGCGTCATTAAGCAAGGCACTTTCCATAAGCGCGCCCGTTGGACAAGCTTGTACACATTCACCACAAGCGACACATGTGCTTTCACCCATGTCAGCACCAAAATCAAAGACAATGCTTGATTTGGAACCACGGAAGGCCATGCCGATAACATCGTTGACCTGAACATCACGACAGGCACGGACACAGAGGTTACAGTTGATGCAAGCATCAAGATTTACGGCGATCGCCGTGTGGCTTAAATCAGCTGCTGGACGCTCATGAGCTGGGAAGCGGCTGGAAATAACGCCAATATCAGAAGCCCAGTTCCAAAACTTAGAATTTGGTTCGTGAGTTTCTTCACGCTTGGGCTGGTCCGCAACAAGGAGTTCAAAAACCATTTCCCGTGCTTTTTTTGCACGTTCGGTTGCGGTGTTAACAACCATGCCTTCAGCAGGCGCTCTTATGCAAGATGCAGCAAGAGTACGTTCCCCTTCGATCTCCACCATACAGGTACGGCAGTTACCATCGGCTTCGTAACCAGGCTCAGGTTGGAAACAAAGGTGAGGGATTTCAGTACCAAGACGATCAGCAACCTGCCAGATTGATTCGCCCGGACTGGCTATTACTTGGTCACCGTTTAGTGTGAAGCTTACCGGCTTATCATTTGTCATAACGGACATTATAGTTCCTCCGGAAAGTGTTTCATCACTGACAGCAATGGATTAGGGGCGGCCTGCCCCAATCCGCAGATGGATGCATCCATCATGACAGTTGAGAGCTCTTTTAGAAGATCCTGATCCCAGGTCTCTTCTTCCATGAGGCTAACAGCCTTTTCAGTACCGGTACGACAAGGAGTACACTGACCACAGCTTTCGTCTTCGAAAAAGCGCATCAAATTCATCGCGACTTCGCGTATATTGTCCTGGTTCGAAAGGACGATCACAGCAGCCGAACCGATAAAACAATCGTGTTCTTGCAAGGTGTCAAAATCAAGGGGGATATCCCCAAGAGATGCTGGCAGAATACCACCCGAAGCTCCACCAGGGAGATAGGCTTTGAATTCCTGACCATCAACCATACCGTCGCAATATTCTTCGATAAGTTCTTTGATGGTTATACCTGCAGGTGCAAGCTTAACACCTGGGTTTTTAACACGCCCAGAAACAGAAAATGATCTCAGACCTTTGCGGCCGTTACGGCCGTGGCTTGTAAACCAGTCTGGTCCCTTTTCAATAAGGTCGCGAACCCAATACACGGTCTCAATATTGTTTGTGAGGGTGGGGAGCCCAAAAAGGCCAACCTGAGATGGGAAGGGAGGTTTGTGTCTAGGGAAGCCTTTTTTGCCTTCAATGGATTCAATCATTGCTGATTCTTCACCACAGATATAGGAGCCAGCTCCACGGCGAAGATCGAGTTTTATGCCGTTGTTCAGGCCCTCAGCATAAATACGTTCGATTTCTTTGTTGAGCAGTTTGATAACCGCGGGATATTCATCACGGATATAGATGTAGCTGGCTTCTACTTCGCCGACCCAGGCCCCGATGAGCATGCCCTCAAGGAAGCGGTGCGGATCAGTCTCAAGATAGTGGCGGTCTTTAAACGTTCCGGGCTCACCTTCATCACCGTTGATGGCCATCAAGCGAGGTTTTGGTTGCTGACGAATGATGCTCCATTTCAGCCCTGTCGGGAAACCTGCGCCACCGAGACCGCGTAGACCTGTATTCTTTAACAGATCAACAATTTCATCGCGATCATATTTGCCTTCATAGCATTCACGAAGAACCTTATAGCCACCATCGGCGACATAGGCGTCATAATCTCTGTAGTCGACCTTGGCGGGGTGGATGTCTTTGTTTTCTGTAACAGCCGTGATTTTCTCAACAGTCGCATGTTCAACGTGGTTGTGACCAACCTCAGCCACCGGTGCACAATCACAACGCCCCATACATGGAGCGGTAATCACGCGTACATTTTTTGCAACGGCTGCAGGAAGATCTTTAAGAATGTCTTGAGCCCCAGCCATTTCGCAGCTTAGGCTTTCGCATACACGAACAGTAATTTCGGCCGGTGCGGTCTCACCGTCGAGCACGATATCGAAGTGTGCATAAAAAGAAGCCACTTCATATACTTCGGCCATCGGCAGTTTCATCTCATCTGCGAGGGCCTGTAAACGCCCAGCAGAAAGGCTGCCAAATGTATCTTGAATCAGGTGCAAGTGCTCAATTAAGAGATCTCTTTGGCGCGATTTATTGCCCAGTAGGGATTTAATTTCCTCCTGCGCTTTATTCTCAAGCTGCCGCCCCTTGGCGAAAACAGGGGGCTTCCGACGTCCTGATCCTGGGTGGATCTGACGCTTTACAGGAGGATTATCCTTCTTAGAGGAAGAATCCAAGACAATACTATCCGACATTACTCATGCTACTCCACGACATTCGGCCTTAATTTTAAGGCACGCTGCACCGGTTAATCCGGCCTTACTATTTCTCATATTCGGTATCAATTCACCCGGGTACTAGCTTTAGTATAGCTTAGTCGCATCGTGCGGTTCTATCGTATTCCCGAAGCTTTCTGTGCCATTTTATAGTGCTTTATCTGTAATGGATAGTAAGGACCCATTCGCAAAGTCCTATGCTTTAATAGGGTTTTGCTATTAGTATGCATTTGTCTGAACAGAGCAGTCTACCATGTGGTTTATTTCAGATGGGTTTTTTTGTCGCCTTATCTGTGTTTTAATTTACTGATGTCGTAGAGTTTATCTCAAGATTGTTTCCCGTTTTTTGTGTGAGATTTTTATAAGTAATGAATAGTAAAATTGATTTTCGTGTTCTCGAGCTTCTTTCATCCCGCCTGTGCCATGATCTTGTCGGGCCGGTTGGCGCCGTCAACAACGGTCTCGAACTTATGGAAGATGATTCTTTTGGCATGGCAGATGATGCCCTTAAACTTGCGTCGTCATCAGCCACACAGGCAGCAGCGACTTTACAGTTTTACAGACTTGCGTATGGGCTTGCTGGGAGTCGTATGGGAAGTGACTACGCGACTTTGAACCAGTTAGCTGTAAATTATCTTGCACACACAAAGGTCGATTTTAGCTGGCCCAGTTTACAGGCCCCGGAAGGACTGCCTGATAATGGCGGGAAAGTGCTACTCAACCTTATTGCTTTTGGCGTTGAGATGCTTCCTCGCGGTGGAACAATTACCGCGCTTAGCGGCAATTCTGATACCGGAACTTTCGTTGCTGTCACTGTCGCAGGAGAATCGGTTTCGATTCGGGAAGAAGTTCTCGAGGCTCTTAAGGATGATGTTGATCCTGAAAACCTAACGCCGCGCAATGTTCACGCTTATTTTACTCGTTTTCTTGCAAAGAGAAGCAATTCCGACCTTTTAATTAATAATTCTGTCGATGGACATGTCCAATTAATCGTATCATTCTAAAAAACAGTCTAAGACAGTAAGCCTATTTACTAATTTCATCCCTTGTTAAAGCTAAGTAACAAGGGGGTGTCCATAATAAGCAGCATTTCATTTGAAATGCTGCTTATTTGTTGGAATCATTCTAAAAAATAATGCGAATAAGTCTCATTTTCTCTGTTGAACTATTGCGAATGATTTGCAATATTCTTTTTAGTTTCGCAGAGAGTTTAAGCTCTTGAATAATTTTAATGTCACTTTGAAGTGATCATAATAGGAGACAGTCGATATGAAGGCTGCTTGGTTAGCTACAACAGCTATGCTCACAGCTGCTGCTTTCAGTAGTACAGTTGTTCATGCAGAAGAAGTTGTGAATGTATATTCATCGCGCCATTATCAGACAGATGATGCACTTTATGGCAACTTCACCAAAGAAACCGGGATTAAGGTTAACTTGATCGAAGGTAAGGGTGCGGCTCTTATCGAACGTATTAAAAGTGAAGGTGCTAACAGCCCCGCTGACGTTTTGATTACCGTAGATGCTGGTAACTTGTGGCGTGCAGAACAAAAGGAAATCTTCCAGTCCGTTTCCTCTTCTGAACTTGATGCTCGAATTCCTGTAAATTTACGTCACCCTAACCGCAAGTGGTATGGCCTTTCTACTCGCGCCCGTATGATCTTCTTTGATAATTCAAAAATTAAAGCGGGTGAAATTTCAAGTTATGAAGATCTTGCCGATCCAAAATGGAAGGGCAAAGTCTGCATCCGGAAAAGCTCCAACATCTATAACCAGTCTCTTCTGGCCTCTATGGTCGAAGAGAAGGGCGAAGCGGCAGCTGAAAAATGGGCCGCTGGCGTTGTTGCCAACTTTGCCCGCCAGCCTGTAAAGGGTGATACCAACCAATTACGTGGCATTGGTTCTGGCGAGTGCGAGATTGCCGTTGCAAATTCATATTACTTTGTGCGTTTGCAAACAAAGCCAAAAGATCAGGATAAAGACCTTGCTGGCAAACTTGGGTATGTATTCCCTAATCAGGCTAATCGCGGTACGCACGTAAATATTTCTGGTGCTGGCGTTGTAAAGTCTTCTCCAAACAAAGAGTCTGCTGTTAAGTTTCTTGAATATCTTACAAGCAACCAAGCTCAGAGTTACTTTGCTGATGGAAACAACGAGTTTCCAGTCGTAGACGGTGTTGCTCCAAACTCAGCGGTCAAAGCTCTCGGTGAGTTCAAGGTCGATAAAATCAATGTATCTGTATATGGTGAAAACCAGGTTACAGCTCAAAAAATCTTTGACCGAGTTGGTTGGAACTAAAACTATATTCCTCTTGGAATATTGAAGTTAGTGTTTCAAAGAAACCTTTGTCATTATGTATGAAAAAGCCCCCCGGACTAGACCTGGTCCGGGGGGCTTTTTGTAAAATGAATTGAAACCAATAGATAGATGTTTTGGGTTGTCTGTCCTACTTACTCACTTACTTACTTACTTACTTACTTACTTACTTACTTACTTACTTACTTACTTACTGTTTATTCAGTGTGGCCGGGACGGTCTCTAAATCAGTTGTTTAATGAATAAAGACACCTTGATCGAATTCAGGTTTTGCCCTGTTGGCTCCCAGCTCGGCTTTTCGAAATTGCTCTGGTGAGAAGTATCAGGGGAAGAATCCCGACAAGAACAATCGTTAGTGATGCCGTAGATGACTGAGACAATCGCTCATCTGATGCCAAATTATAAGCGTGTACGGCGAGGGTATCAAAATTGAACGGGCGCATGACGAGTGTCGCTGGCAGCTCTTTCATGACATCAACAAATACAACGAGGCCAGCCGTCATAAGGCTACCACTCATAATTGGGATATGAACTTGCCAGAGGGTTTTGAGAGGACCTAGACCGAGTGTACGTGATGCATCTTCCATACTTGGGCGGATTTTTCCAAGGCCGCTTTCCACGGTATTAAGAGAGACAGCAAGAAAGCGGACGAGATAAGCAAATACAAGTGCGGCGATGGACCCGGTCAGAAGTAACCCTGTAGAGATGTCAAACGTTGCCCTCATCCAAGCATCGAAAGAATTATCCAAGACGGCAAGTGGGAATAGAGTTCCGATCGCGACAACTGTCCCTGGAACGGCATATCCCATTGAGGCGATACGCGTCGCCCATTTTGAAATTATATTTGGTTGCATCCTATTTGTGTAAGCCAGGAATACACCAATGATTACAGCAGCAAAGGCGGTGACTGCCGCAAGGGTAAAGCTGTTAAAGGCAAGTCTGAAGAATTTGGGGCCAAACTGTTCGTCACCTAAGCTGAGCGTCATATCAACAAGGATGATAGCGGGTAGAAGGAACCCGAGAAACAAAGGGAGCGCACAAGAACAAATGGCAAGAAAACTCTTTAGCCCTTTAAGTCGATAGTCAGGTAAATTTTGATATCTATTGGTCGCATGGTGATACTTAGATCTTCCTCTACTGACTTTTTCCAGGACGAAAACGGTTAGTATAAAAAGCAATAGATAGGTTGAAAGCTGTCTTGCTGCAGGGAGATCTCCCATGTTTGTCCAAGCATTCATAATCCCAGTTGTGAAGGTTTGAACGCCAAAAAAGGAAACAGTGCCAAAATCAGCCAGCGTTTCCATTAATGCGAGAGAGGTTCCGCCAATAATTGCAGGACGGGCCAGGGGGAGAGCAACACGAAAAAAGCTACCCCAAGCACTACAGCCAAGTGTTCTCGATACCTCTAGAGCACAAACAGATTGTTCAAGGAAAGCGGCCCTCGCTAACATATAGACATAAGGATAGAGGACGAGGGACAACATTAAAATTGCCCCACCCATCGAACGGACCTCGGGAAACCAGTACTCTTTGAATTCAACAGAGAAAACATCTCTTATCATAACTTGTACTGGGCCACTAACTTGCAAAAAGTCTGTGTAGGTATAGGCCATGACGTAAGCTGGAACCGCAAGAGGGAGAATGAGGGCCCATTCGAAAAAGCGGTGGCCTGGAAATCGACACATCGTAACAAGCCATGCTGTGCCAGTGCCAATAATGGCGACAAGAATGCCGACGCCGATGGCCAGTACGGACGTATTTATGAGATAATTTTCGAGAACCGTACTAACTAAGTGGTCCCAAACATCACTCTTTGTCGTAAAGCCTGCACTGATAACATTGAGTATTGGAAAAGCAAAAATTGACGCAACGGCCAAGGCTATCCACGTCCAGGAACCTGTTTTTCTCTTGGATCGAATTTTAAGGTTATCTTTGTTAACCACATTCGGGTTTTGTGGCATTTCTCTCGAATCCGTCAAACTTTTTTCATACTGAACTTCTAATTAGTAACGAGTCTCAATTGAGAGCATGAGCTAATCTCTCAAGCTAGGGCTTGTAAAGGATAAAGCGCCATAAAATATTATCCCTAGGGCTTTAAAATCATTAAATTATGTATCTTTCCAATTAAAGTTAACAAAGGATGGCGATTGGGTAAGAGGTTATTAATCTTCCTTTGCCAAGCTTGTGCATGAATGAACAGCGGATTGCAGCTTTGTTGTGTCCGTAGTGCTTGATCAAGATGGAATGGAAGCGCAGTTATGGATGATCTTTTGAGCGAGTTTCTGACTGAGACCGGTGAAGGCCTCACGACACTCGATGTGGAACTTGTTAAGCTCGAACAGAACCCAAACGACAGTGAATTGCTGGGTAATATTTTCCGGCTTATGCATACGATTAAGGGTACTTGTGGGTTTCTTGGGTTGCCAAGGTTAGAGTCCGTGGCCCATGCCGGTGAAAATATCATGAACAAATTTCGTGATAAAGAGCTGTCGGTTACTCCCACGGGTGTGTCTCTAATTTTAGAATGTTTAGACCAAATTAGAGATATTTTGCAAACTCTAGAAGCGACGGAGAAAGAGCCTGAGGGTGATGACACCGATCTTATTAACCGTCTTAATGCCCATGCCGAAGGTGGCGATCAAGCTGCAGTACCCCCAGCGGAATCTCCATCGGCTCCGGTTGAAGCTGGCATGGACAGGCTGGATCATATTCCGGATGATGATGATGAAGAAGATGAGCTTGAAAAAGCATTTAGATTAGCTCTTGGACCAGATGAACTTGCGGCTAAAGCTGTTGAAGTGGCAGCGCCTGCGCCAGAACCCGTCGCCGAAGTTGTCGAGCTGAAACCCGCTCCTGCTCCAAAATCCGTTCCCAAGAGTGCACCACCTGCAGCACCTGCCGCAGAGTCTACAACCTCAGTCGCCAATCAGTCCATTCGTGTAAGTGTCGAGGTTCTGGAAAACCTCATGACTATGGTTTCTGAGCTGGTGTTAACGAGAAACCAAACACTACAAATTCTACGGGCTCATAAAGAAAGTGATTTTGCGACGCCACTACAACGCTTAAATCATGTGGTTTCTGATCTGCAAGAAGGGGTTATGAAAACCCGTATGCAGCCTATCGGTAATGCCTGGGCTAAGTTGCCTCGTATTATCCGTGACCTTTCTCATGAACTAGACAAAAAAATTGATCTGGTTATGAAGGGGGCTGAAACAGAACTTGATAGGCAAGTGCTTGAGTTGATCAAGGATCCTCTGACCCATATGGTCAGAAACTCTGCTGATCACGGCCTGGAAATACCAAGCGAGCGTATTGCTGCGGGTAAACCTGAAACGGGTCAAGTCATCTTGAATGCGTTTCATGAAGGCGGTCACATTATCATTCAAATTTCAGATGATGGTAAGGGCCTGAATACCGACCGTATCAGAGCGAAATGTCTCGAAAATAATCTAGCGTCTGAAGCTGATCTGGAAGCTATGAGCGATCAGCAGATTCAACAGTTTGTTTTTAGGGCTGGGTTTTCAACTGCAGCCGCGGTAACCGCAGTATCTGGCCGTGGTGTTGGTATGGATGTTGTCCGCACCAATATTGAGAAAATTGGTGGTACTGTCGAGCTCAGTTCTACAGAGGGTAAAGGTACGATTTTTACCATTAAAATCCCTCTGACACTGGCGATTGTATCTGCGCTTATTGTTGAATGCTGCAAAGAACGCTTTGCCATTCCTCAGCTGTCTGTTGTTGAGCTTGTTCGAACCTCAGCTCACTCGGAGCACAAAATAGAACACATAAGTGAGACACCTGTTCTCCGTTTAAGAAATCGATTGTTGCCACTTGTTACCCTGCGAGATTTATTAAAATTATCTGATCCTGAAGCGGAAGGTGAACAAGGGGAAACCACTGAATTACGTGAAGACAACTTCATTGTCGTTTCTCAAGTGGGCACTTACACTTTTGGTATCATTGTCGACCGTGTTTTCGATACAGAGGAAATCGTTGTCAAACCAGTTGCGCCAATTCTTCGGGATATTCAATTGTTCTCAGGGAATACAATTCTTGGCGATGGCGCAGTGGTTATGATTTTGGATCCCAATGGCATCGCTGCTGCAACTGGTGAAATCGCTGTTGCTGATGCGGATATGGGTGGCTACGAAGATCGTCATGCTGCAGCGGGTGAAGAGAAGGTGGCTATGCTTGTCTTCCGATCCGGAGAAGGAGCACCAAAAGCGGTACCATTAGCCTTGATTGCCCGCCTTGAAGAAGTTGACCTTACACACGTTGAGAGTTCAGGCGGACAGCATGTTGTACAATACCGTGGACAGTTAATGCCATTGATTCCAATGCAGCCTGATATGAAATTGGAAAAAGAAGGCCGTCAACCCGTCCTTGTTTTCTCAGACAGGGAAAGGTCAATGGGACTGGTTGTCGATGAAATCATTGATATCGTCGAAGACCGAATGAACGTCGAGCTTAGCGCTGAAAAGCAAGGTTATATTGGCAGTGCCATTATCGCTGAAAAAGCAACAGATGTTGTCGACGCTGGGTTTTATCTAACCCAGGCCTATCCCGATTGGTTTGGTTCCGAATCAGGTAAAGAAAACTTTGAGAGCGATCGCTCTCGTATCTTACTTGTCGATGATAGCCCATTCTTCCGCAACTTGCTGATGCCAATGTTATCAGTGGCGGGGTATGATGTGAAAGCTGTTGAATCAGCAAGCGATGCTTTATCTCTTTGTGAAGATGGCGAGACTTTCGATGTCATTATTTCCGATATTGAAATGCCAGGTATGAACGGGTTTGAATTTGCCGAGGCAGTTCAAGAGAACCATCGTTGGTCAAAAATTCCGATGGTTGCACTTTCGGCTTTTGCTTCTCCCGCCGATTTGGTTAAGGGGCGTGCCGCAGGATTTAGAGATTATGTTTCAAAGACAGACCGTGGTGCTTTGCTGACGACGATCCAAGATACAATTGCGGAACTCAAAGGCGCTGCCTGAGATAAATATTAGAAAGAGTAATGCTGTGAGTGATAACTACCAAGAAAACGAAGATTTTGTTACTTTCTTTATCGCGGGCCAACTCTTTGGCGTGCCTGTATTAAGAGTACAGGACATCATTAATCCACAACGGATTACGCCTGTTCCTCTGGCTCCTCCTGAAATTGCAGGGTCCTTAAATCTACGAGGTCGAATTGTTACTGCAATTGACGTTCGTAAGAGACTGGGGTTGCCCGCAAGAGAGGGTAAAGACTGTATGAGTATCGTTGTTGAAAATGGAAATGACCTTTATAGCTTGATGGTTGATAGTGTCGGCGAGGTTCTTGCCGTTGATGAGAGTTCTTTTGAACGAAATCCACCAACTCTAGATCAACGCTTTAGAGATTACTCTCAAGGTATCTACCGCCTTGATGGTCGGTTGTTGGTAATTCTCGATGTTAATCGCTTTTTGGATTATGGTCGTAGTGCTGATGCTGCATGATAATTCTCTTCAGGTTAATTGAGTTCAGAAATTTGGATAATATAAAACAAGTTGGAGCAATAATATGAAGACCTGTTTGGTTGTCGATGACTCCAAAGTCGTGCGAATGGTCGCTCGGAAAATTCTTGAAGGATTGAATTTCCAGGTTGAAGAAGCAGAGGATGGTCAAAAAGCCTTGGATGCGTGTAATGCTTCCATGCCTGACGCCGTTTTGCTTGATTGGAATATGCCGGTCAAAGATGGGTTGGAGTTTCTGAAAGATCTCCGGGTTTTGCCGGACGTGGAGCAGCCAATTGTCGTATTCTGTACGACTGAAAATGATATGCAACACATTCAGCAGGCCATTGCTGCTGGGGCCAATGAATATATTATGAAGCCCTTTGATAGCGACATCATTGAGTCGAAATTTATACAGGTGGGCCTTATTTAATGCCCTTGTCCATGAATTCATCTACTACTGATAAAGTTGAAAAATCGGACAATGCCTACCGGATTATGGTTGTTGATGATTCTGCCGTAATCCGCGGTCTTCTTACGAGAATTCTGGAGAGTGATCCTAATGTTACAGTGGTTGAGTCTGTACCAAATGGAGAAATTGCAGTTAAGCGTTTAGGTACTAAAGATATAGATGTCATTGTGCTGGATATAGAAATGCCAGTTATGGATGGCTTGACGGCTTTACCAAAATTGCTTGAGGTAAATCCTGGCGTTCAAATAATCATGGCGTCAACACTGACGCGTAAGAACGCCGAGATTAGTTTACGCGCGATGCGCTTGGGTGCTGCTGATTACATACCAAAACCAACAAGTTCTGGTGCCTTGACCAAGGCCAGCGATTTTAAATATGAGTTAGTAGAAAAAGTTAAGGCTCTTGGCCAAGTTGCCCGTGGTGGGAAGAAGGCTCCCTTGCCTTCGGCAGGAACTGGACAGTCAAGAACCAAGGCTAAAATTCCCCCCGCACCGACGAGTTTATATCCGAATAGAAATATTGTCTTGAGAAAAGAGGCTATTCAAAAACCTGATCTTTTGGCAATCGGTAGTTCGACAGGTGGCCCACAGGCTTTATTTGATGTTCTTGGTAATCTTGGTGCTATTACTCAGCCAGTTGTAATTACCCAGCATATGCCAGCAACGTTCACTGCTTTATTGGCAGAGCACATTTCCCGTATCGCCTCAATGCCAAGCAAAGAGGGTGAAGATGGGGAAGTTCTTAAAGGTGGAAATATCTACCTTGCACCTGGTGGATACCATATGGTTTTTGAAAAGAAGGGGGCTGATACAGTCATCCGCTTGAACCAAGAACCGCCGGAGAATTTTTGCCGGCCTGCAGTTGATCCGATGTTAAGAAGTTTATCTAAAATTTATGGCTCTCGTCTTCTAGTACTTATTTTAACGGGCATGGGAAGCGATGGTCTACGAGGTTCCGAAGTTGTGACAGCCGCAGGCGGCTCAGTCATTGCTCAGGACGAACAAACAAGTGTTGTATGGGGTATGCCTGGAGCTGTAGCGACAGCTGGACTTTGTTCCGCAGTTCTTCCTATTAAGGAAATGGCTTCCAATGTACGACAACTTGTTCTGAGGTCGGCGGCATGAACGTGAGTGATTTCGAATATATTTCCCAGTTTCTAAAGAAACGTTCTGGGCTAGTGCTTAGCCAAGACAAAGCATACTTGTTAGAAAGTCGCTTAAACCCTGTGGCAAGGAAGTGGAATCTTAGCGGTTTCGATGAACTTGTCCAAAAAGTTAGAGCGTCTAATGACGAGCGCATCCTGAGTGATATCACAGAAGCGATGACGACAAACGAGTCGTTCTTCTTCCGCGATCAAAAACCATTTGATCTGTTCAAAGATATGGTTCTCCCCCAACTGCTTGAGAAAAGGGCCGGAAGTAAAACGATCCGGATATGGTCTGCTGCTTGTTCTAGCGGGCAAGAGCCATATACCTTGGCAATGCTTCTGAAAGAAGCTGGCCCTGCTCTTGCTGGGTGGAAAATAGAGATTGTTGCGACCGATTTATCTAACGACATTCTGAATAAAGCCAAAGAAGGCGTTTATACTCAGTTTGAAGTACAAAGAGGTTTGCCTATTAATCTGTTGGTGAAATATTTTCAACAGGCTGGTGATCGGTGGCAGATTGATAGCTCTATTCGTAATATGGTGACATTTAAGCCATTCAATCTTCTCGAAAGTCCTTCTATGCTTGGGAAATTCGATGTTGTTTTCTGTCGAAATGTTCTCATTTATTTCGAGCAAGCAACCAAGTCGACGGTTTTGGCTAAAATTGCTAAGCAAATGCCAGATGATGGTTTTCTATATCTTGGTGGTGCAGAAACAGTCCTCGGTATTTCTGATGACTTTCAGTTGATACCTGGAAAACGTGGAATTTATGGCCTTGTACGTAATGGTCAATCCGCTAGTCGAGCAACCGCATAGAGAATTATCTATAAATGAGTACAGCAAAGCCCGGAACGATAAACGTTCCGGGCTTTGCTGTTTTTGCTTTGTTAAATTTGGTAGTGAGTAAAGGAACCAGCCGTAACTTAGTTCCTTAAATTATATGTCTTTACGCCGAAACTAGATGTGGCGTATCAACGCTTTGTTCAACAGGATCCCTTAGAACATAACCTCTACCCCAAACGGTTTCGATATAGTTTTCGCCACCGGTTGCATTTGAGAGTTTCTTGCGGAGTTTACATACAAAGACGTCAATAATTTTTAGTTCGGGTTCATCCATACCACCATAAAGATGGTTCAGGAACATTTCCTTGGTAAGAGTTGTACCTTTGCGTAGAGAGAGAAGCTCTAAAATACCGTACTCTTTACCTGTGAGGTGCAGTAATTTGTTTTCTACTTCTACGGTACGTGTGTCGAGGTTTACTTTAAGCTTGCCAGTATTAATGACTGATGCAGCGTGTCCTTTAGAACGACGGACAATAGCCTGAATTCTTGCGATCAATTCGCGCTTGTCAAAGGGTTTGGTCAAATAGTCATCGGCACCGAATCCAAGGCCTTTGATCTTGTCGTCAAGGCCGTTAAGACCTGACAAAATCAATATAGGGGTTTCTACCCTAGAGGCTCTTAAGCGTCGAATTACTTCATAACCATCCATATCGGGGAGCATAAGATCCAGGATAATAATATCATAATCGTAAATTTTACCAATCTCGAGCCCGTCTTCACCCATATCTGTTGAGTCGCAGACATATCCTTCCGACTTCAGCATCATTTCGATGCCTTGGGCTGTTGGGGCATCATCTTCTACTAACAGGACTCGCATAATAAATTCCGGTCATTAATGTTGGTTAAGTGAATATGAATGTCGTTAACCATTTTCGGTAAGGAATATTAACAAAACCTTACCAAAAACATCTCTAGGTTGGAAAATAGGGTAAAATTTATGTTTTATTTTAATTAAAATGCAAAGTTTCTTCAAAATTTTGATTTTTTGGAAAGAATCAGTGGTTAAACTGATGTTAAGTGGAATATGAAAAAATCAAATTATCGTACTCCAAAATTAATTCATGAATTGGGTATTTGAGCCCCATAGACAGAATTTAGCATTTTAAGCATAGGTAGAATTCGGAAATGACTCTTAAAAGTCTGGCCAGGGAAATTTCAGAGCTTTCTGATTATCAAGTATACGGGAGAGTATCTGGTGTATTGGGCATGCTGGTCGAACTCTCTGGGCTCGATCGTCTTTTAGTAATTGGATCTCGTTGTATCCTGATTGCGAGAGATGAGAGAAAGGTGCCCTGCGAAGTCATCGGTTTTCGACAAGGCCATGCTTTACTGCTTCCTTTTGGTTCACTTGAAGGTATTGGCTTGGGGTGTAAGGCTGTCTTGGCTTCCAGTGAACCTTCTATTCATCCATCAGATGCTTGGCTTGGCCGCGTAGTGAATGCGCTGGGGGATCCCATTGACGGAAAGGGGCCCCTACCTATGGGGCCTGATCCTTATAAAGTAAGAAGATCTCCACCCCCGGCTCACGGACGACAAAGAGTTGGCGGGAAAATTGATTTGGGTGTACGCGCAATTAACACCTTTTTATCTTGTTGCCAGGGACAACGTATGGGGATTTTTGCGGGCTCTGGCGTTGGTAAGTCTGTTCTGCTTTCAATGTTGGCAAGATACACCTCTCTCAACGTAAACGTTATCGGTCTGATTGGTGAGCGTGGACGGGAAGTTCAGGAGTGGTTAGAGGATGATCTTGGTCCTGAAGGTTTAGCACGCTCTGTCGTGGTCGTTGCGACCTCGGACGAGCCTCCCTTGATGCGCCGCCAAGCAGCATATATGACGATGGCATTGTCTGAATACTTTAGAGACAATGGCCGAGATGTTCTTTGTTTGATGGATTCAGTAACGCGCTTTGCGATGTCTATGCGCGAAATCGGACTATCTGCAGGAGAGCCACCCGCCAGTAAAGGGTATACACCTTCGGTGTTTGCCGAGCTCCCTCAGCTATTGGAACGGGCAGGGCCAGGGGTAAAAAAACACGGATCGATTACTGGCCTATTTACCGTATTGGTCGAAGGTGACGATCATAATGAACCTATTGCTGATGCGGTACGCGGTATACTTGATGGACACATTGTTCTTGAACGTGTCATCGCAGAGCGAAATCGATTTCCAGCGATTAATTTATTGCGAAGTGTGTCGAGAACGATGCCTGGCTGTAACTCTGATCAAGAAAATGAACTTGTAACGCGGGGGCGGCAACTATTATCAACCTATGAAAATATGGCTGAATTAATCCGAATTGGCGCTTATAACGAGGGGTCTGATCCTGTTATTGATGAAGCCATCGCTCATTATAATGGGCTAGAAGCATTTCTTACCCAAGGAAAATATGAAAAAAGTAATCTTGCTTTGGGCTATGAACAACTTGCTGCAGCCCTTGGTGTAAACTGGGAACAACCTTCTCCTGAAATACCTGAAATGCCCGAATTCCAAAACCAAACTCAAGATCCTAACTTAGAGAATATGGGGATTGAATGATGAAAACCCCGATTGACAGTCTGGTACGAGTCCATAGTTGGAAGCTGGATGAAGCACAGCAAAAAGTATCTGATTTAGAGGCTCTACTTTTAAAGCTAGAACAAGATTTGGTTAAGCTTGATCAAGAAGTTCTCCATGAGCAGGAGTTTGCTTCACAGCACCCTGATGTCGCCCAAACCTACCCTGCTTATGCAGAAGCGGCACGAGAACGACGCAAACGGCTTGAAACCTCTATTGAAGAGGTCATGACTTTAAAGGCTATAGCTCAGCAAGAATTAAACGAAACGTTTCAAGATTTGAAGAGATACGAAGAAGCCCAGGCGAATGACATCAGGCGCCAACAAGATGTGATAAAGAAAAAAGAACAAGCTGATTATGATGAAATTGGTATTCAGCAGTACCGTCGTAAGAAGGCTTCTGAACACTAAACTAAGTCTATTCCCCTAAATCGTTTAATTATGCGAGGGTACTATTGTGTGTCCCTGCAATTAGTTTGTTGGCAACATCGGTCAATTTTTCCCATTCTCCAGATGCTTCAAATGTCAGTCGCCCTGAAGATCCTGTCGCCTCGTTTGCGCCATAAAATAATTCAGAAATTTTACTTTGCATTCGGTTGGGGAGATCGTCTCTACTTCGAATAACCAAATCGAATTTGTTTTTCTTAACAAGACCATCGAATTGCATGTCCCCATCACGGCTCATTTCAACTTCGAGCTTGAAACGGGTCGCTTCTTCTCTGTCAAGCTTGTCTCCCTTGTGTGACCCACCCTCACGATCCCTTACAAACAGGTTTGCTTTTTGTAAGGAGGCTTCATGCAGGATCGGAAGTTGGGTCATCCGCCAGTCACCTTGATTTGTTTCGATCGGACGATTGAGGGCGGGATTATCATTTGTAAGCAGTTGAGCTAATTCAGAGTTTCCACTAGATCTTAAAAGAGAGATTGTATCTAGGCCAACCCAGGGCCTGTTTGGGCCGGACTTAATAGCATTTAAAAAAAGTAATATACCTGATGTCAGAGCCGAACCCTGGTGGGGAATATGTTTTGCAAGAACATTCCCTTGTCCTTGTTGGATTAATGAGCTGAGTGCTGATTGCAAGGCTGTTCTCAATTCTTGCCCTGGTATCGAGCCTAATAGGGAGGAGTAGTTACCGCGAAGGGCGCCATCTCCTGAGGGTAAAGCCTGATCATCCGAGAGAGGGAGAAACATCAGGTTAATTTGCGTACCTGTTGGTAGGGGGGCCTTAAGCGAAAGCTGGATATTTCCAAGCACCGTTTGAACTATTGGTTGGCTATTACTCGCTCCAATAACGGTTGCCCTCAGGGCATTTGAGTTCGGTTGGGTTGACGTGTTGGTTGTCGCAGATACGTTCTGGGGCGGCGAGCCTGCCGTCGTTGGTTGGGCGGTTTGTTGTCCTGCCTGTGGTCCTATCTGGGGGCCGGCACTTAACTTTGATGTAGAACTCTGCTGTATAGAAGCAGGGATTATCTCAATCCTCACCTGAAAGTTGTTGCCAGGCTGTAAGTTAAGGATATGGCTGGGGACAGCGACCTGGGTTTGTACAGCTGATTTGTTTAGAAAAGTAGCTTGGAGTATGTGCCCTAAACTCAGTTTGTCTGTTGGGTTTAAAGGTGAAGGAGAAGCCGGCTGTTTTGCTTTATTATTGTGTTGCGGAACCAGGAGGACTTCAAAGGGGGGGCGGTGTGTCCTGAATTGTATGATTACTTCTGTTCCGGGTGGAAGCTTGACTGTGCTATTTATCGCAAGTTCGCCGAGCAACGTTTGTACAATGAGTTGCCCCGTCTTGTTTTGACCTTGAACGATCCCTGAGATTTGTTCTTGTACCGGACGTGTCCCCAGGGAAGGGGGGTAGCTGGCTATTGTACTTACTTGGGTAGTTTGAGTCGCTCCAGAAGAAGAGGACGGCGTTGTCGCAAGAGGGAGCCGGACCTTATTCATTTCCTGAGAGCAAGTTTCGGGCAATCTGTTCAACGCGTTCCGCTGCTGAAGACGTTGGGTATCTCACGAGCAGAGGCGTTTGATTGCGAATTGCTTCCTTTACTTTGTTATCCCGGACAATAATTCCGGCAAGGGGAGGTGTTATTTGTAAGAATGATTCACAGGCTTTTCTAATTGTATTGTACGTCTTATGCCCATCATGTTCAGTCTCGGCCATATTTACGATGACCCGCAAGTCTGCATCAGGGCGCTGCATTTTTGTAAGCTTAATGAATGCATAGGCATCTGTCAGGGATGTTGGCTCATCGGTTGTAATAACCAAACAAACTTGCGCCTGAGAAGCGAGCTGCCTTACCGTACGATCTATTCCCGCGCCAAGGTCTAGAATAATTCGGTCATAGGAATCAGACAAGGCAGCAAGATCTGTTGTGAGGTGGTTAAGACGTTGAGCGGGTAAGTTAGCAAGATTTCCCGATCCGGATCTCCCCGCAATAACATCAAAGCCTCCATCTGGATAACGAACAGCGGCCTCTTCTAAAGAGTAGCGACCAGTTAATACACCACCCATATCTTTGTTGGGGGCTAGGCCGAGTTGGATGTCTACGTTCGCAAGACCCAAATCACCATCAAAAAGCAAGGTTCGACACCCCAGGCTTGATAGGGCATGGGACAGGGTAATGGACAGCCAGGTTTTACCAACACCGCCTTTACCAGAAGCAATTGCAATCATGTTGTGGCAACGTAATTTGTTGTGTAGAGCCTGTACATTGTTTTTGGCTTGGTTCATCAGCGTGTGCCTGTCGCAAGAGTGTTCTGTTGGGGTTCTAGTCTAGTGGGAAGCAATAGTCGTGCCAGAGAAACTGGATTTATTGGCGAAAGCCCATCTGCAATATGGGGAGACGTCCCCGCAGCCATGAATGTAAGGTTCGCACTGTGTGCCGCGGTTAATAGCCCCCCAAATCGCCGGGTCATATCGAGTTTAGTTGGGATGATAAATTTGGGGTTTAAAGGTGTGAATGCGCTCGCTTTTTCTGCTGCTTCATATACGTCGCCACCTGCAGGAATAATAAGGATAGATTCCGCATTCGAAGCCTGGGCAAAATCGCTTAGATACTGTATCGCATCTTCGTCAAAAGGATTGACCCCCATGGTGTCGATGAGCACCAATCTCTCTTCAGAAATTTTATCCATACATTCGATTAAATTTTCGGGTGTTTCCGCGATATCCAAGTCTATTTGCAAGCGATGACAAAAAGTCGCTATCTGTTCAACGCCACCTGTTTTTTCTGAATCAACAGTAATTACATTGGTTGGAATATCTGCAATTCTTGCCTTTGCACAAAGTTTGGCAATGGTAGAGGTTTTTCCATCCCCTGGTGACCCAATTAGCATAAGAGGTCTCGACGTCGGACGGGTGGGTATATGTGCAAATTGAAAATGGTTATCTAAAGCTCCAGCAAGTGAAATATGCCATTCCGAAGCGGGGATGCCTATTGCTTGTCCAACAAGGCTGTCGATCATTTCTACGGGTAGTCGATGAAAATCCAGAACTTCCGTGATTTCATCGACAATATCAACGTCATCCACAGGATCTTCTATAGAAAAATCATATGCGGGTTCATCATCCAAGCCAGCAGTAACGCGAACACCTTGCCCGGGACCAAGCTCATCCGTGGCCAGTATGATAGCGTCTTCACCTAAGTCGGTTCGGACTTGATCCATCGCTTCTGGCAAGCTGTTGGCAATGTAATGCTTCAAACGCATTTTAACAGCTCTCCAGCTTGTTATTTTTTTTCATATTCATCACACACAAGTACATCATAAACTCTAGATAACCCCCAAAGTCTTAATTTTTGCTTTGGGATGTACTTCATTTTGAGACATTACGACAGTTGCTGGGCGAAAACGTTCTACAATTGAGCGCACATAGGGGCGTATTACAGGGCTACTCAACAAGACGGGGGCTTCCCCCATCATTGCGTGGCGCTCAAAGGTTTGTCGGACAGCAGTAATGAATTCTTGTAACTGTGTTGGTGGCATTGAGAGTTGTTTTTCCTCACCCTCACCAACAAGAGCTTGTGCAAAGGACTGTTCCCATTGTGGGGAAAGGGTGATCATGGGGATAAACCCTTGCTCGTTTTGATTGCTGTTAGATATTTGTCTGGCTAACCGCGATCTTACATGTTCGGTGATAAAGGTTGCGTTACGTGTATAGGCACAAGCTTCTGATATACCCTCAAGAATGGTTGGCAGATCGCGGATAGAAATTCGCTCTCCAAGAAGGTTTTGAAGAACTCTTTGCAAGGCCCCAACCGAAATTTGAGTGGGGATGAGATCTGCAATTAACTTTTGATGCTCTTCGCTGAGCTCATCTAGAAGTTTTTGTGTTTCGGAATAGGATAACAACTCAGAGATATTATCCTTCACAACTTCGGTTATATGGGTGGTAATAACTGTTGAGGCGTCAACGACAGTGTAACCACGGAACAAGGCTTCTTCCCTTTGGCTTTCGTCGACCCACATTGCCGGAAGACCAAAAGTTGGCTCGATAGTTTCTTCGCCAGCAAGTTGGATTTTATCGCCGCGCGGGTCCATGATCAAAAGCATGTTGGGCCTAAGTTCTCCCTCACCAGCAGAAATTTCTTTAATGCGGATGATGTAACTATTGGCACCGAGTTGCAGATTATCTTGGATACGTACCGAGGGAAGAACAAAACCTAATTCTTGGGCAAGTTGGCGTCTTAAGCCCTTTATTTGATCAGTTAGCCGTTCTCCACCCTGACCGTTAATCATGGGTAATAGGGCATAACCCAATTCAAGTCGAAGATTATCGATTTGTAATGATGAAGAGATCGGTTCTTCTGCAATTGGGGCAGGTTGAGCGGCCTCAATTTCTTGCTTTTCGGATATTTCGTCCCGTGCCAAAGATTTTTTATTCGAGAGCCATGCAAGGCCACCTGTTGCACTTGCGAGTAATAAAAATGGAAATGCTGGAGTTCCCGGTACAAGAGCAAGCCCTGTCATCAAGGCTGATGATAGGCCGAGAGCACGAGGATAGCCACTTAGTTGTGAAAATATAGCTTTGTCTGCGGATCCTGTTGTGGTTGTCTTTGAGACGAGAATACCCGCGGCTGTTGATACAATAATAGCAGGTATCTGGGACACCAATCCATCGCCAACGGTTAAGAGAGTGTAAGAGGCGGCGGCATCTCCAATGGGCATGTCCTTTTGGGCTACCCCAATAATGATTCCCCCAATTATGTTGATAAAAGTGATCAGGAGGCCTGCTATTGCATCTCCTCTGACAAATTTGGACGCACCATCCATTGCCCCAAAGAAATTACTTTCGTCTTCCAGGTTTTTGCGGCGTACTCGGGCATCTGCTTCGTCGATCAAACCACTCGAGAGATCTGCATCAATAGCCATTTGTTTACCTGGCATCGCATCCAAACTGAAGCGGGCAGAAACCTCCGCGATCCGTCCGGCACCCTTTGTGATAACGATAAAGTTCACGATGACGAGGATACCGAATACGATTATGCCAATGACAAAATTGCCGCCCATGACAAAGTTACCAAAAGATTCAATGACCTGTCCTGCCGCTCCGGCCCCTTCATGTCCGTCGGCAAGTATCAAACGTGTTGAGGCTAGGTTCAGGGACAGTCGCAGCATCGTCGCGATTAACAAAATAGTTGGAAATGATCCAAATTCTAACGGCCCATGGATAAACAGAGCAGTCATCAGAATAAGAACTGACAATGTGATTGAAAGAGCCAAAGAAATGTCGAGCAACCAGCTTGGCATTGGCAAAATCAGCACAACAAGAATAGCCATGACACCAAGTGCCAGAGCTATATCTCCCCGTCTAAGGGCATCTAGGACGGACAGCACAGTTGGCGGTAGCCCTAATTTGTTACCCTCTTGTTGTGGACTGGATTCAGACATGTAATTTCTACTGTGTTGTTATAAAAAATTATTTTACAGGGAGGGGCTAAAACTTTCTCCGCCTCTGCCTGGGCTTGTGACTTCGGTGCCGTCGTCACTGTAAATTTTTAATTTATTACGTAGAGTCCGAATTGAGATGCCAAGAATATTTGCTGCGTGAGTCCGATTGCCAAGACAGTGTTGAAGAGTGTTGAGGATGAGGTCTTTTTCCACATCAGCAACGGTTCTCCCCACGAGAGCCTTTTCAGGCATTTCTGTACCAGGGGCAGGTTGTTGTACAGGTGGCTGTTGTCCTTGGGGAGGTTGATGAGGTGCTGGTGTCGTAGGGTAGCCTTGGGTCACAGGGTTAGGAACCTGTGTTGCAACGGGAGCAAAGCTTGTACCTGATAATAAAATAGCCTCTGGGCCAACTATGTTATCTCTGGATAACAGTACGGCACGATGCATCGTGTTTTCTAACTCACGTACATTTCCGCGCCAATGATGTTGCATTAATTGTGTAAGAGCTTCTGGTGTTATCGCTGGCTTGGCGACGCCATTAGATTCTGCATACTTTGCAAGAAAATGGTCAGCCAGCAGTTCTATGTCGAGGGGTCTATCCCTGAGAGATGGCATGTCGATTGTAACAACATTTAACCTAAAATATAAATCTTCTCTGAAATTCCCTTTTTTAACCTCTTCTTCCATATTCCGGTTAGAGGTTGCCAGCAGGCGGATATCAACTTTGATAGGTTTATTTCCACCAACACGATCTATTTCACGCTCTTGGACTGCCCGTAATAATTTAGCCTGAAGGCGGGGGTGCATTTCAGAAATTTCATCAAGAAGCAAAGTGCCTCCATTGGCTTCTTCAAACTTACCAATGCGACGAGACAAAGCGCCTGTAAAAGCACCCTTTTCGTGGCCGAAGAGCTCTGATTCCAATAAATTTTCTGGAATTGCCGCACAGTTTATTGAAATAAAGTTATTCTTTGCTCGCCTGGATTTGGAGTGCAGGTATCGAGACATGACCTCTTTACCTGTGCCGCTTTCCCCTGTGATGAGTACACTGGCATCTGAGGGAGCTATTTGTTTTGCGAATTGAATAACCGCCGCCATGGCGGGATCTTTGTAGATCAGCGAAGTTGTTTCTTCTGTTACGGCTGCAAGAACCGCTGCGATCAGTTCAGCATCCGGCGGCAGTGGGATATACTCTTTGGCTCCGGATCGGATAGCGTCACCAGCTTTGGAAGGTTGAGTGCCGATACCACAAGCAATTACAGGAACAGAGAAGCGCTCCATATCAAGATGTTTGCATAATTTATCGATATCCAGATTAATATCGACCATAATTAAATCAGCGCCATTACCTGTGCGTAGTGAGGACATGGCTTGATCTACGTCGTCGACTGTCGCAACCTTTGCCCCACGCTCAAAAGCAATCTTGCCGGCGGTGATCATGTGTCCTTCTAGCGAGCCAACAATTAGTAGGCGCATAACTTACTCTCCTGGACGGCGATATACTTATAAATCGCCTTAATCAAAATAATTCACTCTCTGGTCTGGAGAGAGAATAGTGTTAAGCATAATTTCTAAACGTCTTGGGTTTTCGTGCCGACTGACAGAACAAACGCCGATGGTATAAATCTGATTGACGATTGCCTCTGTTTGCGAAATTCGTTCAAGCTTTGCAGCTAGGGGGTGGAAAACCATATTGGACAATATCGCACCATAAAAAGTAGTCAGTAGGGCAACAGCCATACTGGGACCAATGGTACTTGGATCTTCAAGGTTGCTTAGCATTTGCACGAGGCCGACCAAGGTTCCAATTAATCCCATCGCTGGAGCGACTTCACCCGCACGTCTTAATATGTTTGCAGAACGTTGATGCCGATGTTGGGTGGCGACGACCTGATGCTCAAGTACAGCCTCTAGCTGTTCTGGGGCAATGCCATCGACAAGCATTTCCGTAGCGCGATGTAGAAAACCGCTGTGTTGAATGTCGCTCAGGTGCTTTTGGAGTGACAAAATACTGTTTCTTCGTGCTTGATCCGCTAAAAACAAAATCTGTAAGGAGGCATTCCCAGGAGTTTCCACATGATACAGTGCTGCCCGGAGCATCGTTTTCTGGGCCTTTGTAACCTCATCCCAAGTAAAAGATGTTGTGGTAACCAGAAAGGTTCCCCCGACAACGATCAGTATGGCAGGAAGGTTGAAAAAGGACCCTGGAGAGCCCCCAAGGATCATTGCTACGGAGACAACAAGAAATGCGCCAACAACACCCGTAAGTGTGGCGTAGTCAAACGTGGGCCCTGAATGGGGCCGACTAGGAGCTTGTCCACGAGGTGTCGTTCGTGTTTGCGAAGTGTTGACCATAATCAGTTCAAATCCCAGGATTACCTAGTTTCGGTCCATTTTGATGATCTCGGTCATCGTCACGCCGAGGCGATTTTCGACGACCACAACTTCTCCACGTGCAACCAATCGATTGTTGACGTAAATATCGATCGCTTCTCCAACTTTTCTATCAAGCTCGATAACGGCTCCTCTGCCTAGTTTAAGTAACTGGCTAACCTGCATGTTCGCTTTACCAAGGATAGCTGAAACCTGGACTGGAATGTCATAAACAGCTTCAAGTTCTTTCGCATTAGTTGGAGGGCGACCGCCTGGTTCAGGCATAGCGGATTCATCTTCCATCTCGGGCATTTCTGGAACGGATGGAAATGTTCCGTTTTCATTTTCATCTTGGTTCATTCGGCAACCTCTTGGGCTGGAGCACTTCCATTGTTATCCTGATCCGAAAGTGCACTGGTTTGCCCGGGATCCCCGGGGAGTGAAATACTTGTAATCGCACGAGAAAGAATTGTTTCTATTTCTTGTCGCATTTCAGCACTGTTTCTTTCAGCGCCTCCTTCTGCCCATTCAACACGAACATCACTTGGCGACATACCAGGTTCGGATAAGAATACGAGGTGCCCGGTAAATCCGCTTTTGCTTGCCACCTGTTCAAGGCGTTCTTGCACATCATCTAAAGTGGTGTCGGAAACTCGGATGACGATCCTGGGTTCCTGCGGCAATCGATCCAAGCATTCCCGGAATACGAGGGTGATTTCGTCTAATGTCGAACTATGTTCTAGACTTGGGAAGAGTTTCTGGATGGCTTTTAAGGCCACTTCCATAGATATACTCTGTAGTCCTTCAAGTGTTTTTTGATGGCTGTGATCTAAATCAGATAATTCCTGTGTCACTTGTTCAAGTACTTGAACGACTTGTGCTTCGTTGGTTTCAGAAGCTTTATCGTGGGCTTCTTCCTGGCCAGCAGCGTAGCCTTCTGCATAAGCAGTTTGTTTCGCAAGTTCGAAATCTTCTAATGATACTGCCCCTTCAGGAAGGACAAGCTCCTCTGGTTCAGGAATGTCTGTGGCAATATCTTGGTGGGAAGTTTCAGGCGTGCCCATGAAGTCGGAAAAATTATCCGAACCGGGTTTTGTTGATTTTTTTGATCCCTCAAACGATGTGTCGAAGAGAAATTTTTGATTTGAATTCGCCACCAACACCAACTCCTAGTAAACCAACTCGTCTTCGCCTTTTGAATCGGCCATAACGATTTCACCTTTTTCAGAAAGATCTTTGGCAATGGTAACCATGTACATTTGCGCCTCATCAACATCTTTGAGACGAATTGGACCCATTGCAGCCATATCTTCTTTCATGATTTTTGCCGCACGCTCTGACATATTCGTGAAGAACATGTCACGCAAGCCTTCTGACGACCCTTTAAGGGCAATCGCCAGTTTATCTTTTTCAGCTGCACTCAATAGAGTTTGAACACCGCCTGGATCAAGATTGCTGAGGTCTTCAAAGGTGAACATAAGGGCTTTAATTCTTTCTGCAGAATCTTTGTTTCGCTCTTCTAGGGCATTCATGAAACGACTTTCAACATTTCGATCAAGGAAGTTGAATATATCCGCCATCATTTCGTGAGAATCTCGACGATTTGTTCTGGCAAGGTTTGACATGAATTCGTTCCTTAACGTTCTTTCAACATCATCCAGCACGTCTTTTTGTACCGCTTCCATTCGAAGCATCCGCATGACAACTTCCATTGCGAAAGGTTCTGGCAGCAATCCAAGTACACGAGAGGCATGCTCGGGTCTGACCTTGGAGAGAATAACAGCCACAGTCTGCGGATATTCGTTCTTGAGGTAATTGGCGAGCACGTTTTCGTTAACGTTCGCCAGTTTTTCCCACATGGTCCGTCCCGCAGGGCCGCGGATCTCTTCCATAATTGTATCGACACGGTCTTTATCCAGAACTTTTTGTAACAGGCGTTCAGTGCTGTCATAGCTACCCGTTATGGTACCTGTCGTGGAGATTTGATCGGCGAATTCAACAAGTAGACGCTCGATCAGTTGAGCGCTAACATTACCAAGAGTCGCCATGATTTGTGACAACTGCCTGATCTCATCGTCTTCCATAATAGCAAATAGCTGCGCCGTCTGTGCCTCGCCTAATGCCATCACAAGGAGTGCAGCCTTTTCTGGTCCAGTCATTGTTCTATAATCGTCGCGCATACTATTTGCTCTTAAATAATTGTATTTTGGATAGAGTTATTTACTTACCTTCCTGATAGAGCCAAGCACGTAAAATTTGCACAGCTTCTTCAGGATGTTTTTCAACTATTTCACCGATTTTAGTTAAAGAAGAAGCGCGTACACGTCCTTCAACTTTATTCATATCGATCATCTGTTCAATTTCAGAACCGACCCCTGCCGTGTCTGCAGGCATATTTTCTCCTTCAGCAGTATCTGAAGTCAGCATAGGCAAGCCATCAACGCCAATTTGTGCCGGCATTCCCGGCATATGAGCCATTCCTGGTACTCCAGCGGGAGCCGCCATAACCATGGGGCGGCCATCTGGGCCAGGAATTGTAATGGTACCTGCGCCGCCACCACCATCTCCGGCAGGCGTAAAGTCGCCATCAATGATACGGGTAACTAGTGGTCTAACAACGAGGAGGAGAATTAAAATTGCTACGACGCCAAGAATAAAAAGTTCAGCAAAGCGCATCATTTCATCTTTGCCAATCCCGAGAACTCCTTCTTCTGGGAGTAGCAAGGGGTCTAGCTCTGCAAATCGGAAATTAGCTATTTCTACTTTGTCGCCACGACTTTCGTCGAACCCAACTGCCGAACGGACGATGGCGCCCAGTTGAGCAATGTCTTCCTCGCTCCGGCTTGTGAAAGTTCGGATACCTTCTTCGTTGACTTCAGAAATGTCATTAATAATGACGGCAACTGAAAGGCGACGAATAGCACCGGTTTCATGTACACGTGTCTTGATAATTTTTGAATTCTCAAAATTGACGGTTTCTTCAGTTCTCGATGTACTGCTTTGCGTGCCGGTGGAACCCCCGAGCTGCCCTAGGTTGGCATCTGGAAGATTGTTGCCGACCGTTATACCTTCATTTCCAGTATCTTCGGTATCACTGGCGTTTTCTTCTACTGTTTGGGTGGAGAGAACCACCTGACCATCGGGGTCGAACACCTCTGAGTTTTCTGTAATCCGGTCGAAATCCATTTCAGCTGATATTTGAACTTGAGCATTTCCTCGGCCCACGTAACGCTCGAGAAGTTCTTCTACAGTGCGCATGAGCCGTGTTTCATAAGCGACACGTCGTTCATCGGCTGATGTTGTCAGAGTTGAAAGGTCACCTTCCTCTCCGCCGCGAGCGAGAAGATTGCCTTTGTCGTCAATAATAGAGACGTTAACAGGCTTCATTCCAGGAACGGCAGCTGAGATAAGGTGCTGAATAGATAGTATTTGTTGGCGATCAAGAAGGGTATTGCCTTGTGTCGTCACGACAACGGATGCGGTAGGGGATTGTTTGTCTCTGCTGAAAAGTTCTCTTTGAGGTAGAACCAAATGGACGCGGGCTTGTTTAATGCGGTTGATCGATTTGACGGTACGTGAAAGTTCGCCCTCCAAGGCTCTTAAGTGATTTATGTTTTGGACAAAGCTTGTCGTACCAAGAGCCTCTGATTGGTCGAATATTTCATACCCAATGGAGCCGCCGCTCGGTAAACCTTTTTCAGCCATAGCCACCCGCATTCTCGCGACTTTGTTTCCAGGTACATATATGGCATCACCAGATGGAGAGAGCTTGAATGGAATTTGAAGCTGATCAAGTTCACTTACGATTTGGCCGCTTTCTTGAGGATCCAAATCAGCATATAGCAGAGCCATTTCTGGTGTTGCTACACGCCCTGTTAGATAGATGAAAAAAGCAATAATGGCTGCTGCTACGGCTGCCATTATACCAAGCCGTGCTGGGCCAAGATTCTTTAAGGTATCGACGAATGTATTCACTACCGCAATATCCGAATTATTACTATTTACTAAATGTCAGTAAAACCTGTTAACTTTAACCTATAGGTATTCGGTAAATAGGAGGTTAACAAAGGAAAAATTTGCCTAGTGCTAGGAAAAATTTGCCGAGGCAATTGAATAAAATTTTATCTATTTAAGTCAAGAGCTTATTACCAAGAAGGTAACAGGCTCCGAAAAAAGTTAAGTTTTTAATGAGTGTAGAGAAAATAATGAAGGCATATTACAATTTAGCCGTATTTTTGCTCTCAGTATCAACTCGATATTTTTGTAGGTGGGTGGTGCGTAACCCGCGTAACCCGTGATTGTCGATCAGCCTTTGCCATGAGAGAAATTCTTCCAAAGAAAGTTTGTATCGCTTGCATGCGTCGTCAAGGCTAATAACCCCATTTCGGACACCCGCAACCACCTGGGCTTTACGTCGAATAACCCACCGTTTGGTCTCAGGCGGCGGAAGGTCATCCAGCGATAAGGGATTGGCGCTTATATCAGCGTCATTCATACGCCGGCTTAAACTGCTAGACCCCATGGTTTATACTCCAGCTATTAATTTACTCCTCTCTTTATAGATCAGGGGTGTTGAAAAACTATTAATATCAATAATTTAGACAATTTATCTCAAATTGTATGTACTTTTTGAATTGCCTTTGTAAACAGGCTTTTAGCCAAAAAAAATAGCCCCTCAGTCTGAGGGGCTACAAAAAATTATTTTTTGTTTGAGTTGTAGTTATTTTCTAACGGACAATTCTGATTAGCTCGTCCAACATTTCATCCGCTGTTGTGATGATCTTGGCGCTTGCAGAATAGGCTCTTTGCGTAACGATCATATTAGTGAACTCTTCAGCAAGATCGATGTTTGATGCTTCTAATGAAGAAGCAGCAATTAACCCCGCGCCACCAATTTGAGGGCGATTGAGAAGAAAGTTACCTGATTCAGGTGTCGAGCTGTAGGCGTTACCTGTTCTTCCTTCTAGTCCATTAGGGTTTGGAACCAGAGCCAGTGCAAGTTGGGAAATATCAAGCTGTTCCCCGTTATCAAACAATGCGGTAACGACACCAGCGTCACTAATGGATATCCCTCGGTAATTCCCAAAGGTCACCCCGTTTTGTTCTGTCGAGTTGACGATGAAGTTACCCGCGAACTGAATGATCCCATCAGCCGCACCAATGGTACCAGTGTCGAGCGTAATT
Source organism: uncultured Rhodospirillales bacterium (assembly GCA_913060675.1). Classification (GTDB taxonomy): domain Bacteria; phylum Pseudomonadota; class Alphaproteobacteria; order Kiloniellales; family Kiloniellaceae; genus Kiloniella. Next base: position 153,130 of record CAJXUS010000002.1, read on the forward strand.
GTACTGGCTGAAGCCCCAGTATTACCAACAGTCCAATCAATAGAAATTGGCGGCATGTTGATGAGGTTTGGTGTACCACCACTAAAGGTTATAGTACGCGGGATATTAGTGACGTTCCCACTTGTTGTCCCGTTTAGTGTTGGGTTAAGCACTGCCATTGACCACGCATTAGCCGCGGTCTTTGTGAAGGCAAGCTGCATATCATGCGTATTACCCAGATCATCATAAATCTGAACCGTTGCAATGTATTGATCATTATATTGTTGCGAAGTTGATGAAAATGCCGCTGCCGTTTCAGTGATCCCGGCACCGTAAGAGCCAATATCAATAGTACTGCTCGACCCATTATTCCAAGTGTATATTGGGTCCGGAGGCGGAAAGCCCGAAATTGGTAGGCCTGTTGCAGGATTGAAGACAACAGTTGTTGGCCCACCGCTTGTTACTGAACCACCTGCTGGAGCGTTTGCAGTAAACGTCCACGTATTCGCGCCAGTTTCCGTCCAAGTGTATGTAAGTGCCTGAGATGCTCCAGTTGAATCAAATACAGTTACATTTGATACATGTGGACCAGATCCAGGTTGTAAATTTGTTTCTAAAACGACGTCACTTGTTTGCTCTGTCGTTTGCACGGTTGACGGCAGGTTAAGAGCAACCGATAAATTTGAAGTGGCTGTTGCCGTCCCGTTTAGATTTGAGATGTTAACGGTGTCCAGCCCGGTAAAGGTACTGGCACTTGTTGGTGTGGTTGAGCCTGTAGCAATTGGCCACCCCTGAAGGTAATAACCACCAGCGTTTACCAAATTCCCAGATGCGTCAGGTCTAAAGGAACCTGCGCGGGAGAATAAAAACTGTTTATCCACTCCTGCTGTAGCACGGTCACCGACGACAAAAAAGCCTCGCCCCGCGACAGCTAAGTCTGTTGCAGAAGCTGTACCCTGAAGCTGACCTTGCTTATCAACATTCTTAAGGGGGGCAGATCGTACGCCACCTGGGGCATAAAGCGTGGCACTGGATGATTGTGCAACAAGCGTTGAAAAACGAGCGCTCACACCTTTATAGCCAGTTGTATTCACATTCGCGATGTTATCTGAAATCATACCCATTGCATTACTTTGTGCAGCGAGTCCAGATACGCCTGCGAAAAGGGCACCGTAAATACTCATGATCCAAACTCCCTATATGTAAATAGTGCAATGAGGTCTTGGAAGCCCTCGGTCTTGTCAGATAAGTGCTGAATTAAAACCTTAGTCATTTTAAGAGCTCCCAGTTGTTGGGGTTGTTTTTTGTGTAACCGCTTGAACACTATCAAGTGGGATTTCTAACTCGCCCATGGTCAAAATCACGGAGCCATTGCTGATCTGTACGCCTGAAACAGTTCCTGTAATTCCCTGAGCCGTCTGGATAATTTTTTCGTCTTTATCCTTGGCTACGACTGAGAAAGCATAAAGGCCGTTCTCAAGAACATTGCCATTATCATCCTTGCCGTCCCAGTGGATCTCGTGCTGACCTGCAGAAGTTGATCCTTGTAGGGTGCGAACTGTTTTCCCATTCGGGTCTAGTATCTTGATTTCAGTTGCGGAGGCATTTGCTGTAAGGGCATAAATGACATCAGAACCATTATCGTCGAGGTTTAGAATAATACTGTCGGCACGAATGTCCTTGCCTACGTAATCAAGGGCTGAGCTGAGTTGGTTATTGCTTTGTAATGCAATCAAACTGTCCAACTTGGTGTTGGTGTTCAATGCAGACTCAGTCTGAGTAAACTGTGTCAGCTGATTAACAAACTCGTTGTTATCTGTTGGATCCAGTGGATCTTGATTTTTGAGCTGCGTCGTAAGCAGTTTAAGGAACATATCAAAAGTATCATTGAGGGATTGTCCGCCCGTCAGCGATCCAGTTGTGCTTCCTTCTTTGTAAGTTACACCGTTAACTGGTGCGTGGGTTTGTGTTGCTGCGTCCATTTTCTTATTCTCCCGTCACCCAGTTAGATACTGATATCCAGATCGCCATCATGAGATGATCGGTTTGCTTGTTCGATATTTTCCAGCCCGGCGCTATCGTCGTCGGTATCAGAAGATCCAGAGGCTAAGTTAGAGCCGTTGTCAGTCTTATCGTTTTGTTCGCTACCATCTTGCTTTAAATTAAAGCTCAAGCTTTGTCCGTCAGTTTTTAGGCCAGCTTCTTGAAGTGCTTTTTCAAGCATCCGAGAATCTTTTTGTAATAGATCCAGGGTGTCAGGCCGTTCAGCAGAAATCATTGCTTTTACGGTGCTGCCATCAACGATCTCTAGCTTTACGTCGACCCGCCCAAGTTCTGAGGGGTGTAGTTTGATCGATATGCTGTCTTTATTGTCTCCGACAGCTTTTTTGATATGAATGGAAAGCTGATCAGATGCCTTCACATTCATTGACTGCAGAGTTTTCTGGGTAGGGACAGTGGATTCTGTCTTGGCAGAGTTCGCCGTCGCGGTTAACGATTGAGCGAAACTAGCATTCGCACCTGCTGTTGTTGATTTTGCGCCAGTGGCCGCACCAATTTCAGCGCGGGCCATGGAGTTGCTATTTTGTGACTGGTTATTGGTGTTGTTTCCGCTTTGGCCTGAATTGGCCGCCAGCACAGCTTGTGCCGTCTGGCCCGAAACCGCTCCTTTACCGTTGGTCGATGTCGCCGTGTTTACAACGGTTTGACCTTTGGCTTTATCTTGAACTCCTGTGCCTGCATTAAACGCAGCGGCAATTTTTGCTTCCTGGGTGTTCATAACTGTGTCTGTTGCAGATGCAATAAGATTACTGGTGGGTTTAGATGTAATCGCAGCTTGTTTGACCTGTACATTAGCTACACCAGCTTTATTGCCACTTTGGTTCTGGTCACCTTTTGTCTCGTTCTGTGCCACTGTCGAGTTGGTCGTTTGCGTTCCCAGCTGTGCTGCTACACTTTGCTTAGTTTGCGCGCTAGCTTGCGTTGCTGCTTGTTGAGTTGTTGTTGTTGCCTCTACGACAACGGCGTCAGCTTCAGAGCCATCGGGGCTTCTTTGATCTTCGGTAACTTCGGTATCTTGGCGTGTGTCTTCTCTGGCTTCTCTTCTGCTATCTTCTTGTGTGTTGTCGTCGTTAGCAGGTGTGTCCTCGTGGTCTTCTGAAGAATTTGTATCTTCTGATGCTTCGCGAGTATCCGTGTCGTCGTTAGAAGCTTTCGCATCGATCTCTTGTTCTACGCCTGGCGCATCATCAATCGCGCGCTCGGCATTCCCAAATGAGATATCACGTTCTACTGGCCAGGAGGGCTTGTTCAGAATATTCCCCAGTAGAGAAGTGTCCTGCGTCAGGGAAGGGTTGACCGTTGTCGAGTTCTTAGTGTTACCGCTCGGGTTAAGAAAGTCTGCAAAAGCCTGGCTCGCATTTTTAACCTGCTGAGATTTACTTGCGACTTGGGTGTCTGTTGCCCGATTGGTATCAATTGCGTAGTAGTTCATCTGTCTGTCCTTGGTTTTTTATCTTTAGGCCAGATATAGACCAGAGCGTTTTTGGTTTTCAGTTGCTGAATGTGGTAAAGCGAAGCATTCCTCTTCAGCCGCGGGGTAAAGAGTTGTCCATGTTTGGCGGAAGCTAACCATCTGTGCGATCGCTTCACGCGCCGCAGTTAAGTCGTTCTTCACATTCGTGCGTGTTATGTTGGCAATGATCCCCAAGGAAGTTTGGGAAAAAGCATTACGAATATTTTCAGATATGTCGGCTTTCATTTCCTCTTCTATAGAGTCCATCAAAGCCATCGCTTTTATTGTTGCGTTAAAGCGCTTTTCAATCTCAAGAGTGGTTACAGCAGTTTTTGCTTCACCAAGTGCATTAATTACCTGGTTGATGAGCATCAGGACTTCACCCGATGACGTATCGAGTGACATGTAAGATGTTGCTGAACTGTCCGTTTGCCATTGCATTTTGCTTCCAATCTATCTCGAGTAACAAAAACTCAGGATAATTAATGCAAAGCTTGGGCCAGTTTTGGTGATGGCTCTATCTCTATGAATTTTATAGAAAAATAAATGAACTTTGGTGTCGTTGGGTAAAGTGTGCCGGGTAATTTTATCGACTTGTGATATTCCTGCCGGGTAAGAAATAAATGTCATTACGATAGGGGATGATCAAGGGGGTTTTATTTAAACTTCATAATGAAGAATGGTATTTAGAATACACCATATTTCCTGGTTTATTGCGTCTACCCACAAAAAAATCTGGGTAAACCAGCGCTACAGAATGAATAGATCTTGACCTAATTTCGGTTCATTACGAGGCATATTTTTATACCTTATATATATAGGCTCTATTTGGAGGGAGATGTTGGGATCTCATTTTATGTGGTGAAAATATATATTCTAAATCAGGCAATATCACGCCGTTAGTGCCGGTAACTCTTAACTATCTGAGAAAAAGATTTTGATAGCAACAGGATCGGGTTTCTTGGCGGAGAGCTGTTTGATGAAGCAGCTTTTAGTAATCCTGTCGTCGATGTTGCTCTGAATGATTTCTATCAAGCATTTGTTAATGAACTAGGAATTGTTTTCCTGTTAGGTCGGTAAAGATCGACTTTTTCGATGTGAAATAATTCCCTCTTATTTCACGTTATATTTTCAAAAAACGTCTAACTATATGTAATTATTATATAAAAATAACTGGCACACTGTTTGCATTTATATTCGTGAATTCAACAAATGCCGCATTACTAGCGGTGGAATAGCAGGACGCTATTTCGTTGAGACGAATGTGAAAGGAAAGATAATGCCTACAGTTACAACTAATACAGCTGCGAATTCAGCTTTACGCTTTTTGAATGCGAATTCACTATCCTCTGGTAAGTCCATTTCGAAACTTGCCAGTGGTTCTCGGATTGTGACCGCCTCTGATGATGCGGCTGGTCTTGCGATCGGGACCCGGTTGCGTGCAGATAGTGCTGTTTTACAGCAAGCATCGGTTAACGCCGCGCAAGGCGCTGCAGTTATGCAGGTCGCAGATGGCGGCCTTGGTCGGATTGCTGACGTGCTGCAACGTATGAAAGCTCTCGCAGCGCAATCTCTCTCAGGTGTGCCAACAAACACAGAACGTGCCTTCATCGATGCAGAATATCAGCAGCTGGTATCCGAAATCGACGGTATGGCAGCAGCCACACGTTTTAACGGTGAATCCCTTCTTGATGGAACAGGTACTCAGTTTGGTGCTGGTACTGTTAGTTTCTTCGTTGGGGTGACTGTGGCAGATGTGATCAATGTCAATATTGCCACCTTAAGTGCGACGGCGACCAATTTTACTTCCGGTACCATTGGTACCCCAAATATGAATACGACTTCTGTTTCAACTTCAGGAGCGGCGACAATTGCCATGGGGGCGGTAGATACGGCCATTAATGAAATCTCTGAAGCGCGTGCAAACTTGGGGTCAATCATTTCTCGCTTTGAATTCCGTGGTCAGCAAGTTGCGACTTCCAAAGAAAACATTGATGCGGCCAAGTCATCCATTATGGATGTCGATTTAGCGGCAGAACAATCCAGACTGGTATCCTCACAGGTTCTTGTCCAAGCTTCCGTGTCAGCGCTCTCACAGGCAAATCAGTTGCCACAAACGCTGCTGTCACTCCTACAATAATACTAGATCCTTTCACATAAGGGAGTGGGGTATCCAGGTATGGGTACCCCAATTCCTTGAAAAGGATAGTAGCTTTTTTTCTTATTTTCTTTTATTTATTGATTTAATGGATTTATCAATTTTGCATTTTGCCTAAGAGGTTCTATTGCTTCCGCTTTTCCAGCCAGATTTACCAAGCGTCAATGAGATCCTTCCTTATCTGACGAGGATGGAAAAGAATAAGTGGTATAGCAATTTTGGTCCTTTGGTCTGTGAGTTTGAAGCAAGCATTGCCCAGCATTTTAATATTCCAGTTTCTGCGGTAGTCAGTGCAAGCAATGCGACCTCGGCATTAACTGAAACGCTTCGACTATATTCATCTAAAATTAGGGTAGCAGGTTCTTCACCAGGTTATTGCCTAGTGCCCGCATGGACCTTTGTCGCAACGGCCCAAGCGGTTATGGCCGCAGGATTCCGACCTCTTTTTTGTGATGTGGATGCAAAAACTGGCGAGCTATCTCCTGAAATTGCAGAAAATGCCTTGTTAGAAAATAACGAAATTTCAGTCGTTCTCCCAGTTGCTCCTTTTGGTGCAGCTGTTGATGTTTCTACTTGGGATGATTTTTCAAAAAAGCAAAAAATTCACGTTGTTATCGATGCCGCAGCGTCTTTTGATGCGGTAAGCCCAGGCTTTACCCCCACAGTTATCAGTCTACATGCGACCAAAACGCTTGGTGTTGGCGAGGGGGCACTTATGATTACCTTGGATTTAGAGCTCGCTGAGAAATTTAAATCATGTACTTCTTTTGGATTTGCAGGCTCGAGAATAGCAAGGTCGCCTGGTGGTAATGTGAAAATGAGCGAAATGCATGCTGCGGTGGGATTGGCTCAATTGGGGCGCTGGAATGATCTTCGGGAGAGATTGCTAGAGGTCAGGTCTTGGTATGATGAGGCGTTATTAAACGTTGAGGGATGTTCCTCACTTCATATGCCTACATCTGGGGTATCAAATACTATGAACCTCTATTTCAATCACACTGATGCTGTAGATGTTATCGAGAAACTGAAAGGCGCAGGCGTATCCTCGCGACGTTGGTGGGAGGATGAATTGCACCTTAATCCTGTCTTCGGACAGGAAGTCGTGGGTCCTGTTACGGAATCAGATAAATTTTATAAGAATGTGTTTGGGGTTCCGTTTTTTTCTGATTTAGCTAAATGTGATGTACTCAAGGTTTGTGAGATAATTGAGCGTGAAACGACTCGATAAATTAGGTGTAAAAACCTAAAAAACTCACAGCTATAGCCAGCTAAATAGATCATTTTGAAGGAATAATGTTCACGATACTATTGGTTAACAGGTGGTTAATGTAATAATTTCAATGCCTTGAAGGTATTTACATTAGGTTTGATTTGCTGTTAGAATAGTAAGTGTTCAAAAAAGTTTCAGGAAGAGACTTTGTGGACAGGTTGTCAAGAAGACGACTTTGGTGCCTTTCTCAGGAAGAGTTAGGCAAGTGTTACTTCAAGTAGAAGGAAAATATTATGCCTGTAGTTTCTACAAATACTGCTGCGAACTCCGCAGTCAGATTTCTCAATGTTAACTCCGCGGCAGCCTCAACATCCGTAAGTAAACTAGCTTCTGGTTCACGTATTGTGCGTGCATCTGATGATGCTGCTGGTCTCGCGATCAGTACTAAGCTGACTGCTGATACGACTGTGTTGAAGCAAGCGGCAGTTAACGCTTCTCAAGGTGCTTCTGTTCTTCAGGTTGGTGATGGTGCTCTTGCACGTATTGCTGATGTTCTTCAGCGTTTGAAAGCGCTGGCTGCTCAGTCTCTTTCTGGTGCTGTGCAGGATGCAGAACGTGTCTTTATTGATGCTGAATATCAGCAGCTCAACACTGAGATTGGTGATATCATCACTGATACAAAGTTTAACGGTCAACAGATCGTCAACACTTACACTCAGAGTTATTTGGTTGGTACTGCTTCAACGGATACCATTCTTGCTTCTGTCTCAGGATTGACAGCTGTTGCTGGTCCAGCTGGTGCAGTTACAAACTCGGCAACTGCTACTACAGCTTTGGGGTCAATTGATACTCAATTAACAAACGTATCAACTCAGCGTGCGACAATTGGTGCTTTGATTTCACGTTTTGAAACCAGAGCGCAGGCGATTAACACCTCTATTGAAAATATTGAGGCTGCGAATTCCACAATTAAAGATGTCGATTTGGCTTCCGAGCAAAGTAGATTGGTTACTGCCAATGTGCTGGTTCAGGCCGCGGTATCCGCATTGTCGCAGGCAAACTCAATACCACAACAGCTTCTACGGGTTCTTCAGTAATACGTAGGTGATGTTTGGATCTCTGTTCAGGAAGAACAGGGTTGGTAAAAGTCTTCAAGTAGAAGGAAAAGTAAAATGCCAGTAGTTTCAACCAATACGGCTGCGAACTCCGCAATCAGGTTCTTAAATGTTAACTCCGCGGCAGCCTCAACATCCGTAAGTAAGCTTGCTTCTGGGTCACGTATTGTGCGTGCATCTGATGATGCTGCCGGTTTGGCGATCAGCACTAAGCTGACTGCTGATACCACAGTATTGAAGCAGGCGGCTGTTAATGCGTCTCAGGGTGCATCTGTTCTTCAGGTTGGTGATGGTGCACTTGCACGTATTGCTGATGTTCTTCAGCGTTTAAAAGCGTTGGCTGCTCAGTCATTGTCTGGTGCGGTTCAAGATGCAGAGCGTTTATTCATCCATGCTGAATATGACCAGCTTAATACTGAGATCGGTGATATCATCACTGATACAAAATTTAATGGTCAACAGATCGTCAATACCTACAGCCAGACCTATCTGGTTGGTACTGCGTCTGGTGATACGATCAATGCTCAGGTTTCAGGAGGTGTCACGGTTGCTGGTCCTGGTGGTGGTGTATCAACTACCGTTACTGCAACAGCTGCTTTGACGTCAATTGATACCCAATTGACTAACGTATCTACTCAGCGTGCGACAGTTGGTGCTTTGATTTCACGTTTCGAAACCAGAGCACAGGCAATTAACACCTCAATTGAAAATATTGAGGCTGCGAACTCAACAATTAAAGATGTCGATTTGGCTTCTGAGCAAAGTAAATTGGTGACCGCCAACGTGCTGGTTCAAGCAGCGGTATCTGCATTGTCGCAGGCAAACTCAATTCCGCAGCAGCTTCTACGGGTTCTTCAGTAAATTCGTAAATGATGTTTCGATCTCTGTTCAGGAAGAACGGAGTAGCTAAAAATCTTCAAGTAGAAGGAAAAATGAAATGCCAGTAGTTTCAACCAATACCGCAGCAAACTCAGCAGTTAGATTTCTAAATGTGAACTCACAGGCCGCATCGACTTCTGTTAGTAAGCTTGCATCTGGGTCGCGTATTGTGCGTGCGTCAGATGATGCTGCGGGTCTCGCGATTAGTACGAAGCTAACTGCTGATACCACGGTTTTGAAACAAGCCGCGGTTAATGCTTCACAAGGTGCTTCTGTTCTTCAGGTTGGCGATGGTGCTCTTGCACGTATCGCTGACGTTCTTCAGCGTCTGAAGGCGCTGGCTGCCCAGTCCCTTTCAGGTGCTGTGCAAGATGCAGAGCGTGCATTTATTAATGCTGAGTATAGCCAGCTTAATACTGAGATTACAGATATCATTGCTGATACAAAGTTTAACGGTCAGCAAATCGTTAATACCTACAGTCAGAACTATCTGGTTGGTACTGCTGCTGGTGATACCATTGATATCAACTTGAACACTTTAACTGCAGTTGCGGGTCCTGGTGGTAACGTTTCAACTACGGGTACGGCGACGACAGCTTTGGGTGCAATTGATACGCAGCTTACAAATGTATCAACTCAGCGTGCTACACTCGGTGCCTTGGTTTCGCGTTTTGAAACCAGAGAGCAAGCGATTAACACATCTGTTGAAAACATTGAAGCAGCAAACTCTACGATTAAAGATGTAGATCTTGCTTCCGAACAAAGTAGGTTGGTGACCGCCAACGTACTTGTTCAAGCCGCGGTGTCTGCCCTTTCACAGGCAAATTCAATCCCGCAGCAACTCTTGAGAGTTCTTCAGTAATACTGAAAAGGTAATCTCTTAAATAATTCTGGGGTGAGTTTCTCATCCCAGAATTTTTTTGTTTTTTGTTCGTTAATGGGTTCCTGGCTTACGAACTCCGAAATAAGATTCCTATGTATAAGTTCTTCAGCTGCATAAAATTCAGTTAGTAGGTTTGTTACTGGGTCACATATTGTACGTGCATCTGATGATGCTACTGGTTTCGCAATCAGTACTAAGCTGACGATGGTGCTTTTGCCCCTGTTGCTGATGTTCTTCAGCGTTTGAAAGCTTTGCTGCTCAACCGCTACCTGGTGCCGAGTAAGTTACACAGCGCGCATTTTATCGATGCTGAGCTTGCAAAAGTATTAACTCAGCGTGCTACCCTCGGTACTTTGATTTCCCTTTTTGAGCCAAGGGGGTGGGCAAACTCAATTCCAATACAACTCGTGATAGATTTTAAGTAGTCTCATAAGCTAAAGAAACATTTATTTCTTTAGCTTATAGTTTTACAATAGAGCACTATCATGGTATAGTGTGCTATTGTGTTATGTTGACAAAGTTGTTGCGTAGCTTCCTGTTCAAGAAGAACGGGTGTTAAATACTTCAAGTAGAAGGAAAACCGAAATGTCTGGCACATCTATTTTTAGGTGTCTATTTATCCCGTAAATTATGGTGACTAAACCCGCGACCTGAAAAAGGTTGTGCTGTTTGGTGTATCTATTCGGGCTAAAAAGCCAGTTGTCCTCTTTCTAGTTGAAATTTATACATGATCTTACCTTTGCGGGATTGCATTGGATTATAAAGAAGCTGTCGCGACATAGTGCGAACATTATGCAAAATGTAACTGATATGGTATAGTGTATTGTTAGTGAACTTGAGAGAAGGAAGGGGAAAACGGCATGTCTGATTTGACTGTCTCAAACCCTGTGGCGCCCACTCGTACTGTGACTTCAGTGAAACCAACTGTTTCGCCTGCGATAGTGTCTGCTCCCATCGCAAATACCTCATCACCTAATCAGGTTACTGCGGTTTCTTTAACGGAAATATCATCTTCTGGCACGAATGTTGCGAGTAAAGAGGATGATGTTCAGGCTCAAGTTCCTGTTTCTTCAGGAACATCCGGGGCTTCTAATATTCTTACTTATAGGGATAATGATACAGGTAAACTGATCATTCAGTTGATAGATAAAGATAATAACGCTGTGATCGCACAGTTTCCAAGCCTTACACAACTTGGAAATTATCCTAAAATTAACAATGCTCCCACGCAGGTAAGTACAATTGATAAGGAAATCTAGGAATATACTTTCTGGAAGGAAGCTCTTATGGTTAGCACAGGCAATCTGAATTTTACTAATGGTTCACCCAATATCTCCGGGCAATTCTCTGGTTTTGATACAAATGCGATCATTAGTGCGTCTTTGCAGGCAAAAAGAATTCCTGCAGTGCGGATGGAGCAGACCATCCAGGAGAACGATCTAAAAAGTCAGGCCTATTCAGAGTTAAGCGCTTTACTTACGACGTTACAAGATGCGTCTCAAAGCCTTAGAAATCCTCCTGGACTTTCTGGAACTGATAGTAATATTTTTGAAACAAAATCTGCCTTTCTGACTTCCGGTAACGCAACGAACGCAACGACCCTTCTGGGGGTGACCGCAACAAATTCTGCGGCTTCTGGAACTTATGATCTCGAAATTTTAAGACTTGCAACGGCTAACAAAATCTCTTCCGGAACGATTGTTGATTCAACAGCCGCCCAGGGAATAGCCGATACGATTACGATTGGCTTGGCTGGCGGTACGACAAAAGATATTGTGATTGAGGCGACAGACAGTCTTGATGATATTGCGGCTGCGATTAATGCGGTAAAAGGAGATACAAAAGTTCGTGCCTCTGTAATTAAGGTTGCCGATAACGATTTTAGATTAATTCTTACGGGAGAAGATACTGGTAAGGCGATTACGCTTTCGGGAACTTCTGGGCAATTTTTGACTACTTATGGCGACGGAGCGGTCCTTACGGAGCTTGATCCGGCACAAACTTCCCAGGTAAAAATTGACGGTATTGCGACTATCATTGAACGAACGAGTAATGATCTGAGTGATGTCGTTGAGGGAGTTACTTTTCAGCTGTACAAGGCAGATGTCGGTAATATTATTAAGGTGGAGATTCAAAATAATCTTGGCAGTATTAAAGAAAAAATTGCTGATTTTGTAAACGCCTACAATGCGATTCGAGATTTGGTTACCCAGCAAAGAGATTATGATCCGCAAAGCGCCACAGCTGTGAGGCCCACCTTGTACGGAGATGATCTCGTACGTACAGTAGAGCAAAATATCTTCCGTGACGTTGCAAATGGTGCTCTTGGGGTTGGTAGTACCGCGGTAAATACTCTTGCCGAAATTGGTATTAAAATTAATGCAGAGAGTAAATTGGATATTGATGATACCAAACTTGATGCAGCGTTGCTCTCAGATATTGATGGTGTGCGGGGGGTTTTCGAGTTTGGATTTACGTCCGACTCAACTGATCTTCGAGTGATTTCAAGATCTAGCGCCGTAAACGTTGATGATTTTGAACTCGTGATTTCAGGGGTTGATGCTGGCGGCACTATTACCGGGGCGACAGTAACAGGACAGGGCAGTGTCTTTGATATTGCCGGAAACGTTCTGACAGGTAAAGCTGGTACGGCTTATGAAGGGCTTGTCATTGTTTATGCCGGAGCTGCCGGGAGTGGTGCAAAAAATATTCAAATTCAGTCATCTCTTGGTATTGGTGAAAGCGTCTATCAATCTTTGGAAAGCTTTTTAAAGCCGGGAGGTTTGTTGCCAACAAGATTGGCTGCTATTACATCTGAAAATACTGATCTAAATAGCAGAGTTATTGATATCGATGCTAAGTTGGCAGTCACTCGCTTATTTCTCTTAGACAAATATGCGAAGCTTGAACAGTCATTGGCGCAAGCTGACGCCATGAAAAAACAATTGGAAGCGATGGTTAATTCACAAAAATAACTTAGCCGTGATTTGCTTTATCGGGTGGTGAATATTAATGTAAAAAGTCGATAAGGCTGGAGACACAATATGTATAAAACACCCTACGGAAACAGTGTTTATAGCCAGGCTTCTCAAAATGTAAGCCCTCTTAAGGCTGTTGTTATGCTTTACGAAGGGATGATCCGTTTAATTGGTGAAGCCAAGATAGCTGATCTAGAAGAGCGTTTTGAAGACCGATTTAATGCTGTTGAAAAGGCTTCCCGAGTTTTACTGGGCTTACAAGGACAGCTAGATTTCGAAAATGGTGGCGATGTCTCGCCTGTTCTTCACGAATATTACGACAGTCTTTTTATGCGAATGATGCAAATTAATTCGCGTAATGGGCAGGAAGTGGCCGATGATGTTCTTACGGGCTTACGTGAGCTGAAAAGAACCTGGGAAGAAGTCCACAAACAAATGGAGCCTTCCAATCAGCCCTCTCAAACTGCTCCAAATCAAGGGCAGCCCCAGCCTCAACCCCAAGCCAAGTCTAATCAACCTTATGGTTCTCAAGGCAAACCAACCGGTGGCAAGGGAACTGAAATTATTATTTAGTTCCTTATCATAGCTATTATTGTTGCTGATATTTTCTTCAAATATAAAATTTCCTATATCTCACAAAGCATTTTCGACATCTCTTGATGAGAGGTCTTGAGCTCCTCGTGTTTTGTAAAAGCATTCGTGGGCTACTATCGCTGGATTATTACGAAATCTTTTAAAGATAGTATCTGGTAATTGGATCAATGGCTTTCTTTGTGTTATTCCTTGCATGGTAGCCGATTAGTTAAGTTATATCAGAAAGATATCTGCTCACAGCATCGCAGGCTGTTTGCATTTGGTGTGAAGGAATAAAGCGTGGCACAAGGTCGTAAATTTAGTTTTAAAGTAGAAAAAGCGGCAGAAACTGTTTTCAATCACCTTTTCGCCAAGCAGTATGAGCCAGCGATAGAGCTTTCTGTGAAAAATATTAAAAAGAAAAATAAACATCCAGTTTTTTTCTTTGCATTAAGTATTCAGTTTTTGTTGGAAAATGATTCAGCCTCATTTAGAGAGCAATTTTCTGAAATAGCTAATCTACCAAGTGTAAGCTATATTGATTATTATAATTTTGGAGTTTTTTTTCAAAAGCTTGAAGTTCATAGTCTTGCTGTTGAATGTTTTAGCGAGAGTGCACAACGAAAACCTGATCATATAGACAGCTTTATTCAACTTGCGAATTCAATATATGAGCTTGATGAATTGGATAGTGCTCTTGGTGCATATATTTCCGCTTATGAACTTGATGATTCCAACACCTATGTCGCGATGAGAGCAGGGGAATGTCTGGAAAAGCTCAAACAATTCGATCAGGCTGTAGAATATTATAATAAAGTTTACGAGAAATTTCCGTTAGATAGTGAAGCACGTGTATGCCTAGCGAGATGTTTGATAGAACTTGATCGTAGTGATGAAGCTGAAAATGTGATTTCCAAGGATATTGATAAAGCATCCAAAAAAGAAAAAGATTACCTCTTGTTGGTCAAAATATATAAAGATCGACACGATATGAATTTGGCTTTTCGATTTGCGGCAGCATCATATAAGTATAACTCTGATTTTCTTCCAATAATTAAAGTATATGCAACTCTTCTTATCGATCGCAACTATCCCAAAGAAGCTAAAGCAATATTAAAACGTGCGATTGCCCGAGATCCCAAAGACATAGATACGGTGTTTAATTATGGCACGTGTTGTCACCTCCTTGGGGATCACGTAGAGGCGCTGGAGTATCTGTACAAATCAATAGAAATCGACCCAACCAGTCATAAGGCTTACAATAATTTAGGGCAAGTCTTTGAAGGACTTGGTAAGCACGAAAAAGCTATAGATCATTACCGTAAGGCCATAGATTTGGCTCCTGCGCATGAAGAGTATCATAGCAACATTCTTTTCACGATGTTGCATCAAGATGGGGTTGATCCTATTACGCACTTAGCTGAGACCAAGGTTTGGGAAAAAATGCATGCCGTCCTACCGAAGCAGAGAATATCCGAGTATAAGTTTAATCCAGGAAAAGTGGAAAAACTCCGTATTGGGTATATATCTGGTGATTTTGGCGATCATGTTGCAGCGTATTTTTGGTTACCGATCGCTAAACATCATGATAGGGATCGATATGACATTTACCTTTATTCTCAAAAGGTCCGTGATGACGAACTGTCACGTACCGTAAATGAAAGAATTGATCAGGTATGTGATCTGAAGAGGGATGTATCTACCTTAACGGATGAAGAATTGTGTCAACAGATTGTCGATGATGAGATCCATATTCTCATCGATTTATCTGGGCATACAGCTGGTAATCGATTGAAAGCACTGTCTTCTAAGCCTGCGCCGATTCAAGCAAGTTATATTGGGTACCCTGCTACCACAGGATTAGACAGTATTGATTATTACATTACTCAGCCATTTTCAGCCCCATTGGAAGATGCTGATCTTTACACGGAAAAGCTCGTTCATATCCCTGGGTGCACCAGTTATAATATTAGATCTGGTGCAGAGCATATAGTGTCCAAAAAGTTGCCATACAAAACCAATGGATGGGTAACTTTCGGTAGTTTCAATAGGACGAGTAAAATATCAGTTGAATGTATGCAGGCCTGGGGACAACTATTAAAGAAAATACCTCGATCAAGATTAATATTGAAGGGAAGCGGAAAAGACGATGATGAATTTACGCATCGTTTCTATCAGTGTCTTGATGATTGTGGGGTAGAAAGGGAGCGTTTGATTTTAAGAAAACGCTCCGACTTCTTAACTTATCTTGAAGAAATAAATGAGTTCGATATAGGACTTGACCCTTTTCCATATAATGGAGCGACAACGTCCCTAGATTTGTTCTTTATGGGACGAAGTTTTATTACTTTACAAAAAGGGCGCGCTTTTCATGAAAATATCGGTGCTTCTTTACTTAAATTTTTCGGGCAGGATGAAATGGTTTCATCATCGGTAGAAGAATATGTCGAAAAGGCGGTTTGGGCTGCTCAAAATATGACAAAATTAGAAGAAAATCGCCTTAAGTTACGTGATTTCTTCTTAACTGAAGTGGCTGGAAGCGGTGCAAAAGTTTGTGCCTCACTTGAGACGTCCATGGAAATAATGTGGAAACGCTATTGTGACGGTGATGCGGTTGATCATATTCTCTTGCCGAAAGAGTAGGCGGAGTGTTGAGCAGAATTAAACCCCTTTCGGATGTTCTGTTTTCAATAAAATTTGAAAGCTGATTGATCAATGAATGTTGCTATCATGCAGCCATATTTCTTCCCGTTTATTGGTTATTTTCAGCTCATTCATTCTGTGGATTTGTTCGTTCTATATGATAATGTCAAATACACGAAAAAAGGTTGGGTTAATCGAAATCGAATACTAATAAACGGTCAAGCTTCCACTTGTACTCTTCCTTTGAGAAAACAATCTGATTATCTTGATATTAGGGATAGAGAGATCGCGGAGAGTTTCGATAAAGTCAAATTTCTAAATCAGATAAAAGGTGCTTATGGAAAGGCGCCTTACTTTATTCCTACATATGCTTTGATTGAGAAAATCATCAATTTTGACGAGCAAAATCTATTTAGGTATTTGCACTTAGCTCTAAAGGAAATTTGTCGAACATTAAATATTTCTACTGTGATTAAAGTATCCTCTGAAATAGAAGCAGATCACAAATTGAAAGGTCAAAGCAGAGTAATTGCGATATGTAAGGCGGTAGGGGCAAGCTCTTATATAAACGCTTCTGGAGGGCAAGATTTATATTCGTCAAATGATTTTAATGAAGAAGACTTGGCGTTGAATTTTATTTTGCCAGAGCCAACTTGTTACCCTCAATTCGGAGATCATCATGTCCCTTGGCTATCAATAATTGATGTGATGATGTTTAATTCCGTGGAGGTAATTAAACGAGATCTTCTTGAAATGTATAAACTGGTATAGGCTCATGGCTATACATTTTTCCGCCATTTTAGCCGTAGTGGATGTAATAACGTTATGAACAGTAAGTTAGATACTCATTTAAAAGCTTACACAGGAGACAACCTGTATGATTTCGATAATGAAATATTACTGACCTGGTATCCTCACCGAATTATAAAGCATTGCCATGGCGCAAGGAGCTTGTTGGAACTCGGTCTGGGACATGGCTATACAACGAATATTTTTTCACAGTATTTTGACAGGCATCTTGTTATCGATGGATCTCAGGCCGTTATCAAAAATTTTGAAGAGAAATATCCCAATTGTAAGGCTCAAATAGTAGAATCATATTTCGAAGCCTTAGATATCGATGAACAATTTGATGTTATCGTTATGGGGTTTATTCTAGAACACGTAGATAATCCACACGAAATTATAAGTCGATATAAACGGTATCTATCGCCTGGAGGGAAGATTTTTATCGCAGTACCCAATGCTGGAGTATTAAACAGAAGGCTCGGGGTGATTGCCGGTATGCTCGAAGATATGACCGCTTTATCAGAAAACGACCATCTATTAGGCCACCAGAGATACTACACAGTAGAAACGTTAAGCTCTGATATCATGAGTGCTGGTTACAAAATCGATAAGCTTGAGGGGATATATTTAAAACCATTTACGACCACTCAAATGCTATCGCTTGATCTTAATGATGAAGTGATTACCGGGCTGTGTACCGTTGGTATTGATTATCCAGAACTCTCTTGTGGGATACTCGCTGAGATTTCTATTTGCTAATATGACAAAATACTCAGATCCAAAGCTTATGTAGGACATGTTAATGAGAATCTTGATCGTTGGAGGGACATCTTCTCTTACAAAAGCTTTGTTACCCGTATTGCTAAGATTCGCTGAAGTGCTTACCGCAGGGCGCGAAAAATGCGATGTCTATTTAAGCCTTAGTGATCCAATTGAAAAAATGGAGATCCCGAGAGATATTGATGTGGTTATTAACACAGCTGCTTTATCGGGAACACAGGGCTTTAATGGTATGTTCGAGACCGTAAATATTAATGTATTGGGGGTCTTGAAACTTTGCGAGGCATGTAAGCAAGCTAGAGTAAAACACATAGTTCATGTTTCTAGTATCTTCGCACTGCTTGAGCCTTCTTCGCCCTATTACAACGCATACTCTCTTTCAAAAAAACAATCTGAAGAACTCGCTGCTCTATACTGCAATACTAATGAAATGCCTCTTACGATCATTCGACCTTCACAGTTCTATGGTGTGGGGGAATGTTACCGAAAAAATCAGCCGTTTTTATTTTCAATCATGGATAAGGCTGAGTTGGATGAAAATATATTTATCTATGGGACGAATGATGCTGTAAGAAACTTTATCCATATTGAGGATGTTGCCAATATCATTGCCTTGATTATTCAACAAGAAGTCTTTGGCATCTATAATTGCTTGTCGAATGAGAATGTAAGTTATTCAGAAGTGACTAAGGCAGCTATCGAAGCATTTGAAAGTAAAAGTATTTTAAAGTTTTTACGCGATAAACCTGATATTCCAGACAATGGTTTCAATAGGGATGACAGGCTCTTTACGAAGCTTGAGTATACGCCTCAAATTTCGATAAAAGATGGCATGAAAAAAGAAGCAACCTACAGAAAGAATAGAAGATGAGTACAATACTTGTCTCGGGTGCTAGCGGGATTGTCGGTTATGGTATCTTACGATCACTAAAAGCTGCAAAAGAGCACTATAACTTGATAGGTACCTCAATTTATAATGATTCTGTTGCCCCTGCATTTTGTGAAAATTTTGTGCAAGCCCCAATGACAACTGATCCGTCTTATGTTGATTGGCTACTGGCAATAGTAAGTAAATACAAGGTAGACATGGTGATACCCGGTATCGAGATTGATATGTATAAATGGGTAAAGCATATCAAAGAAATCGAACAGGCTGGGGCTATACCTCTTTTAAACAGGGTAAACTTAATCCAGTCCTGTAAAGATAAATGGTTGTTTTATGAACAACTGTGCAAAGCAAAACTTTCATGCCGTATAAAAAGCTCGGTTAGCCAGGATTTTGATGTCTTGGTAAATTCTCTTAGCCTTCCTTTCTTACTTAAACCAAAGCAAGGTTTTGGGGCAAAAGGCATTGAGAAGATTGATAATGAAAGTTCTTTCCTGATATATCGGGATGAGATTGGCCGAAGTTTATTGGCACAGCAGATTGTAGGTTCTGATGACGAAGAATATACCACTTCTGCCTTTTGTGACGGTAGAGGGGGATACACAGGTGTTCTGACATTAAGACGAAAATTGTCAAAAGATGGCTACACCGAAAAAGCAGAGGTGACTTCCTCTGATCAGTTTGTAAAAACCATATCAGAGCTTTGTCATCTCTTTAAGCCAATGGGGCCGACAAACTTTCAATTTCGTGTCAGCAACGATGAGATTAAATTACTTGAGATTAATCCAAGGATCTCTTCTTCAACCTCAATACGTACTGCTTTTGGCTATAATGAGAGTGAAATGGCAGTAAATTATTTTTTAAAAAATGAGGAACAATCACAACCCATAATTAAAATGGGGCGGGCTGTTCGTTATACTGATGAGTATATATTTTATGACGATAATAGCATTCATCTCTGATATCCACGGAAACTACGAGGCGCTTAAAGCTGTTTTATCTCAACTGGACAAGCTTGGTATCTCTGAAATTTACTGTGCAGGTGATACCGTGGGATATTATTCACAAGTTAACGAGTGCTGTGATGAACTGCGAAAAAGACATATACCTTCTGTAATGGGAAATCACGACTGGTACATGGGGGGAGGAGGCTTTTGCCTAAGATCCAAAAGCGTTAATGATTGCCTAGAATACCAACGAAGTATTATCTCTGCTGACAACCTTAACTGGGTAAAAGCGCTTCCCTCACATTTACAAGTCGGCAATATCAGGGTGGTGCATGGGGGCTGGGATAATCCCATCGATGAATATTTGGATCCAACTCAAATGTACTTTGAGCGCATTGAGGGTGAGGTATTTGTTTCGGGGCATACTCATATTCAAAGCACGAGTAATTTTGGAGGCAAGATTTATTGTAACCCTGGTTCCGTTGGACAACCTAGAGATGGCGATCCAAGGGCCGCATTTGCGACTTACGATGGAACAAAATTCACGTTGCATCGCGTTGAGTATGATATCAAAAAAGTTTTTGAATTGATGAATGAGGCAGGTTTTAATGATTATTATTATGGCGGGTTAAAAACTGGAGCGAAAAAGCTAAAGAAACTTGATGAATAATCTACCATTAACATTAGAAACATTGTTGTTTTGTATTTCGAAGAGGTGATCGTTGTTTAAGTGGGAGAAATTGGGGAGGATTTTTGATCCGAGTGATCAAGGATATAACGGGTGGATGAAAGAATTTGCTCAATCACCCTCTGTTTTGATTTTTGACCAATTCGTTCGAGTATTTTTTTGCACAAGACCCAAACCTTCCCCTGAAGGTAATTATCTTAGCTTTCTATCGTACATAGATCTTGATCGAAACAATTTAACTAACGTTGTAAATTTTTGTTCTTCTCCGCCACTAGAGTTAGGTGGTTATGGTACATTCGATGAATTTGGAACCAACCCGATCAGTGTGATTAAAGACAATGATGAAATTCGAGTATTTTATGCAGGTTGGACAAGGTGTGAGTCCGTACCTTTTAACGCAGCAATTGGCACCGCAATAAGCCGGGATGGCGGGAAATCATTTCAGAGAGTTGGCCTAGGGCCTGTTTTGTCCTATTGCCCCGATGAACCATTCCTTGTTGGTAGCCCAAGAGTTCGGAAATATGGAGATAAATGGTATCTTTGGTATGTGGCAGGTAAGAAGTGGCTACAATCGAATGATAAGCCTGAACCCGTTTACAAAATACGAATGGCCACGTCTGAGGATGGTTTGAATTGGAACCGCCTTGGTATCGACCTAATAGATGATAAATTAGGTGAGCATGAGTGCCAAGCCTGCCCCGATGTCATTAAACAAAATG
The DNA here is from genome assembly GCA_913060675.1 of uncultured Rhodospirillales bacterium. Lineage (GTDB taxonomy): Bacteria > Pseudomonadota > Alphaproteobacteria > Kiloniellales > Kiloniellaceae > Kiloniella. Next base: position 173,871 of record CAJXUS010000002.1, read on the forward strand.
GGGTGTATCATATGTTTTTTTCATACAGACACAGCCATAACTATAAAGAAGCCCAAAATGGCTACCGTATTGGTTATGCGACTTCTGTTGATATGGTATCCTGGAATAGGCGAGATGAATTGGCTGGTATGGATGTCTCAGAAGAAGGATGGGATTCTGAGATGGTGAATTATCCTCATGTTTTTCAAGTGGATGGTAAAACGTATATGCTTTATCAAGGAAATCAAATGGGGCGTTCAGGTATGGGGTTGGCGATAATGAAACATTCAGATGATTGGAATGAAACATTAAGTGGTTAAAGCTTGGGAAAATATTTGCTCCGAACGAGCACGTGCTTCCAAATAATTGCTCTGAATTTGCTCAATCCCCCCAAGTGTTGATTAAAAAAGATCGAGTACGAATTTATTTTTCTACCCGGGTAAAAGATAACGTCGGAAAATATCTGAGTCATGTAGCCTATGTTGATTTTGAAAAAGACTTCAAAAAAATTATCAAAGTGTCAAAGCACACGGTTATTGAGTTGGGTGATCTGGGTGGGTTCGATGAACATGGAATATTCCCAACTAATGTATTGAGAGATGGTAACCGGATTCTGGCTTATACGACAGGTTGGAATCGTAAAGTTTCTGTTTCTGCAGATGCTTCAATAGGTTTGGCAATTAGCCATAATGATGGGGATACGTTTGAAAAACATGGAAGCGGTCCTATCCTCTCAGCGTCATTACACGAACCTTTTCTTGTTGCAGATGCGTTTGTCAGGCCTTTTGGTGACCTTTATCATATGTGGTACATATTCGGGACTAAGTGGCAAAAATTTTCTGCTTTGGAACGACCGGACCGCGTTTATAAAATAGCTCACGCCATCTCTACTGATGGCGTGGAATGGCAGCGTAATGGCCAGCCGATTATTGCCAACAAATTAAACGAAGATGAGTGCCAAGCATTACCGACAGTATTTTACCGCAATGGTCTTTATCATATGTATTTTTGTTATAGGCAGGCTTATGGATTTAGAGAGAATACACAAAATTCTTACCGAATTGGTTACGCGAAATCTCGTGATTTAGTAAGTTGGGACAGAGATGATGACGCTGCTGGTATTGATGTTTCAGATGAAGGATGGGATTCTCTAATGCAATGTTATCCCTATACCTTCGAAATGGATGGTACAGTTTATATGCTATACAACGGAAATGAGTTTGGGCGTTACGGTTTTGGCCTGGCTGTCTTGGAAAACTAGATTAATGTTCAGTTGGATTAAAAGATGAGTGATAAAAGAGACTTTAATAAAGAGTTAGATGATCTCGATAACCGCGTTAATGAAAAGTATGCTTATAGCTTCGATTTTGATGTGTTGCATCCCTTTATGATCAAGTCTTTTGAACCTTTCCTTAACGCCGGGAGTTTACTTGAGCTTGGAAGCTACAAAGGAGATTTTACAAAGCGCTTATTGCCTTTCTTTGATGACGTTACCTGTGTAGAGGCATCAGATCTTGCTATAAGTGAAGCAAAAGAAAGGTTGGGTGGGCGTGTTAAATACGTAAACGATACTTTTGAAAGGGTTAATCTTCCAAAGCGTTATGACAATATCATTATGACTCATGTTTTGGAGCATATCGATGACCCAGTACTCGTCTTAAAGCGTATCAATGAAGAATGGTTGGCTGATGGCGGTAAGCTTTTCCTTGTGGTCCCTAATGCGAATGCACCTTCTCGGCAAATAGCTGTAAAAATGGGGTTGATTTCTCATAATTCGGCTGTCACTCCAGCCGAAGCTGAACATGGCCACCGCTGTACCTATTCTCTTGATACGCTAGAGCGGGATGCTGTAACTGCAGGATTGAATGTTACTTATCGAACAGGTATTTTCTTTAAAGCATTGGCAAATTTCCAATGGGATAGATTATTGCAAACTGATATTATATCTAAAGAATATTTAGATGGGTGTTTTCAACTTGGTCAGCAATATCCGGATTTATGCGCAAGCATTTTTCTTTTGTGTGAAAAAGAATAAAGAGTGGATTTATATAAGAACTTTTGCTGTCGAGAAGAGGGTACGGGTGGTTCTCGTTAAATTTTCATCTTAATAAAAAGCGATTTGTCGAAACAAAAAGCTCTCTCAATTTTATTGCTGTTATTCTGTAGAAAATCATCTCCGACCTTTTGCGGACCATCTCCATGAAGCCAAAGGTAATCATCAAATACAATCCACCCTCCAGGCATTATGAAGGGAAGCCAAGAATTGCAGTCTTCATTGACCATTTCATAGTCATGGTTCCCATCAATATGGATGAGTGAGATTTGTCCGGTATATTTTGTGGTACCGAACGTAGGTGATTGAATTTTCTGTTTTCGTGTATAGATTTTTACAGCTTCTACGGAGGGCAATCGTAAATAATTCATTACTCCTCTGAATGGGGAGAGCGCTGCCAGAAAGCCCTCAAACGTTGTTTCCCAGAAAGAAGCCAAATCTTTTATTAAAGTTTGATCTTCATCTCTAACGATATCTGGAGAATTATTTTGTTGAGCCAATATAGGGCTCCAAGGATCAAGAACCAAAACCTTCCCAATCTGATATCTTCTGCTTCCCCAAGAAAGCATATATGTCGAACGCCCTCTATATGCACCGATTTCGACTATATCTCCTTTTGGTAATTCTGGGTATATGGCTAGAAATGCTGCAAGCTTCTCTTCTGAAGTCATCCCAGGTATCATTCGAGTGTAAAATAAGAGGCCCGCAATCTCTGCGAGATCCGGGATCTCTTGGCAGTAATCAGTGTTTAGGGCAACAGCAAGGTCACGAACCTTTGTTGCTGATTCATAGAGTGAAGTAACTTTTATAGTTTCGATCTCACCTGGAGGAGGGTTAACGAAACTAACACTTAAGTTGTGGGCCTCAAGGATTTTACTAATTACTTTATAGAGTACAATGTGAGGGCAAAAAATGGATGTGATGTGTTCTCTTGATATATTTTGTAGAAGATTTTCTTCAAATCCTGCATCATGTATTGAAGGAATATAGATCCATTTATCGTAAAAACTTTTATCCGGATCATTCTGAATACAGGAAGCTCCAATAACGTGTTTTCCTAAGGCATTCGCCTCTAATCTATAGGCTTTTGACTCGTTTGTTCCGCCTGGTATCACGAGCTCTGTACTGTTACGAAGAAAATTTTCCGAGCTTTTAGCCATTTTGTTCCATAAGTATCTCTCGTAGATAATTTCCATAACCACTCGCCATCAAATTATCTGCGAGTTGTTCAAGATCCTTGTTCGTAATATAGCCCATATACCAGGCAATTTCTTCCGGACACGCAATTTTGATGCCTTGTCTGCTTTCTACAGACCGGACAAAAGCAGAAGCGTTGTGGAGAGAGTCAACCGTCCCTGCATCGAGCCAGGCAAAACCTCGTCCCAGACGTTCTACCTGCAAATTACCCATTTCAAGATATTTTTGATTAATGTCGGTGATATGTTTCTCGTTATTGAGACCGGGTTTCACATCACGGGCAATCTTCACGACCTGATTGTCATAAAAGTACAAGCCAATAAGAGCAAAATTTGATTTTGGCTTTTGCGGTTTTTCCTCAATATCAATACCGATCCCTTGGTCATTGAAAGAAACGACACCATAATTTTCTGGGTCTTTGACGCGGTAGGCGAAAACAGTCGCGCCGGGTTTGGGAGTTCTAACTGACTGTAATAAACGCGTTAAACCATTCCCAAATAGAATGTTATCGCCAAGTGCAAGAGCACAGTGATCGTTTCCTATAAAGTCTTCGGACAGAGAGAACGCCTCTGCAATTCCACCAGGTTCTTCTTGGATACACCAAGACAGATTAATTCCCCACTGGTGCCCGTTACCTAAGAGAGTTTGAAAGGCGTGTTGGTGTTCTCGCGTAGTTATTATTTGGATATCTCTTATGCCTGATAGCATAAGTGTTGTTAAGGGGAAGTAGATCATTGGTTTGTCGTAAACGGGCAGTAATTGCTTGCTTACGACGCGAGTGATCGGATAGAGGCGGCTGCCTGTTCCGCCGGCTAGAATGATCCCTTTCATATCAGTATCCCCTCTTTTTCAGATTGTCTCTCTGGACTACAAACTGAGCTATTGGCCTGGTTACCGTTAGTGGATATGAAGGTTATTCTACTTCGTGGCGAACGCTATATTGTTCTGAGCTCAAAATATGCTGCCAAGCTTGACGTTTATTTGTATCAATAAACATTGGGGCTCTCAAATTGACGGTCTTTTTTATGCCACCAGCAACTTGACGTAATGTTGTGACCAGCATTACAGCGAGATTGTCAGGGGTTATAGAATATTGTTTCATAGCGCTTGCAATATCTTTGTCTTCGATTAACCCGCTGTTGAGGTCGTAAGGCCTCAATATGAAAGTAAGCTCGGCTTCATCAATGGATTGCAATAGCATAAACCCATCCAACACCGTATGGGACGGTGTGGATAAGCCATATTCTTTGTACTGGGAAAAGCCGACGATACCTTGAGGCATCGCGATAGTTTTATCCCGGTCAATCTCCATTACCCCGAAACGAGTTTTCAAGGTAATGATGTTATTTGTTACTTCCTCGGTCTTCGGCATTGTGATTCCGTCGAGATCCTGAGCATTAAAGTTTTGTTCTATATCCAACATAATGGGCTTTCCCGTAACAATAGGCAACCATGATTAACGAATAGTAAGCGTGAAATCACAAAGACTTATCGGACGTAATTCAAAAGAGTTACTTCGTTGATCTTTGTAAGGCTAATATATGATGCTTGTAATTGAACTTGATCAAAGGCCAGTCGACTGGTTGCTTCAGCGATATCGATGTCTTCAATTCCTGATATGGTGTTGTCTACATAAGTTTTATAGGACACGTGATTTGCCGTTGCGCCCTCCAAAACGGAGACTTGTGCACCGATCTGACTTCGCAGAGCAGAAACACCATCAAGAGAGGTTTGTAATAAATTATAAGCTTCTTGTAACACTGCGGTATCATCGTTAATGCCTGCATATTCGACATAGGATAGGCCGCGTAGAACTTTCTCAAATGCAGGGTCATCACCTGTAATACCGTAGGTGAGGGTCGCATCTTGGTCGATTCTGTTAGCTAATTTAACATTGTCACCCTGGTAGTAATCAAAATCAGCCGTAAATACTCCAGGTAAGCCTGCTTGAGGGGTATAAGCTGCATCTGTTACATCAACGGGCGGAGTACCTGTTAAACTCCCAGAAAAAAGATACCTTCCTTCGTGTTGGGCGTTTATCAATGCTGTCATTTCAGATCGAAAGCTTGTCGCAAATGTTTCAAATGGAATTTCTTGGATGTTTGATCCGTTAAGGCCACTCAGAACATCGCTCAATAGATTTGTAATTCGGTCTGTAATCGTACTCAGATTGTTTTCCATTATTTCTAATCGAGTTTTCGTCGATTGAATATTTTCCCCGAATTGTTCTGTACGGACACTATCGCGTTGAAGATTGACTAACCCGAGCGATTGTTGCGCGATATTTGTATAGTCCTGAGTGATTTTACCACTGGAAATTTGAACAGTTCGATTAGAAACCTCAGCCTGTGTAGAGGCCATGTTGGTTTGTAATAACTGGTTCTGTGCAAAGCTTGATACGCGAAGCATAATCTATTCTCCTTACGCAAGCTCGATAACGGTGTCTAACATTTCACCTGTTATCTGAATGACTTTGGCTGCGGCATTGTAAGCGTTTTGGAAGATGATCATATTGGCTAGTTCCTCATCCATATTAACCCCGGACTCATTTTGCATTTTGATTTGTAAATCACCTGTTAGGGCGCTTTGAAAATCTAGATTGCTTTGTGAGGCTTGGGTCGTTGTTGCGCTATAAGAAAGCATAATGCCTGCGTAGCCAGAAAGTGTAGTTGATGAAATGTCTGGGCCATTTGTAATACCATTGAAGGTGATATTTTGCTCAAACGCACCCGCAAGGCTTAAGGCCACATCGTTATTGCCTGGTCCAAGTGTGTAATTTGGAGGCGTACCTGACAAAGACCCCCGGGAAATATAAGAAGGTTGGGCGACAACATCTGTGCGGACGATTATGCCGGAAGAAATGCCTGTTTGAACAGTCTGTCCTGCGACAACGGGTACAGTCGTCGCCAGATCAGGGGTAATAAGTAAATCGTTCAAGCCAAAGAAGTTTGAAAACCCATTGTAATTTTCATTTACCGTGTCGCCATTCGCATCAAACTGGATTACAGAATCACCTTGAGTGGCTGCAAGACCCGTATCTTTAAATGCCAGTTTTACGTTACTGTTTAATTTCACCTCTAGACGGCCATTGGCGTCAAAACTTGCGGTACCATTCGCCCCGAGAAACGTATTGATTTGTCCTTGGACGGTTGCTGGTGTCGTCGCCCCAGCAGCAATAGTCCCCATGCCACCTACCATGGCGCCATTAATGTCGAGGAGCACCATGTTAACATTACTGCCGATGGTCATCGCCTGAGCAGTGTTACTGAATGCTCTGGATCCATGTAAGGTTGCAGGATCAAGGGCGGCTGTCCCTGCGCCCATAGGGGTATTGGCGCCTCTATTGTGTACGCGATTCACCTCATCTCTTAAGGCCGAAGACATTTGATCCAATTGGCTGGTAACAGAAGGCAACATTGTATCGCGAGCATTGAATAAGGCCGCAAGCTTTCCACCTGTTAACGAGGTGGTTATGTCATTTGCAGCATTTGGGAAACCGCCATCGTTGAGATGGATACCATCTAGTGTACCTGGGTAGCTTTCATTCGCTGTAATCAATGTGGTTTGCCGAAAAGACAGATCGGCTTGATAGCCTCCATTTATAAGGGTACGGCCGCTTGTGGTGAGAATATTTACTTGATTTTTATCGGTTTGGAAGTACTGAATATCTGTGTATTGAGCCAGAGTATTTATCGCTTGGTCTCTTTTATCTTCCAAATCACCAATTGGGAGGCCTTGAGCTGCCTGACCAGGTATGATGCCGTTGATTTCAGCAATAATCGCGAGTTGAGATTCCATATCTCTCACGGCTTGGTTTATTTCTAGGTCCGCCCGAATACGTTCATCCTGTACGGTATCAGCCATACCCTGGATACGACCAGTTAACGTTGTCGCATTGTTGATTGTGGTAAAGTAATTTGAAGTTATTTCAGGGCTACTACCTAAGCTTTCTAGCGAATCTGCAAAACTATTAATCAGGTCGCCGAGGGCATTCTTGTTAGCCACTGTTCCAAACATTTGCTGTACGCGGTTGAGGTAATTATTCTCGGTCGAAATTTCACTAAGACGTGTCGTCTCGTCTCTGAAGTCGCGTTGCAGCAATGTATTAACACTGCGCGCAATTGTGTCTGCTGTAACCCCTGAGCCAACACCCGCAATAACCTGAGTTTCCTGCAAAAGCGTTTTGCGGGAGTAGTTTGGGTTATTCAGGTTCGCCAAATTGGTTGAGGTAAGCGCCAACGCGCTTTGATTGACTCTCAACCCGCTTAAAGCGTTATTTAGGGCTAGGGCTAACGACATGACATCCTCAACTATTTGCTATTTTGTTTTTGTATAAGCAATTTTGTTACAGACATTGGTTCAAATGCATAGGAGCCGAGGTCTGTGCAGATTGTGCAGATTGAGCAGCCAAGACACCTGTTTGAGAATAACTGGTGCTATTTTTACTCTTTTGTTGCTGCACTGCTTCGACAACGGCTTGCATTAGTCGTTCATTGTTCGTTTTTGCTGCCAGTAGCGCGGTTTCATTCTCTTTCACCGTAGTGTTGAGTTGCTGAATGACGTCGCGCAATTCGCTCTTGAGCAAAGGATCTAAGTGCTGCATGAAAGAAGGGTCATTTTTAAGCTGCGATGTCCCTTGTTCATAAGCATTTACAAGGGTCAGCTTTTCTTCTTGAAGTAAGCTCATTTCCTTGATTTTCATTGCGCGAAGAAGCTCAACTTCTCGGCTCATTACAGAAACGAGGCCTTTAACAGTCGCGATTACGCTGTGGACTGTTGTTTCAGGAAATTCTTTCGTTTTTAAGGCTGTAGACATTTAAACCTCCTGCAGCTTGATAATTTCGCGATATACGGCATTGGAGATTCCAATCCCGCCAGATTCTGAAAGAGTTTTTCCGTACTCTTGAACCATGAGAGAGCGAAACATTCTCTCACCTTGTCCGCCGCCCATTGGTCCATCCGTTGGGAGACTTTCGAAAATAGGGGACAGCATTTGAGAAATAAAAACAGCTTCAAACTCTTTTGCTGTCGCCATGGCGGCTTTCTCGTCTTTAGGGTTCACGTTTGCGAGGGCATTTGCCTTACTCGCAAGGGATCCGCTTAAAGCGCTATCCATGTATGTGCTTGAATCTATATTCATTACAGTAACTCGATGTCAGCTTGTAAGGCGCCAGCTGCTTTGATGCTTTGCAATATTGCGATCATGTCCCGAGGGCCAACGCCAAGAGCATTTAAGCCGCTTACGACTTCTTGAAGAGTGACGCCTGAAGGCAGGACGGCGAGACGACGATCACTGTCGTCATCTACCTGGATATCAGTACGATCTACGACCTCTGTATTACCGGTATTGGAAAATGCATTCGGCTGGCTGACTTGTGGAGTTTCGGTGATGCGAATTGTCAGGTTGCCTTGGGCGATGGCGACAGTGCTGATGCGGACATCATTGCCAATGACAATAACACCGGATTTTTCATCAATGACGACTTTCGCTGGCGTATCAACGCTCACTTCTAGCAGTTCTATATCTGTCAGCATAGCAACAGTATTGCCCCGATACCGCTCTGGTACGTCCAGTTGTACGGTTGAGGGGTCTGTGCTTATAGCTGAGTTACCGCCAAGTTTAGCGTTTATTACCTGTGCAATACGGCGAGCAGTCGTTAGATCAGGGTTTTTAAGAGCGATTTTGACGCTTTGTAGCTCTTTTAAATCGAAATCAATTTCTCTTTCAACGATTGCTCCGTTAGAAATTCGGCCAACTGTAGGGACACCGCGAGTGATTGTCTCTGCATTTCCTGCCGCACTAAAACCGTTAATGGCGACAGGCCCTTGACCCACGGCGTATACTTCGCCGTCTGCACCCATAAGAGGGGTAACGAGGAGAGTGCCACCTTGAAGGTTATCGGCCGTGCCAATGGCTGATACGGTCAGGTCGATCCGTGTGCCTTGACGAGCGAAAGGAGGTAAGTTAGCAGTAATCATGACGGCTGCGACATTGTTTGTGTCGAGATCATCATCCCGGGCATTAACCCCAAGTCTCTGCAAGACACCGATGAGGCTTTCACGGGTGAAAACCGCATCATCAATGTCATCACCTGTGCCATTAAGCCCGACAACTAACCCGTATCCGACGAGAAGGTTGTCTCTTATGCCTTCAAAGTTTGTAATATCTTTAATACGAGATTGAGCAGATGCCTCTCCAACCCATACGAAGAGAACCATAAACAACGCGCCGATAAACGCGACTGTTTTGCTCTGGACATATAGGTTGTTGAATAAGTGCATTTTACTACTCACTGTTCTGTTTGGCGTAACTGAAAATACTTTTTTCTAAGCCATTACTAATGTTCTCTATACGTTATGCGAATTTCGTGCCAATATAGATAGAGCTTGACGAATGGCTTAAGACAGCCAATTTTTAAATGAAATAGTTTTGCTTCTGTATCTCTGCTGGGTAACAATGTATGAGCTGACTTGGTAAAACTTGCCGAGATATGGTCACATTTTTCAGACAGTTGTCGCTTTTGCGGAAACGGACAATAAAATGGACACAAAATGAAGATAAGAACGGGTTCTTCTGTAACACCAACATCAGGAGCGCGCTCAAAGCGAAAAGCAAGTGGTGCTTCTGGTAGCTTTAGTGATGCCCTGGAAGCTGGTGCAGGTGAATCTGCGTCAGATGCCGCTGGGGTCTGTCTCTTATACACATCTCCGAGCCCACGAGACCGAGGCTG
>CAJXUS010000003.1 GCA_913060675.1 uncultured Rhodospirillales bacterium
TACGAGATCAGCCTCGGTCTCGTGGGCTCGGAGATGTGTATAAGAGACAGGCATAGGCGCCCTTGACGAAAGAATAAGGTGAGCCGCCGCTAAACATAGCAGCACCTGCACCAGCCGCTGCTGCACCTGTTAGCAGTTTACGACGGGATAGTTTGAATTTGTTAGTAGAGTTATCGGTCATGACGCTAATCGTCTCCCAAGAAGATTCTCATGCTGTTCAGATAGTGCTTGATAGCACCGTAGGCGTTTTAATTATTATTGCCTTTGTGCTTTGAAATATCCGTCTCTTTGCTTGTACAGGCAACAAAGGTTTGGTCGAGAGAGTATTTTGTGTAAATAATTTAACTATTTATTTGATAATTTTGAAAATATGTAAATTACCAATTAATAGCTTGTTTTTATTGAAATTCATTCACTTTCAGTAAATATTTAACTTCTTAAAATCACTGAAAATTTATGAAGCATGGCCACAATTCACTAAAAGTATTGAATTTCACGTTGTTAATACCTGTACTTAGATTTCCAGATATAAAAAAAGCCCATGAGAAGAAATTTCAACTCACGGGCTTAGCGCTTTACTTAAATAAACTCTGAGCGAAAATGATTCATATATTAGCTCACATTTCTAAGGCGCCCGATAAATTCATGAACCTGCGTTTCGAGTAGCTTAGCTTCTTCAGCCAGTCCAGATGCAGAAGCTTGCACATCATTAGCTGCAGAACCTGTTGTATTGGCCGCCTCTCTTACTTGAGTAATATTTGAGGTGACCTGATCAGTTCCATTAGCAGCCTGCTGAACAGACTTGGTAATCTCTGCTGTCGCTGCGCCCTGCTCCTCCACCGCAGAAGCAATGGCCGTTGCGACTTCATGGATAGAATTGATTGTTTCCGAAATACTATGAATTGCTCCAACTGCGTCGCGGGTTTCTGTCTGGATAGAGGAAATCTGACCAGAAATCTCTTCTGTTGCTTGAGCCGTTTGATTTGCCAATGACTTAACTTCTGAAGCAACGACAGCAAATCCTTTACCCGCTTCCCCTGCCCTTGCAGCTTCGATGGTCGCATTAAGAGCAAGTAGATTTGTCTGTTCTGCGATGTCATTGATCAACTTCACAACTTCGCCAATTTTATCAGCAGCAGCGGCAAGACCTTCAACTTTTTCATTTGTACGAGACGTTTCATCTACTGCATTGCTCGCGATATCGGCGGAACGCTGAACTTGTGAGCTGATTTCATTTATAGAGGCTGACAATTCTTCTGTCGCGGCTGCTACAGATTGTACGCTCAATGATGCCTCTTCTGCAGCCCCAGTGACGACATCAGCCTGGCTGGAAGACTGCGTTGCCGACCCGGCCATACTTTCTGCTGTCGTACGCATATCATCCGCTGATCCTGATACAGAAGTAATAATCTGCCCAACAGAAGTTTCGAAATCGTTTGCCATTTGCATACGTGATTCCTGACGCTCATCAGAGGCCCGTTTCTCAGCCTCAAGCTTTTCAACTTCCATAAGACTTACGCGCTCGGCGTTTGCCTTAAACTGCTCTAGCGCCCGGTTAATATCACCGATTTCATCACCCCGATCTTGCCCCGTCACCTCTACGTTATAATTCCCCTCCATTAAGGCCGTAATTACGGTCATACTGCCTTGCAGCGGATTACGGATCATAACACGTGACATAAGCAGAAGAGCCGTTACAAGAACAACGAGAAGAATGCCGCCCCCGATAACCGTATAACGTTGCATGATAACAGCTTGTTCAGTCATTTTACTGACAGGTACGTTAATGATAACTGACCAAGGGTCATTGGAATCCCTGACATTTACCGGAATAAACAATCGATAAATGTCACCATCAATACCTTCGAGTGCGCCGCCTTCTTTAATAAGAGGAACAGCTGTTTCAAAAAGAGAATTCCCCAAATCCAGAGGTTTCCCTAATAGCTCTGGATCTGTATGAGCAACCCACTGACCATTATTAGATACCAAATTAACTGTGCCTGTTTCAAAGGGCGTCAACTTGTTGAAAGATGCCGCCATGTCATTCAGGTTCATATCGACGCCAATAACACCCAAGAAGTTATTATTTCCGTCCAAAATTGGATAAACAAATGATGTCAAAGTTACAATATTACCTTCGATGTCATATCCAATGGGATCAACAATCGCAGGTTTCTTTGTGCGTTTAGGAAGGTAGTACCAATCTGTTTCCGGAGTAGTCTGATCGGAATCATACGCTGTAATAACGGACGGTAAAACGCCTTTACCAAAATTATAATAATAAGATAAATAACGCCCGCTTGGATTATCTTTATTTACGAAATCTGAATCTTTCCCATCCAAAGCATTCGTTTCATAACCAGCCCAAGCACCCGCCAAAACAGGGTTAGCGGTTAGGGTTTGTCTAAGAACTTCGTCATAAGCAGACCTATTTGTGACACCTTTTTCTCTCATTCCAATAAAGGTTTGCGTGAGAGAATGAGCCACCGTCATTCCTATATCTAGTTGGCGCTGAACTTCGGTTGCCTCAGCTTTACCGATTGCCCGCGCTTGATCCAGGGTGAGGTCTCGTACCGTATTTTCGGTTGTTCGAGCCATAAATACGATGCTAACGGCTAAACAAACCACGACAATTAGAGCGCTGCAAAGCGTTAGTTTTGCACTTAAAGATAATTTATTCAGCATGTGTAAATCCCATCTTCCGACTACGAAGTAAGCATCATTTTTAATTCAAATTCACAGGAACCCCTGTCTTTGACGTGCTTTTAATGAGAAGGACTCTATCCATTTGATGTTAAAAAGACGTAAACTAAAAGTTGAATTCGCGAAGGTTATGAGTCGCAAAATTGGTAAAACTGTTCGATTTAAATACACTTTGAAAAAACCGTAATTTAATTTTCAAAGCTCCAGCGTTTTATTATATTTTTGTTGTTGTCTTACTTGTTAGCTAATGTGCTTTTAAATAATTTCAGATTTTCTCTTTCACAGGTAATCCCATGAGTAAAAACATCCCCTCCTTGAGCGATAATGGCATAGATCGATTAATACAATTGATGGCTGATCTCAGGGATCCAAACGGGGGCTGTCCATGGGACATAGAACAAACGTTTCAAACGATAGCGCCCTATACCATTGAAGAAGCCTATGAAGTTGCAGACGCCATAGAAAAAAAAGATCACAGCTCTTTAAAAGACGAACTTGGTGACCTTTTGTTACAGGTCGTTTATCACGCGCGCATTGCCGAAGATAACAAGCTTTTTAACTTTGAAGATATTGCCCAGGCCATCACTGATAAAATGGTCAGTCGCCACCCACACGTATATGGAGATGTTTCTCACAAAAACGTCCAAGAGCAAGCCCTGGCTTGGGAAGATTTAAAAGCAAAGGAAAGAGTAAAAAAACAAGGCAAAGCAGAAGAAAGCATTTTGGATGGTATTCCTGTAGGCCTGCCTGCTGCGACACGCGCGGTAAAGTTACAAAAAAGAGCTGCAAGAGTTGGCTTCGACTGGCCAGACTTGAACCCGGTTATCGAGAAAATACACGAGGAGATCGAAGAACTTAAAGAAGTCCTCGATCAAACAAAATCAATCGATATCGATCGCGCCGAAGACGAGCTTGGTGATGTTCTTTTTTCCGTTGTTAATCTTGCAAGGCACCTGAACCTAGATCCTGAACAGGCCTTGAGGAGAACCAATAAAAAATTTGAAAAACGATTTCGTGGCGTAGAGATTTCCATAAAAGATCAAGGGTTAAAAATCGAAGATACAAACTTGGAAACCATGGAAAAATTATGGAATGAGCAAAAATAACATCAACTTATGTTGTTACTAATCCTTCAAGGTCGCAATCAAATCTTGTGCTGAAACAAAGGGTTCCTCGCCTCCTATATCAAACTCGCGCAGCACACCTCTGGCTTCATACCCCAACTCTTCCAACTGCTCACGATCAAGGATGACCTTGTATTCGCCATAAGGAATCCTATCAAAAAAGAAAAAACCATCATAGGCGCTGACAGTTTCAGCTACCCTTTGCCCCGCGTAATCCTCGAGATAAACACGCATCCCCGAGCCCATTTTTTCCTTTATAATATCGTCCTTATTATCACTCGCGAGCTCTCTTAACAGAACCAGACCATCCACTTCTCCGGTTTCAATGACAGGAAACTGCATAAGAGTAGTCGTACCGGGACGCATAACGACGTTCACAGGTTTCTTGGATGACACCCAAAAAGGATCTTCCAATGTCGCATTATTAAGCCCAATTTCTATGGCTTTGTATGGTTCTAGCCCCACAATAAATGCGGTCCCATCCTCGGATGTTGTAACATTGCGCGGTAAAGTCAAACCGGAAAATCCCGCGTTTGAAATCAAGCTGTCTTTGGGTCCATAAACCCCGTCATTATCTCGATCAAGAAAAACTTGGGCACTTACTGCACTCTGTCTGGCAAATGATTTTCCCTTAACTGCAAGGCTATTAGGGCCAGGATCGTGACCAAAACTAAAAGAGAGGCCAAGTCGGGCATTATAATTCCCTTCGTTGTCTCCTTCTAAATCAACCCCAAGAGCAAATTTCTCAAATTGCCTATTAAGGCCAGCGGATACCATGTTTAAGGGGCGATCCCCTCCCGTATGGGTAAAATTAATCCGTGCACCAAAGTCATCTTCTATATGCCAATCAGCACTCAGAGACACTCTTTCTAACTCGGCCACAGGAGTAACTCCATAACCAGCTTCACCTCTTAGGCGAAAATCACCGAGCAAGGTGCTAATAAGAAGGCGCGCATCGCTCTCTGTTGGCTGTTCTTCTTTAATGCGTGCCGTCGTAGACAAAGCAAAATTAAAAGGCCTTACAACAGTTGATAATCGACCAAAAAGTTGAGTTTCCCATTCTCTATCTTCTGATATTTCATGAGTAACAGAGGCAGACAAGGGTTGATGCCCAAGGCCAAAGTCAGGTAGATGCCCATTAATCCGTGCACTCGTCTTACTACGAAGGTGTCCACTAATAGAACTATTGTCTGATTGTTCCGAATGAAATCCCTGATACCAGTTTTGCTCGGCAGATAAAGACCAGGATCCAATTTGGGTTTGGGTTCGGCCCCCGAATGCCACCCCGCCGTCATCAGCAATAGATAGATCCAAATGACCAAGTGCTCCAAATAGAGAAGTTTGTGCTCCAACTGATAAATAATTACGGCGCTCACCCTCTAGAGAAAGTGAAGCAACTCCACCATTTACGGAGAAGGTCTCGTTCACTCCATATTCTGCCTGAGCAATTAACCGGTTCTCACCATCATCTTCTCGGGAGTTCACTTGATCCGTAAATGAAATTAGATCACGGTTAGCTTGATTTACGGCAAATCGAAAGGACCCTTTTTTCGGTTCAGCAAGCTCAGAGGTGACAAAGTATCGTTCATTTTTTTCCCGGGTCTGTCCCTGTGGTCCGTAAAAGACCAGCCTGAATTCGTTCAACCCTGCAACCGTTGGAATATTCAAGAATTCATAACGTCCATCACCGACATCATTGTCAGTTTGGAAATCAATTAGCTCTCCATTTCGGTAAACCTCCACCTCCCAACCGACGGCCAACTCACCACGCAAGGTAACCCTATTGGTTTGCTCTAATCTGTTTAGATCGTAGGATGATAGCGATATACCTCTACCTACAGTGTTATCAGCAACCAAAGGTAAATCAGGTGTAGATACATCACCCAGAGAAAATTCTCGGGCATTGAGAGGACCAAGCAAGCCGCCATCAATAGAACGACGACCAAGTTGTAACCGAAGGTTTGGTAGCTCTTCTGCACTATTTGCGATAAATGTTGCATCGGCATCAAGACCGCCAACTATTCCAACAACAGTCGTGGTTTGCCGCACTTGACCATCCAAGACATTGGCAGTATTACGACCAGATGCATCAATACTGACGTCCACAAAAGGAAGTTCGAACCAGTTATTCTCAGGAATAAACAGCTCTAATTCATCCCCCTCAGCATTAGCTCCGATTTGAGAACGACGCGCTTCTCGCGCAATCCGCTCTTGCAAAGGGAAAGGTTCAAGAGCCCTAACACCAATTTGTAGGTCACTGAAACGAATTTCGAGAATAAGAGGAAACCACTTTTCAAGTTCGCTTAGAGATACATACAAATCATCAGGATGCCGTTCCACCTGATCGAGGGAGAACTCTAAAGAGCGATCTTTAAGCTTAACTGTCCCAGTTTTTAAATCGAGGTCGAAGGTTCGGTCTTCATTCAAAAACCATCCCTTAGCGACCCCTTCTACGGGATCGACATCAATTGGAAACTCTAACGCTTGTGTAATTCCTGCAAGAGGTACAAAAGCCTCTTTACCATCAAAAAATATTATAAAACCATCTGTTAAAGTATATCGATCTAGCTCTAGCCCAAAAACGTATATCTCATCATCGGGCCTTTCACTCCAGATTTCCGTAATACTTTCTGTTGTCTCTGCGATTACTTGTGGCACTGGAAATAATAGCACCACAAGTATTACAAGAGTTAGCCGTATGATTTTAGTCGGCCAAGGCATTCCATCAACCAATCAGGTTACGAATACAATATTGTTGATTGTGGGAAGCTCTAAGGTAACGTCAGGCTTGAGGTTATAATGGGGCCTGTTTTCCCTTTGCGTGGACGGTATTCCACGTCGATTTTTTTACCAGCAAGAGATAACAACTTTTCAGATGCCAAAGGTACTTCGATATCCCGATAGGAGGTTGAAAGATAGACAGCGACATTATTCAGACGCCCAACTTCATTTCCCTCTGACAAGGCGACTAAATCACCCCGTAGCGATTGATTACCAGACCGCTTAATTCGTAGGGATATAGCTTTCTCGCCGTCATTTCTATCAATCGGCTTAAGTTCTGCTAACTGACCACTTCCTGTAAGCGCCCCGTGACGTACAATAACCGGAATTGAAATCCCGAAAATGGTTTTAATTTCCACGGAGATTCCAGCAACATTTGAATTATCTGAGGTCTGAGGTTTTGTATCAGGTACTTGCTGAAAAAGAAGGTGTGATCGATATTCACCGTCTTTCAAATCTGCCGGGCGGCGATATAAAACTCTTACTGTTTGTGGTGTTCCAGGTTTTAACGTTATTTGGCGTGGGGCATACCGAAATAGGCCATTTGCGAAAGCTTCAACACCGCTCGGCGTATCAATCTGAAACAAGTTTCCTTGCTCATCCATGCGGTAATTAATTATTGAAATTCGATAAGTTTCAACCTTGTTCCCTCGATTTGCGAGGGTCAACACCGTATTTCGATTACGGCTGTCTAACTCTACAAGTTGCGGCGTAACAACTAATCCCCCCGCTGCCGAGGCAGAGTTTGAGAATTGAATTGTAAATATTAAAATTAAAAAGACAAATACTGAGAATAAATATTTTAAATAACCAACTTCACTTACTTGATCTCTACTTGGTAGAACCGGATTTGCTAAACCAGACACATTGACGAGATATGTCACCTTACTCACCCCCTAAAAAAAGAACCAGGGAAACATACAAAACGAAAGTTTCCCTGGATCCAATAAAACTTAGTAGTTAACTGTTACGGTATATGTCCCCGTATAGGCACCACTAGTCTGTGTGGCATTGACAACCATATCTCCACCAACAGCAAAAGCTAACGAACCGCCAACGCCTGTTGTAGGTGTACCGCCTGCATTATGGGTAAAATTATTCAGGGCCATTGCAGTACCTGGTCCTGTCAGCGTGCCATCTGTGAAACTAATTGTAACGGCAGTACTTGCATCAGCTGTCACAGTAAAGGCACCCGCTGCGGGTGATCCGGAAAAAGTATAACCACCTGGGCCAGATACAACACCAGCTGAGGTCATGGAAACCGTTCCCCCCGAAGCATCAACAGCTGTACTACCAAAATTCATTGCCGTATTCTCAACTACAGAAACAGCAGTTTGAATTTGAGCAGAAGCATTACCAGTAGCATCTGCAGAAAAAGCAGCAGAAGATGCAAAACTTAAACTAATAGCACCAAAAGCGATAATCTTATTTACGTTTCTCAACTTATTTCTCCTAAAAACAACCATACATTTTTATGTTTTTACACTAGTACTTTATTTTCGATTTACATTTACTTGTAAAATCTGTGCTGATTGTTGATAGAGTCTCATTAATTAAAGATTAACACCAATTATTACTTTATATTTACCTTTCAACCATAACCTATTCTACAGACAAAACGAATACCACCTTAACAAGAAACAATAGGTTGATTAAGTACGCTTAATTTTCGCCACAACTAAGTGTACGCCTCACCTTTTTAGGTATTTATTGATATTTTTATTAAACTTATTGGTTAAACCAAAAAAAAACATGAATTTGTAAAATAATGTACTATTTTTGTCATAATTTTTATTTACTCAAGATTTTTGACGCCAAAAATAGCTTCTATTTGTCAAGAACATGTACAAATACAAATACAAAAACCGTAAAAACAATGAAAATTGAAGAGATACAGATAACCATAGATAAGCCCAAAATGACTTAGCTACTCAAAGAACTATACAGTTATTGCGAATGAACGCCGGTAACATTGCAAGGATAAGACAATTCAAAAGGATACAATCCCAGGCACTGCGATCCAAAGGTATCCGGGTCTCATTCTGTACAAATATGGCAGTCGAGAAGAAGTCTTAACCTAAAAGTACAAACCACATTAAGACAGGAAGGGTCACTATCGATATCGTGGTTGATATCACAACGAGACTAGCCACCTCTTCAGGTTGACGCTCATAAAGCTGTGCCAAAAGGTAACAGAACACAGCAACGGGCAAAGAGCATTGAAGAATAACAACCCCTCTTGCTGCTCCTTCAAGATCAAAACCCCAGGCAATCCCAACACCAACCGCAAAACCAATTGCCAGGCGAAATATTGCAAGCCAGACACTGCGCCTGATATTAACTACCTTCAGGCTGGCAAGTGAAACACCAAGCGTAATCAGCATGAGAGGAATTGTCAGATCCCCAATTAACTTTGTCGTATTCAGTACCCATTCCGGAACGTATAAATCTGCAACCAGCACGACAGAGGCGATAATAGTCGCGGGAATTATCGGCATCGTGACTAAAGATTTTGGTGAAAATTGACCCGAGACAAATGCAACGCCAATGGTAAGTTGAATGACAACGTAAACAGCAAAAAATCCGATGGCCAGAGCAAGCCCTTCTTCCCCGAAAGCCAGAAGACAGAGAGGTAAACCAATATTTCCGACATTTGGCCAGGTTAGAGACTGGAGGAATGTCCGTTGTGACAAACCGAAGATCCACAGAGTAACCGCACCGATGACAGCGAGGACGACATTTGCGGCAATAGCGGCTCCACCCATTGCAACAAGGGCGTCCATAGAAAGATCAACAGTCGCCAAAGTATAAAAGACAAGGGCAGGTGTACTAAAATAGGTAACAAGAAAAGTTACCATTGGCGTATCAAATTTACGGCCAGCCTTGGCCCAGGCAAACCCGATTGCAATACATATGAGTACAGGGGCAATAATTCCCAGAATTTCAGCTAGCATAATTTTCAACGAAAGTTTGTTTATTGGAAAGGGATAGGTAGAGTTTCAATATTCTGCGGTCCTGTCAAAGAAAAGCCGTGATAAAAGACGGCTTTTCTTCGCATTCCAGACTGTTAACAGAATTAATTAAACTTCTTGATCGAATCAAGAAGAGCCTCGGCCCTGCTGTATTCTATAGTCAGAGAAAACACCTTCCCGTCCTTTGGTTTGCGTCTGCCTATGATCTTCTTGGTTTCGTGACCACTTTACGACCTCTTCATTACGCCAAAAAGAAAGCGATAATCGCTTTACCTTTCGGACAAACTTTGGAATCTCTAAATGGAAACAAACCCATCGATTTTGATGAAGTCACCTTGAAGCCTAGCTGCAAGTTCCAGATAATTTTCTTGCTGTCCTTCAGCTGGCCAAACTTCAAAGATCACAGCAATCATGGCAAAATCAAGGTACTATGTGGGGCAGATGCACGTTTCAGAAAGATCCTGTCTTCCTTGCGGATAAACTGTTCTCTCTTTGCAAATTCATAATTCTCACGACCAAGAGGATGTTCCATCAAACGAGCACGATAAGCCTCGTATTCGGCAAGATTTTCAATATTATAAAGACCGTACGCTGTTGTAGTTGATCCCTCTTGTGGCGCGTAATAACCTATTAAATCAGCCCCGCATTGAGGAATGGCTTGGCCCCAATTTTTGGCATATTGTTCAAAAAGCTCTTTTTTATATGGATCAATTTCGTAACGAATAAAGCAAGTAATCATTGTTATACCTCTCATTTTTTTGACAGGCCCGTGTATTAGCATTTTCAATGATGAATTTGCTTCGTTATAGAACGAAGTATGATTTTATTATGGGGATCGATGCTCGGTATATCTCATTAAAAGTTCAGAAAGTTCCGTTTCCCTGATTTCAGCTATCTGAACCCAGATATCTTCCACCATTTTTGAATGTGTAGAATAATACGACTTACCGACGATGAGATAATAAGGCTTTGTTGTTATTGGCGGATCTACTTTTTCTATCTGATTATATTTTTCAGGGTAGCGCAGCATTATACTGGCGCCAATTTCATTAATTGTGGCAAATCCGTCTATTCTTCCAGTCTGAAGTAAGGAGAACCCTCTTTGTACAGAGGCTGTTTCTGCAACAACCAGACTATGTGATTTCAGTAAATCAATAATAGAGTAGCCAATCTGTGCACCAATTTTGTCTAGATTTGAAAAGCTCGTTCCATCCCAAGACGCAGCCCCACCTTTACGACGAAAGAGAGAATACGATTGGTCAATTAATCGACGCTCTGTATCCACTTTTCCATCGACCATCGGGTAATAGCCGTATTTGCTTCGGGTTTCATTATATGATCCCCCGAGTACAGCATCTACCTGATTTAACTCAAGTTCTCTTAAACAACGTGCCCATGGTGCCCTATGGAAAGTTACTGTAAGATTTAACTCTTCTTCTACACGCTTAAGAATATCAATATAAAGGCCAGGATCGCGTACAGGGACGAGGCTTCCTTCGCCATAATAGTAAGGAATGTTTTCTATATTTTCGTAACAGATTGAAAAAAAATCGTTATCGGATTTGGCAACGCTGATGATACAGAAACTGCAAAAAACAACCGCAATATTAATTAGAAATATTGTTTTTACTCTATTTAAAACACTTAAAGACAAATACAATATAGCGCACCCTAGGATTTAAACTCTAGCGACAATGCCTTTGAACCCTGTCAAATACTGAGTTCCTCCCAACAACAGATCACTCAAATGTATTTTAATCCTCTTAATACACCCTAAAGACCTTAAATTACATCGCCTTGCATTACTCTGTCATTGGGTCGTCACGCTGTAATTAATGAGAAGGTTTGGCATTTCTCTTTCGCGTATCTTAGCCAACTCATTCCAAATACTTTCTGATAAATTCTGATGCTCTTGATAAAACTTCTTCCCAATTATCAGATAGTACGGTTTAGTCGTAAGGGGCACAGTCACTTTCTCTACATTGCTGTACCTATTGGGATAGCGCATCAGTAAAGTGTTCCCGATTTCTTCGAGAGTAGCAAAAGCTTCCAGACGATTATTCTGTACCTGTTGAAATCCGCGTTGAACAGAAGGGGTTTCAGTAACAGTAAGGTTATGCTTTTTTAAAAAATCAATAATCGCATACCCAATTTGAACGCCTACCTTATAAGTACCGTTGAATTTTTTGCCGTCCCAAGAAATGGGTGCGCCTTTACGTCGAAAAATGTAATAGGATTTATTAACAATCCTTCTCTCGGCATCCAATTTCCCGTGGTTCATGGGATAGTGACTATACTTTGCCCGTTCTGACTTAAATGAAGCTGCCAAAACACCATCAACCCGATTTAATTCAAGTTGCTTCAAACACCGCGCCCAAGGTGCTCGGTGGAAAACGATATTCAGCTTTAATCTCTGCGAAACGAGATCAAGAATATCAACATACAACCCTGGTTTGGTTTTGGGGACATCATTCCCTTCCCCATAATAATATGGGATATTTTCTATATTTTCATAACATATTATAAAAGGAAGGTTGTCTGCTCTTGCTACACTAACGAAACAAAAACAAGTAACACTGGTCAATACCAGGAATTGTAAGTTTAATATAAAGCGCAGGATGTTCATTTTATTTGCAACACCGCTTATTTCAAAAATTTGATCGCTTCGCGTGACAATGCTTTTGAAACATCTCCAACTAAATTGGATCACCCCTACACAAATAACATTTCGTCATTACCCTATAGCGAAAGTTTTAATTTTCATTAAAGAAGCCAAGGGCAGAACCTAGCTTTATGTAAAGAGTACGGCTTTTATTTTCATCCATAGATCTTTATTTGGTGCGAGTAATAACCCACTCTTTTCATAAGAATTAAATCTATATTCTTCCTGATCAAGACAGGCACCATACCCTCCAACTTCTTTATGTATTAAGACGCCCGGCAAATGATCCCAAGGCATTAATCTTGTATAAAGAGAGAACTGAGTTTTAGATGTCGCAAGTCTTTCATAGTCTGCACCAGCACAACGGAGGGTCTTTACGACGTTCAATTTGGATCTGTTTTTCTCAATCCACGCCACCACATCTGAATCCCGACCTTTTGAGCCGTGTAATGTTCCAATGCACTCATCGCTCATGTAACTAGAGGGCACAGATATTTTTAACCGAGCACTATCTAGAAATGCACCTTCGCCTGAACGCGCATGAAGCATGGACTTTGACATGGGATCATATATCCAGCCTGCAATAGTCTCCCCCTTATAAATCAACGCCAGCATACATTTAAAAGTATCAATCCCCTTGGCAAAGTTATTGGTGCCATCAACCGGGTCAATAATCCACGTCATTTCGTTTGGGTTTATATTTTCCAAGAGACCGGGCTCTATAGCGACCTTCTCTTCCCCAATAACGTAACTACCGGGAAAGTGATCCTTGATTAAATTCGACAGTCGCTTTTCGGTTTCAATGTCCGCAACAGTGACCGTTTCGCCTCCCTTTTTTTGGGAGATATCACTTTCTTTCAAGTTTCGAAACCGGGGGACAATTTCTAATTCGGAAACCTCTTTGAGTAATCCTTCTACTTTATCGAGTTTGGAAAACATACGCCCTTTCGGTACCGTTCTACACGATACGATCTAAATAATTTCCATCTGTACAGACTTTCTCCCAACATCAATGCTGAGCAAGAATATCTGCTATTCGCGCAATGTGAGGGGCCTTTTCTTCATCTGTTAGAAAAGAACCTTCAATTGAGTTATGACACAGTTTAGCGATCTCTTTTTTAGATAAGCTTAATGCTTCGGTTACAGAAAGAAAATTAGCTGTCATGTAACCGCCAAAATAGGCAGGATCATCTGAATTTACAGTTACATTAAGACCCGCGTCCATCATCTGTTTTAATGGATGTTCTTTCATATCACTTACACCACAGAGCTTAAGATTTGAAAGCGGACAAACAGTCAAAGCAATACCAGAGCTTGCCAGTTTCTTGGTCAAATCAGCATCTTCAATTGTCCGGTTGCCATGATCCAAACGATCAATCTTCAACAGATCGATTGCTTCTCGAACATATTCAGCTGGCCCCTCTTCACCCGCATGAGCAACCAACTTTAGACCCATCTCTCGTGCAGCTTCGAAAACGCGCTCAAATTTTGAGGGCGGATGCCCCAATTCACTTGAATCCAAACCTACACCAACAATACGGCCATCAAACCAAGGTTTTGCCTCTTCTAGGGTTGCAAAGGCATCCTCTTCACTGAGGTGACGCAGAAACGACATAATTAACTCAGAGCTAACACCAAGCTTTTCTTGCCCATCATCTAGAGCGCGCAAGATTCCATTGGTTGCTGCTGCAAAACTTACGCCCCGGCTTGTATGTCCTTGCGGGTCATAAAAGACCTCGACATGGACGACACCCTCTTTGGCTACCTTTTCCAGATACGCCATGGTCAGGGCGTAAAAATCTTCTTCGGCCTGTAAAACATTCATACCCTGATAGTAAATATCAAGAAAATCCTGAAGATTTGAAAAATCATAAGCCTTATGTATTTCATCAACTGTTTTATATGGCAGCTCGATATTATTTTTTGTTGCCAATTCCATCATTAATTCAGGTTCAAGCGATCCCTCTAGATGTAAGTGGAGTTCAGCCTTTGGCAGTGCATTAATAAATTTTTCGAGATCACTCATATATCTTGTCCAAAACTCAATTTTAATTCATCCATAACTCTATCTCCTTATGCCCGGAAAGAAAATAGGACTAGGATTGATACACCACTTCAGCTTTAAACAATTTCACTTACAGACAACACCGGCTAATCGAAAGCGACAGAATGGAAACACAACACACAATATGCCAATGGGCAGAAGACACTTTTGGTCCTGTCGCAAATCCACAGGACTTAGTAGCAAGAGCGCTTCAAGAAATGAACGAATTAGCCGAAGCCATTGAAGCAGAGAACCATAATGAGATTGGTAAGGAAACAGCGGATGTCGTTATTCTTTTACATCGCCTGCTCGCTCAATACGACTTAGATCTTTCAGAAGAAATAGAGAAAAAAATGGCCATCAATCGATCACGTCTTTGGGTATCAAGTGGCGACGGCACCGGAAAACATATCCCTCAAGTCGATGAGTAAACTTTAGACACCTATTGGGACACTAAAATTTAATAATAGCCAATAGGTGACAGTAACACGCAATAATAAACAAGAATATCAACTAACCCTATCTTAGATAATATTCTGCGCTAGACGAGTTCACAAAAACCTTTTAGTTTTAATGTATGGATAAAATACTACCTACAATTTCATCTATATATGATGCAGCCATAGATCCAGATGGCTGGAACAAAGCACTGGCTGAAGTGAGTCAGCTCACAAATTCTGTTGGCTACAACGTTTTCCTGTTAGATCATGATACTGGGTTTGTACCATTTCACACCTCAATCGGTATTCCAGATGAATTACTGGCGGAATATAATTCTTATTACGTAACCAAAGATCCAGGTATTGAGTTCTTTACTAAAAATCCTGATAAGGAATTTTATTTTAATTATCGACACACAGACGAAAAAGAAATAGGTCGCCATGAATATTATGACTGGTTAGAGAAATCCGGGGGTGCCAGATACTATTTGGCAAATACTTTTAAGTTTGATCAGCGATATTCGATGATAGCAACATCACAACGGGATAAGAAGTCGGGTCATGCTCAAAAAAAAGATTTTGAGATGATGGGACAGATAACACCTCACTTAGATCGAGCTGTGCGCATAAATCAATTATTCAAAGACATCGATCTACGCATGAAAGCTGCTCACGATGCATTAGAACAATTGCCATACGGTGTTTTTCTATTATCAGCTTCAAGTAGTGTCGTTTATATGAATGATATGGGTCGCGACATAATTGCGCGGGCTGATGGCATAGAGTTGAAAAACGGAGGCATCCATGCTGTTGACAATTTATGTGACCGAAAGGTTCAAAATTTAATAAAATCAAATCTTGGTATGAAAAGTGGAAGTTATCTGGTTGGATATATTCAAATCCCCCGTAGTGGGGATGCAATGGCATATGCCTTTCAAGTGATGCCTCTAAGGACCAGCCATAGATTGTTTTCAAAAGAACAACCAGAAGCAATCGTTATAATGGGTGATCCAAGTAAAAAACTTAGGCTTCAAACTGATAGCTTATCTATTCTGTATGGGTTAACTGAAGCGGAAGCTAAGCTAGCACTCCTATTAGCCACAGGCATGCGTCCGCAAGAAATATGTATAGCTATGAGTATAAGCGAGAATACGCTCAAAACTCACCGCAAGCACATTTACATCAAAGTTGGCGTAGAAACCCAATCACAACTTTCCCATGTGCTAAATTCCTTATAAAAATTTTGCACAACATCACCCTATGGGGTGATGTAATGACCTGCAGGATATGTTCTTAAATGTTGAATATTCAAATATATTGATATTTAACAAAGGAAACATTCATGTTGAAGATTGTGAAGAATACACTGGCTCTAATCGGTATATTGAGTTCTCTCACGGCTTGCCAAACAACACCCGCGGAACCAAAGGTTCAGCTAACTGCGGAAGAAGTACGGGTCGCATTTACTAACCGTGAATGGGGTTGGAAAAAGACAACTACCCATTTTAATTTCGGTAAAGATGGGTCGTATACTTACAAAGACTCCCATAGTAGTCTTTCTGGAAAATACACCATTTCAAACGATGGTATTCTTTGTGCGATTAATTCTCTAGAAGGCAAATCACCAGGTCTTCGTACTTGCTATACCTTTTATAAACAAGGTGAAAAATACGTCTACTACCATGACCGTTCAGATAAATATTACACCGCCTATCTGCGTTGAGATCGAGAAAGTAGGCGATTATAAAAAAATACAAACCTAAATTGCTTTCCTCTTTGTTTTTACTTTTACTAAGAATGTAAAAACCGCTGAAGAAATAACGTCTACAATAATGGAACTTATTGGAAATCTGAAATGATTGCCATTTTGATACGCCTGTTGAATATGAAATCTCAGACCCGAAAGCGACTACTCGTAATTCTACGCCCACGCTATACTTATGCAACAAAGCCCATAAAGAAGGGGAGCCAAATTGGCTCCCCTTCTTATTAGCAAAACGGTGTTGGTTGGCTTAGAAGCCCATACCGCCGCCCATGCCGCCCATGCCGCCCATGCCGCCCATGTCAGGCATGCCGCCACCAGCTGCTTTGTCTTCAGGCTGATCAGCAACCATTGCTTCAGTTGTGATCATCAGACCAGATACGGAACCCGCATCTTGAAGAGCTGTACGAACAACTTTAACCGGATCGATGATACCAGCATCAAAGAGGTCTTTATACTCACCAGTCTGAGCGTCAAAACCGTAACCAGCTTTGTTTTCGTCAGTGATTTTACCAACAACGATAGAACCTTCGAAGCCAGCATTTTCAGCGATCTGACGGATCGGTGATTCAAGAGCACGACGAACAACGCTGATACCAACGTCCTGATCGTTGTTCTCACCCTTAAGACCAGCAAGAGCAGAAACCGCAGCAAGAAGAGCAGTACCACCACCGGCAACAATGCCTTCTTCAACAGCAGCACGCGTTGCGTTCATAGCATCTTCAACACGATCTTTGCGTTCTTTAACTTCGATCTCTGTAGAACCACCAACACGAAGAACAGCAACACCGCCAGCTAGTTTAGCGAGACGTTCTTGCAGTTTTTCACGATCGTAATCGGAAGAAGTGTCATCAGCCTGGGCACGGATCTGAGCACAACGGCCTTCGATCTGTTCACGTTCGCCAGCACCGTCAACAATAACAGTTTCTTCTTTGGAGATGTTAACGCGCTTAGCAGTACCGAGCATGTCCAGAGTAACGTTTTCCAGCTTGATACCAAGATCTTCTGAAACAACAGTACCACCAGTTAGAACAGCGATATCTTCGAGCATTGCTTTACGACGATCACCAAAACCAGGAGCTTTAACAGCTGCGATTTTCAGACCACCACGAAGTTTGTTCACAACGAGAGTTGCAAGCGCTTCGCCTTCAACGTCTTCAGCAATGATCAGTAGCGGACGACCGGACTGAACAGCAGCTTCGAGAAGTGGAAGCATTGGCTGTAGGTTAGTCAATTTTGCTTCGTGAAGAAGAATGTATGGAGCTTCAAGATCAGCAACCATTTTCTCTGCGTTAGTTACGAAGTATGGGGAAAGGTATCCACGGTCAAACTGCATACCTTCAACAACGTCAAGTTCAGTTGCAAGAGATTTAGCTTCTTCAACAGTGATAACGCCTTCTTTACCAACACGTTCCATTGCTTCAGCAATCATGTTGCCGATTTCAGTTTCGCCGTTAGCAGAAATTGTACCAACCTGAGCAACTTCTTCAGTAGTAGAGATCTGTTTAGCAGAACCTTTGAGGTTCTCAACAGCTGTCTTAACAGCAAGATCCATACCGCGTTTAACGTCCATCGGGTTCATGCCAGCTGCAACAGCTTTTGCGCCTTCACGAACGAGACTTTGCGTTAGAACGGTTGCAGTTGTTGTTCCGTCACCAGCAACATCGTTGGTTTTTGAAGCAACTTCACGAACCATCTGTGCGCCCATGTTTTCAAACTTGTCAGCAAGTTCGATTTCTTTAGCAACAGAAACACCATCTTTAGTGATACGTGGAGCACCAAAAGATTTGTCGAGAACAACGTTACGGCCTTTAGGACCGAGAGTAACTTTTACAGCATTTGCGAGGATATCAACACCGCGGAGCATTTTATCCCGAGCATCAGTACCAAATTTTACATCTTTAGCAGACATGATCTTTTATTTCCTTTAAATTGAGTATCCGTTTTATTGAAATCAGTATTCCTGATCTCAATCTTAATTTAGGATGCCCATAATGTCGGACTCACGCATGATCAGCAGTGTTTTGCCGTCAAGCTTGACTTCTGTACCGGACCACTTGCCATAAAGAACGGTGTCACCTTCTTTAACATCAAGAGCAACAACTTTACCGTCATCACCACGAGCACCACTGCCAACAGCAGTAACTTTGCCCTGCATAGGTTTTTCTTTAGCAGTATCAGGAATAATAATTCCGCCAGAAGTTTTTTCTTCTTGGTCTAGTGGCTCGATTACGACCCGGTCGTGAAGAGGCTTAAAGTTCATAGATCAACTCCGTTAGAGTAGCTTATTTAAAAAAATTCGGGGCACATTAGGTGGGAGTTTTCACAATTGTTAGCACTCCCACTAAACGAGTGCTAAAAGCCATATAGAATGCAGGTAGGGTGATGTCAACCAAAGGCGAAAAAAATATCTCTTATTTTCGATCAATCAACGTCGGGAAGAATGCCAAATTTACTCGAAAATTTATCAGCATCGGCCTGAGAAATTGAAATTGAAATCCATACACCATCTTCATGATGTTTCTGCTCGAGAACGTTTCCATGATCATGCAACCACGATAACGCCGCACCATCACTATAAGGCACTTCAAATTCATAGACCAGATTTTGAGCATCAAGCAACTGCTCGACTATAGCGAGGAATTCATCACATCCCTCCCCCGTAATCGCAGAGCACAGCAAAGTATTCTGATTATGGCCGGACTGTATTTCAAGAGATGACTTGATCTCCTCTGGCAGAAGGTCTGACTTATTCCAAACCTCAATCATGTTATCTTGAATATCACGATCAAGATCTAGATCTTTAAGGACAGATTTAACATCCTCTTTTTGTGCATCAGTGTCTTCATGAGATACATCTCGAACATGTACCAGAACATTTGCCTCACGGACCTCTTCCAACGTCGCCCGAAACGACGCAATAAGATCTGTAGGCAATTCGGAAATAAACCCAACAGTATCTGACAGAATTATTTCTCGACCAGAAGGAAGATTAACTCTCCGCATGGTCGGATCCAAGGTCGCAAACAAAAGATTTTCTGCAAACACGTCTGACTGAGTTAGACGGTTAAAGAGCGTCGATTTTCCTGCGTTGGTATATCCCACAAGCGAAACAATCGGAAAAGGAACTTTTCGGCGCGCTGATCGGTGAAGCTCGCGCGTCTTTTTGACCAACTCCAGATCGCTCTTTAGGCGAACAATTCTCTCGTCGATTAAACGTCTATCAATTTCGAGCTGCCGCTCACCTGGCCCGCCCATAAAACCTGCACCACCTCTTTGTCTTTCAAGGTGGGTCCATGACCTGACCAGTCGGGATCTCTGATAACTTAGTTGGGCAAGATCAACCTGTAGCTTACCTTCTTTGGTACGCGCGCGTTCCCCGAAGATTTCAAGGATTAAGCCGGTGCGATCAATAACTTTGGCTTCCCAGCTATTTTCCAGGTTGCGTTGTTGCACAGGTGTTAGCGCCGTATCGACAATAACCACTTCAATTTCATTGTCGTGAATATACTCATGAAATTTATCGATAATCCCTGAGCCCAAAAGGGTAGAAGGTTTAGGCCGGGAAACCTTGATAATTTCGTGGAGAACGATATCCAAGTCAATTGCAAGCGCAAGACCATAGGCTTCTTCCAGACGCGCTTCAGCACTCCGAGAAGAAGTCGAGAACTTCTTTAGTTCAGGATGAAGTACAATGGCGCGAACCTTTTTATCTCGATCCACGCCACCGTCATTTTGTTGAGAACCCATATATATTCAACCAAACCCTAGTGGGTTTAAGATGCGGCTCCACCTTCTTCGTCCTTACCAGGATCAAAGAGTTGTACAGGTGTAGCTGGCATAATTGTAGAAATCGCGTGTTTGTATACGAGCTGCGCATGCGCATCACGACGTAGTAACACTGAGAAATTGTCAAACCAGGAAATAATGCCTTGTAATTTGACACCGTTTACCAAAAAGACCGTTACTGGGACTTTGTTTTTGCGAATCGTATTCAGGAATACATCCTGTACGTTCTGTGATTTTTCCGCGGCCATCGCGTTTAATCCCCTTATTGTTTTTATTGCGTGTTTTTATGGGTTGGTATTATTAGCTTTTGGGGTTGTGCCCGATTTAAAACGAGCAAGTGAGATTCTTTATCATTCTGCTGGGGAAATACAACCCCTCATCTACGAACAATGAAGAAAACTCTACAAAATATTATGACAACGAATTCATTATATCTTTGCACGATGAGAAATATTGCGCTGGTTTGCAGCTTTTAAACTCACCATCGACAGGAGGCGTCGAACGAATTAGAACGGGATAACAATTAGCATTATGCGCGCACTGAAGATCGATGTCTGTATCACCAACGAACCAAACATCTTGATCAGATCGAAGATTACTTCCCTCCAGAGCAAGATCTACAACCATTGGATCGGGTTTATCTTGAGCAGCGTCATTGGCCCCGATCTGTTGACTAAAATAGCTCTCCCAACCTAAGCGCTTTACTTCTTTGCGAAGCAGTCCCCCCTGTTTGTTACTCACAATTGCCAGGTAAGCATCTTTACTTTTAAAATATTCAAGAAGCTCCTTAGCATAAGGCAAAGGTGTAAGTACTTCTAGGTGATTAGCCTCATAAGTATCGTAAAATATTTTTGTGGCAATTTCAGATTCACTTCCAAAAATAGCCGGGAAGCTGTCTCTTGCGGAAGCTCGAACACGGTCTTTAGCTTCTTCGAGGGTCCACGGCGTTTTCCCCATTTCCTTAAACGTTACAGATAACGCGTGATGAATAGTTATCCAGCTATCAATTAAGGTGTTGTCCCAATCAAAGATAATAGCTTTTGGGAAAGACAGGCTCATAGGGTGTACACTTTTCATTCCAAAAATTGAGTAACGGTGCTCTTCAGGCAATCAAATCAAGTTGTCTCTTAGAAGAACTCCAATTTCACAGCGAAGAGTTTTTCTATCTTTTTAACGGCTTCAGCCGCAGAGAAAATCACAACCAGATCATGAGATCTTACAACAGTACCACCCCTTGGGATAATCACTTCTCCATCCCGGACAATAG
Source organism: uncultured Rhodospirillales bacterium (assembly GCA_913060675.1). Classification (GTDB taxonomy): domain Bacteria; phylum Pseudomonadota; class Alphaproteobacteria; order Kiloniellales; family Kiloniellaceae; genus Kiloniella. The sequence continues at coordinate 21,545 of CAJXUS010000003.1, forward strand.
CACCAACGATGACCCCAGCAGGAAGTTTCGCTTCCCGGATCGGTACACCGACTAGGCTTGAAGTCTCTAATGCTTCGGCTTCAATAACCTCTCCCAATCCATCGGCAATCGTATGTACAGAGCGAATACGGCCCCGACGCACATGCTGAAGAATATTCGAGACTGTGATCGATCTCGGGTTTACAACAGTGTCAATTCCAAGCGTACTGATAAGAGGCGTATAAGACGTCGTGTTAATCAGAGTAACGGCCCTCTTACAGCCATGCCTTTTAGCCAGTAACGATGTCAGAATGTTTACTTCGTCATCGTTTGTTACTGCAACAATTGTCTCCGTCGTAGATATATTCACTTCATTAAGAATATCCGCGTCAAGCGAATCACCGTGAATAACGACTGTTTTTTTGAGGGATCGCGCGACAAATTCAGCCCGTTTTTTATCGAGTTCGATCAGCTTAAGTTTCACCTGAGGATGTTTTTCCTCAACCGCTTTGGCTAGATATAACCCAATATTGCCTCCGCCGATGATAACAACCCTACGCGCCTCAAGCTCGGAATGCCCAAAAGCATCCATCGTCCGATTGAGATGTTCATGATCCAAAACCAAATATACATCATCATCCGGGCGTAACTCATCGTCAGGCGTAGGGACAAACCCTTTCCCCTGCCGGAAAATTCCGACAACAACAACATTCAATGTTGGAAATAGTTCGGTGAGTTGTCGTAAAGGCGTATGGATGATCGGTGTGTCTTCGGTACAGTGAACCCCAATCAAACTAACTTTACCATCTGCTAACGGATAAACATCAAAAGCACCTGGAATTTGAAGGCGACGTTCAATTGCATCTGCAACTTCAATTTCAGGAGAGATAATCACATCAATGGGCATGTGATCTCTGGTAAAAAGATCAGACCACATTGGATCAAGATAACTCTGTTCTCGAATACGTGCTATTTTGGTTGGGACGTCAAATAGAGAGTGACAGATCTGACAAGCCACCATGTTGACTTCATCGGCGTGTGTCACCGCGATAATCATATCCGCATCGGAGGCGCCAGCTTTTTCAAGAACATCAGGGTGGGATGCAAAACCGATGACCCCCTTAACGTCTAATGAATCCGTGATTTTACTCACCAGAGCAGGGTCTCGATCAATAACCGTTATATCGGCATTCTCACTTGCCAAGTAACGAGCAATATTGAATCCGACCTGGCCAGCACCACAAATCACAACTTTCATAACCGGGTCCCATTACCTTAATTCGTTTAGACGCGTTCGGTCGATAGACCAAGTGTACGTAGCTTTCGATGGAGAGCCGAACGCTCCATACCAATAAAAGTCGATGTTTTCGAGATATTTCCACCAAAACGTAAAATTTGAGCTTCCAAATAACGTTTTTCAAACAATTCCCGGGCTTCCCTCAAGGACAATGACATCAAATCTTCCTGTCCTGAGTTGCCAGATGACACACTAGGAGAAAGAGATCCAATATCAGGCGGCATCATGTCTGCGGATATAGCAGTACCTGCATCTCCCGGAGCCATAATGAGAAGCCAGTCAATTACATTCCTAAGCTGACGCACATTACCCGGCCAATCATAGGCTTGCAGAGAAGATATTGCGTCCTGAGCCAGCGGTCGCAAGGGTATTCCGTTGGTTTTCGCGGATAGTTCCATGAAATATTCGATAAGCGAGGGTATATCTTCTCGACGCTCGACCAAGGCTGGAACAGCAAGGGGGACAACGTTTAGCCTGTAATACAGATCTTCTCTGAATTCACCTGCGGAAATCAAGGCCTGTAAATCTTTGTTGGTAGAAGCAATTACCCTAACATCAACATCAACTTCGACATCTCCACCAACCCGGGTGAAGGATTGTTCTTGTAAAACACGAACAATCTTCCCCTGTGTTTCAAGAGGCATATCAGCGACTTCATCAAGCAGGAGCGTTCCATCGTGAGCTTGTTCAAAGGTTCCAATACGGATGGACGTTTCGCCGTCATCACCCTTTGTTTCAGTTCCAAATAGTTCACTCTCCAGCCGATCAGGATGCATCGTCGCACAATTAAGAGCTACAAAGGCAGCGCCCTGTCGGGTTGATTGCTGATGTAGTTGCCTAGCGACGACTTCCTTACCCGCGCCAGCCGGACCCGTGATTAAAACGCGGCTCCCAGTTGGCGCAACCTTATCAAGTGCTTGTTGAAGTAGAAGTACAGGTGGCGATGTTCCAATAAGAGAAGATTGAACCGCAGCACTGACTTTTAAAACCTCGTTTTCTCGACGTAATTCAGATAATTCAATCGCACGATTAATGATAAGAAGTAGTCGATCTGACTTGAAAGGTTTCTCTATAAAGTCATATGCACCTATCTTGATTGCATTTACTGCAGTCTCAATAGTGCCGTGACCAGACATCATAACAACGGGTAAATCAGAATAGTCATGCTTAATGGCTTCAAGAATACCAATACCATCTAGCTCTGAATTATTAAGCCAGATATCAAGGACCACTAAGCTTGGCCGCCGGGAATGAATAGCAGCAAGAGCTTCCTGACTGTTTGCAGCTTCTTTAACAGAATAACCTTCGTCCTCTAAAATACCGCTCAGAGCTATTCTGATATCTGTTTCATCGTCGACAATAAGAATGTCACGTGCCATTAAATATCTACTTATTCAATAAGTTAATAAAATTTCAAATGTTATGCTTGTTCAGGAAAGACTAAGTTTGCTTGAGCACCTATAACATCACCAGTTTGATCCAAATTATCTTCAAGGACAAGATATCCTCCGTGATCTTCCATGATTTTCTTTACAATCGCCAGCCCTAAGCCCGTCCCCTTTACTCTGTTGGTAACATAAGGTTCGGTTAGTTTTTCTCTATCTCCAGAAGGTAAACCTTTTCCAGTGTCCTGAATAGTCATTGTCGTAACATCATCCATTACAGATAATTTCAAACAGATTTTTGACTGATTATTGGCACCTTTAAGAGAAGGGTCACCTTCAAGTTTACCTTCGATAGATTCTGCAGCATTTAATAACAGATTGGTAAGCGCCCGGTTTATTTGTTCGGGATCACAAGAAATAACGACATCTTCTTCGGGAAGGTTTGTCACGAATTTAATATCAGGGTGAGACGTGTCTTGAAGAAAAATCGCCTCCCTGATCAATTTATTCAGGTTCGTGTCTTTCATCCGCGGTACAGGCATACGAGCAAAGGAAGAGAACTCATTCACCATTGTTCCGATATCTGTTACATGGCGAATTATTGTATCAATACACAACTCAAAGGTTTTTTTGTCGCTATTGATTTCCTTTAAGTATTTTCGCTTTAGGCGTTCCGCAGAGAGTTGAATTGGCGTAAGCGGGTTTTTAATCTCATGGGCAATACGGCGCGCCACATCAGACCAAGCAGCTTTTCTCTGCGCGGATACCAATTCAGTAATATCGTCGAAAGTGATTACAAATCCAATAATTTCAAAGTCGTCACCGAGTTCTGCTACCGCCCTTAACAACAAGGTTCTCTGGATGCCATTTTCCTGAACGTAGGGGATATGCTTTTCAATGGGACGTAGAGGGCGCGCTTTTGCTTCTTCAACAAATTCTGAAACCTCTGGCATGACTTCTGATATGTGCTTACCGCGCAGATCATCAAACTGATCAACAAAAAAAGCCGTCGCCGATCGATTTGGCAAGGTTATCTCACCTTTGCTGTTCAGGCCGATAACCCCTGCGGTTACCCCTCCAAGTACGGCTTCAATAAATCGGGTCCGCTCATCAAGCTGAGAGTTAGTACTCAAGAGTTCTTGTTGCTGACGTTGAAGCTCACCTGTCATAAGATTAAAGGTACGCGATAGCCGCCCAATTTCATCTTCAGCCTGATTTGAAATTACCCGCGTGTCCAGATTTCCTTCTCTGACTTTCTCCGCAGCAGCGATTAAATTACCAATAGGGACAGTAAGGTTATTTGAGAAAGCCAAACCAACCCAAACTGATGCCAATAAAATCATGAGGGCAACAATCGCAAAGATCATTGCAAATGTTAAGACAAATCCTGAACGCTGCCCCTCAAGATCCGTATACAGCGATACGGCCTCTTTTGCGCGCTCAATATGTTTTAAAATATTGGGGTCAATTAGCCGACCGACAATAAGAAACGAGCCATCAAACCCCCCCAAATACACCAACGCGCGAACACGATCGTTATTCTCAGCTGAAAGAATAACGACTTCTCCGTTAATTGCATTATTTAGAGCAAAATCAGGTATTTCTGGAGCAAAGTTCAACAAAAAACTGAATGCAGCTTTGCCTTGAACTTGTCCAGAACGGTCAAACACCACAACCTCGGTCAGGTTCAGTTGATTAGCCCGTTCCGTCAGAAATTCATCAAATTGAGGTTCGTCTTGAATGAGAGAATTCAGGGTCTGACTAATATCAAAAGATACAGAAAGAGCATCGGCGGTAATCCCCTGTCGGTGCTCTTCTAAATACGCTTCAGCGACGGCATAAGATTCCTTAACAGCTGTGCTTACACGCTCATTAAACCAGCCCTTCAAACCAAATTCAAAAAAGCCGACCGACACGACAGCAACAATAATTGTCGGTGTTACCGCAACAATACTGAACAATCCCACTAATCTGGAATGAAGTTTTGAGCCCGCAAGTCCTCTTTTTCGCTCAAGCCACAAAAGGACCAGACGCCTCACAACAATGGCAATAAGACCCATCAAGAAGATGAAATCAGTTGTCAGCAACAACAGTAAGTTTTTGGGGTCAATAGCCTGAGACAAGTCGCCTGACAAAGCTAAAAATGTGGTTATCCCACTGATGCTCGCCGCGATTAAAAGTGCCGTAGCCAGTTTCTTTTCAAGGCCAACCCGTTTCCCCCAAATCAGGGTTCGGGCCCAAAATCCACTATTTTCTAATGGAGAAATTTCTACTGGAGTATTTCGTATCGAAGGGTTTTGGGAACCGTCAGGAGCAAGATTAGGTTTAGCACTTTGATTAACAATATCAGAATGCTGTGTATCCTGAGTTTCGCTTGCCATTACTTTGTACCCTTAATTATGGATACATCTAGTTCTTTAATCTTTTTCCTTAAAGTATTCCTATTGAGTCCAAGTAGTTTTGATGCCTGAATTTGATTTCCATTAGTTGACATTAAAGACAATTCAATCAATGGCTTCTCAATCTCTTTTAATATTCGATCATAAAGACCACTTGAGGGTAATTCAGGGAAGTGAGCTGCAAAATATTCACTTAAATGGCGCTCGACTGCTTCACTCAACGACTCATTAAAAGGCGGTGATGAAGATGGAGTATGATTTTCAGGATTTTCATTACCTGCCTTCGTAATGAGGCTAAGTTCGTGTTCAACAATATCGCAAGTTATAACATCTTGGCTGTAGAGCACCGTCAATCGACGAACGACATTTTCCAATTCGCGGATATTCCCTGACCAATGATGATTTCTAAGGGAAACCATCCCTCCCTGATCAATGACCTTGCTAGGCAACCCTTCTGTTTCACATATCCTTAAAAAATGAGACACCAGTTCAGGTATGTCTTCAGATCTCTCTCTCAAAGGAGGAAGTCGTAACGGAACAACGCTTAGACGGTAATAGAGATCTTCTCTGAAACTTCCCTGCTCGACCATTTGAGTAAGGTCTCTATGCGTCGCCGTAATTATGCGTACGTCCGCCTTTATCGGAATACGTCCGCCAACTGTCGTAAACTCGCTTTCCTGCAGAACTCTCAAAAGCCTTGTCTGAGCTTCAACTGGCATATCGCCAATCTCATCAAGAAATAAAGTCCCGCCTGCGGCCTGCTCAAACCGGCCGGAATAACGCGACGTCGCCCCTGTAAACGCTCCTTTTTCGTGCCCAAAAAGCTCGCTCTCTATCAACTCTTTCGGGATCGCAGCCATATTAACGGCAATAAACGGGCCTTCTTTTCTCTTACCATAGTCATGCAAGGCACGAGAAATCAGTTCCTTTCCGGTTCCAGACTCGCCCGTTACCATCACTGTTAAATCCGTGGGCATGAGACGCGCCATCACCCGATAGATTTCTTGCATCGCAACGGAGCGCCCAATTAAGGGCAGCTTCTCATCTTGGCCTGGCTGTTCAATCACTTCTTCAGGTAAATCTTGAGGTTCAGACAAAGCGCGACGAACCGTTAAAGACAATTCCTTCAAATCAAAAGGCTTTGGAAGGTATTCGAAAGCGCCACGCTCCGTCGCCTTAACCGCGGTGAGCAAAGTATTTTGAGCCGACATGACAATGATACGTAAATCAGGTCTTATTTTCTTGATCCGGGGGATTAAATCCAGACCATTTTCATCAGGCATAACAACATCCGTTATGACGAGGTCGCCCTCTCCCTTGGCAACCCATTGCCACAGCGACGCAGCACTACTCGCAGCCTGAACACGATACCCCTCACGGCCCAACGCGTGCGTTAACACAGTCCTTATGGCCTGATCATCATCTGCAATCAAAATCGTTGCTGAACTCATAAACCGTCCAAATCTTTTTTAGTATGCGTCTTGGATATAGTAGGTATTTCGGGGGATTTAGTATGTATCTCGGGAGCTTCAGACCGTAATTCCTTAGGCACTAAAGGAAGGCTAACAGAAAATTTTGTTAACCGTGGCTGACTAGTAAATTCAATTACTCCACCATGCTCTTCGATGACTTTTGACACCAGCGCCAAGCCAAGACCTTTTCCTCCAGCTTTGGTCGAAACAAAAGGATCAAAGAGGTGCTCGTGTAAATCTTCTGGAATACCTGGGCCATTGTCTTCTATGGTAACGAGCATTGGCAGATCCATTCGCCCCTTACCGCCAAACAGGCGCATACGCACACCCTGCTGGTAACTCGTTTTCAAGATGATTTCACCGCTTTGTTTGCCGATAGCTTCAGCAGCATTTTTAACAAGGTTTAGAAACGCCTGCACAAGAAGATCTCTGTTTCCATAGACTTCAGGTAACGAAGGATCGTATTTTTCGATAAAAGTTACATTTTTCCCATAGGCCGATTTTGATAGCAAACGAACATGAGAGAGAACCTCATGAATGTTAACGGCCGTTCGCTCAAGAGGACGTGTATCCGAAAACATCTCGATACGGTCAACAAGCTTCACAATACGATCAGCTTCGTCGCAAATTAAGCGCGTCAATTGCCTATCATCATCATCGGCATTCAGCTCTAACAACTGAGCGGCACCACGGATACCAGAAAGTGGGTTCTTAACCTCATGGGCAAGCATTGCCCCCATTGCTGTAATCGAACGCGCAGCATTACGATGAACCAACTGATGGTCGATTTTTCGGGCAATACTTTGCTGTTGAATGGTAACGACACAATGGGCAACATTATCTTGGACTGGTGAAGTTGTGATAGCTACGAGATGGCTTCCTATCCGAGGACTATCCAGACGCACTCCATATTCAGCAACTGAGCTTTGCTCTTTTCTTGTCTGTTCCAGCAATTGGTATATCGGCGAGCCATCCTGAAAATAAACGCTTAAGTTACTGCCAAGTAAAACGGGGTGACTGCTCTGCAAAAATTGCTCTGCAGCTTGATTTACAAAAGAGATTTTATTCTCACCATCGACAACAAACACAGGCCCATTTAAGGAGTTCAGAATGGTTGTCGCAGCTTCTTGCTGTAAGGGAGATGTTCGAAGGTTCTCTTCCGGTATAAGCTGCGACATTTTAAGCCGCCCTATTAAGATGTGGCTTAAAATATTCGCCGAGCATTTTGATAACAATTTTGGGCTCGGTAACCTTGTTGACTTCTGCTCTAAAGGCCGCAGAATCAGGTAATCCCTTGCAATACCAAGCTAGGTGTTTTCGCGCGATCGCGACCCCTTTTCTTTCTCCGTAGTGTGACAACATAGCATCGTAATGCTCACATATCAGATCGTGTATTTCCTGAAGTGGCGGAGAGGACGCCTTAGAACCATCCCTTAAGAACTGCATCACTTCTTTCAATACCCAGGGCTTTCCATAACATCCACGCCCAATCATCACACCATCAGCGCCAGATATTTCCATGGCATTTTTTGCGTCTTCAGCCGTTAGAATATCGCCATTAATGATAACGGGAATTTTGACATTATCCTTAACAGCCTTTACCGCTGCCCAGTCTGCCTCACCTTTATACATCTGATTTCGAGTGCGGCCGTGGACTGTAACCATCTGGATGCCCACATCTTCGGCTCTTTTTGCTAATTCAGGGGCATTTTTATTATCATCATCCCACCCCAGTCTCATTTTAACCGTTACCGGGACATCAACAGCCTTAACGGTCTCTTCCATAATTTTTTCTGCCAACAGCTCATCTTTCATCAAAGCAGAGCCTGCATATTTTGAAACGATTTTTTTAACCGGACATCCAAAATTGATATCGATGATTGCCGCCCCTCTATCCACATTCATCTTGGCTGCTTCGGCCATAATCTGGGGATCACACCCCGCAAGCTGAACGGCCATAGGGAATTCTTCGGCACAGTTGGTACTTAATTTGAGGGATTCTCTGCTCTCTTGAAGCATCGCCTTACTTGCAATCATTTCAGAGATCACCAAGCCTGCCCCATAACGCTTAACCAGACGACGATAAGGCATATCTGTTACGCCGGACATCGGGGCCAGAAAAACGGGATCATCGATTGTTAACGGACCGATGGATATGCTCATTTGTTGGGCACCAATCATGAACGCCTAAGAAATAGGCAGATAAATAATAAATGGCTTTATACAATGATTATATGAAAATGCGAAGGGTTTTTCGATAGAGGTAAAAATGTTGCTCCACTATCCAATAACAACATCCGTGACAAATTTCACCCCTGGATATGCGAGGGTCATCAACAGATAGGCTGCAAGAACAAATCGAACTGCATTTTGCCCTCTTATGCCAATAAACCTGTGAAGGGCAAGAAGTATTGCAATTACAATGAAGGCGACGAACGCCAATAAAGTTTTATGATCAAAATCGATCAAACTTCCAGAAGAAGAATATTGCCTGGCAATACCTGTCAATATTCCAAGTCCCAATACAACCTCAGCCATGGTCAATAAACTCACCTGAAAACGATCCGCAACATACACAGCAGGAAGTTTTTCGAGAAATTTACTTTCTATCTGTTTCGTCTTGAGCGCCCGCTCCCGTAAAAGCACAGCTAAAGAGGCAATCGCAGCCAGAGTACACAAAGCATAAGTTATCACTGAGGCAATGATGTGTAATACGAGCCATAGGTCTGGCTCAGCCTCCAAATCGTTATGAGTATTTTGCCCTTCCCACAACAGAGCAAAAACGCCGAGCACAAATAAATATGGTAGCAGCAAGATTGCTAGCTTTGAAAAGTCTTGAACAAGAAGAGAGAAACATAAAAACAACAACATACTAAAAGATATAGTCACCCAAATAGATATGCTTAATCCGCTATCCCAATGCCCACCAAAATGAAGCACGGTAACAAAACTTGGTCCCGAGAGAGCAAGGAGTAATGACCCGCGCTTGACCAGGGATGACTCGGCTTTTGTGCCAAACCAGCTCACCAATATGGCGGGCACGATTGATACTAAGGCCAGGATACCCCAGAAAATGGTCATTTTAACACCTTCTTACTAGACATATTATTGGCCTTTGTTACATATCTTTCTTGTTACTACTGTATGTTAGCCTACTAAGGCAAGAATCGAGAAGTCAGGAGATACGTTATGCCTGGTACCTGGGCCGTTATCGTTGCTGCAGGCAGAGGAAGCCGTTTAGGAACTGAAGTTCCCAAACAATATCTATGCTTAGGTAAGCATAGTATCCTGACACATACACTTAGAAAATTTTCACAACACCCCAATATTGACGGAATTTTGGTTGTTATACACCCTGATGACAATCAATTGTTTCTAGATGGCTGCCCAGATTATACAGACAAAGTCCTCGTCGAGCACGGTGGAGACACCAGACAGGTATCTGTTCGTAACGGGCTACAAGCACTAGAAGACTATACGCCAAAATGCGTCCTTATTCACGATGCAGCGAGACCTTTTGTAACTGATGAAGTTATTTCAAAGCTCATCTCTGTTGCTCAAGATGGAAAGGCAGCCATCGCGGCATCTCCAGTGGTCGACAGTTTAAAATATGCTTCAGATTCCACATCCGACGCCCTGATAAAGAAAAGCATTGAACGAACAGGCTTATGGCATGCGCAAACGCCCCAGGCTTTCCCCTACGATATGATTTTAAAAGCACATCTACTCGTCTCGGACCAAGAAAATTATACCGACGATGCAGCAGTAGCAGAAGCTTACGGAAAAGACATAACTCTCGTTCAATCCGACCGAAACAACATTAAAATCACAACGACTGAAGATCTAAACCTTGCTGAAATCATGATGCTTACCTCTGTTAACAATAGGACGATTATGGAAAGCAGAACCGGACTTGGTTACGACGTACATTGTTTTGAGGATGGTGATCACGTAACATTATGTGGAATTAACATCCCCCACACACGTAAACTCAAGGGCCACTCTGATGCTGATGTCGGCCTTCATGCGTTGACAGACGCAATCCTTGGGGCTCTTTGTGAAGGGGATATTGGTACCCACTTTCCTCCGAGTGAACCTCAGTGGAAAGGGGCCGTATCTGACCAATTTTTAATATTTGCAAGAGACCGGGTCACGAAACGCGGAGGAAAGATCATTCATGTGGATGTTACTCTCGTGTGTGAAATGCCTAAAATTGGTCCTCATCGAGATGAAATGGTTACCAGAATGGCTGAAATCCTTGATATTTCCCCCTCCCGCGTCAGTATCAAAGCCACAACTTCTGAGAGGCTAGGCTTTACTGGCAGAGAAGAAGGTATAGCCGCCCAAGCAGTTGCGACTATACAAATCCCCACAGAAGACTAATTATGGTTAACAAACAAATTTATAAAAGACTTATCTGATGAGCTCTACACCCTTAAAATTCCTTCACCCCGCCACCTTAATTTCTACATGGTTTGGCTCTGGCCTTATTAAATTTGCTCCGGGAACATGGGGTTCCCTTGCGGCCCTCCCCTTTGCATGGGTGATATTTGGACAGTTTGGTTGGATTGGATTGGTCATCGCCTCTCTCCTTGCCTATGTCATAGGTATATGGGCAAGTGGGAAATACTCTGAAGCCCTTGGTAGGGAAGATCCTGGCTCTGTCGTCATTGATGAAGTCGCGGGACAATGGCTCGCTTTAGCAATCGTTCCTCTAGATCCTTTCCTTTATCTCCTCAGCTTTTTGCTTTTTCGTTTTTTTGATATCGTAAAGGTATTTCCTGCCAACTGGCTGGACAAAAATGTCAAAGGGGGATTGGGAATTATGTCAGATGATATGGTTGCTGGTTTATACGCCTTGGCAATCTTTTACCTTTTTCAACGATTTGTACCTTATGATGGAGAAATGTTTAAGTTCTTCTAGGAGAGCCAAATGAATATAACCAATGAAATCACAACCCTTTCAACAGAAATCCTTGATCTCTGTAGACTAAAAGGGTTGAGGATTACGACCGCAGAATCCTGTACAGGTGGTTTGGTTATTGCCGCCCTTACTGACATTGTCGGATCATCTGATGTTATAGATCGGGGCTTTATTACCTATTCCAACGAATCAAAGTGCGAAATGTTAGGGGTTCGCGTTGAACTATTGTCACTGCATGGCGCTGTCAGCGCCCCGGTAGCAAGTGCGATGGCAGAAGGTGCCATGAACAGCTCTGATGCCGAACTTACAGTTTCAATAACAGGAATAGCTGGTCCAGGAGGAGGTACCGCCGATAAGCCGGTGGGAACTGTTTATATTGCAACGACCCTCGAAAATGATCGTACCCTTTATCAAAAGTATTTTTTTGAAGGTGGGCGAGAATCTATACGCCAACAAACCGTCCTTGCTGCATTAACGTCCTTGAAAGCTCGCATCACTACATGAGTAATCACACGCCTCAATTAGAACACCACACCAGTAACCAAAAGAAATCACTCGGTCAGGCCTCCTTTACAGATCTTTTACTTACTTTCATCGTTTTCATCGTTGTTATCAGGGTTTCAATCCCGTTCATTATTGACTTTATCGGCCATCAATCAGATCAAATAACCCCATCATTCGCCATCACATGCCTAGTCTTGTTCCAAAACCTGATATTACTCAAACTGGTACATTATTTTGTCTTACAAAAACATGACCTCACCTGGAAAGATGCGGGCTTAAGGCCGACCTCTACACGATGGTGTTACACTGCAATTTTATTAGCATTACCTTTGGTTCTTATCGTAGGCCTCGTGAACTTTACGATGATGCAACTCATTGACAATGATTTCGTTAATCCGCAATTACAAGCCATCACCCCCGAAGGCTTTAGTTGGCCTTCGTTTATCTTCATTATGATAGCAACGGGCATTATCGCCCCAATAGCAGAAGAACTGACTTTCAGAGGCGTTCTCTTAGGATGGCTAGATCAAAGATTTGGAAGAGTGATTGCCATTATCGGAAGCTCATTATTTTTCGGGTCGGTACACGGCGTACCTATGTTGATACCCGCCTTATCCGTAGCAGGTATTGCCTTTGCCCTACTGGCCTACCGAAGTAGATCTCTTTGGCCTCCCATAATACTACATGCCACTTTTAATATGTTCATGACATCCACTCTGTTTTACGCACTCTCACAAGGCGCATCTTTTCCTCAACCCTAAATGTGAACGAAACCACTTTTCGACACTAAGGAATTGGTACGTAATGTTATGGATTCAGGACTAAGCGCCACAGCTATAATTAGGCGGAATAAATTTTAGAAAAAGTGTGGTGTAGCTTTATGATATCCAAAAGAATATCGATTTTACGCTGTAGCGGTACAAGGCCCAGGATAAGGTTCGTACAGAACTTCTGCTCTGGTTTCAAAGGCATGGACCATTCGCTTAACGGCCTCATGAAAAAAAGGCTCCATTAGCATTTGCAACATGCGGGACTTAAATTCAAAGTCGACATGGAAATCTATAAGGCACCCGTCGGGATGCTCTTGGAAAACCCACGTATTTGTTAGGTATTTAAAGGGCCCATCCACATAAGCCACATCAATTCGTAATTGTTCATGATGCAAATCGACACGGCTGGTGAATTTCTCCCTTATCATCTTAAAACCGATAATGAGATCGGCAAATATTCGGGTATCTTGGCGGCGCTTAATACGCGCACCCACGCACCAGGGCAAAAATTCTGGATAGCGCTCGACATCAGCCACCATCTCGAAGATCTGCTCTGGGAGAAAATTTAATACCTTTTTTTCTGCGTGGACTGGCATGTTATTAATCGCAAATCAGGAGGATAACACCTTCTGTTCTCTCGCTTTTCTCAATTCCTGAAAGTCCTCATCGGCATGATAGGATGACCGGGTTAAAGGGGAAGATGCGACATGCAAGAACCCTTTATTATAAGCCATCTTTTCGTAGAACTCGAATTCCTCAGGCGTTACAAAACGATCGACAGGATGGTGTTTGGGTGTTGGCTGAAGATACTGACCAATGGTCAAGAAATCCACATCCGCCACGCGCATATCATCCATTACCTGGAGAACCTCGTCCTTTGTCTCACCCAAGCCAACCATAAGGCCGGATTTTGTAAAGAGGGTCGGGTCCATTTCCTTGGCACGATCCAGTATTTTCAAACTGTGGTAATACCGTGCTCCGGGCCGAACAGAGGTATAAAGCCGAGGAACGGTTTCAAGGTTGTGATTGAAAACGTCAGGCTTGGCTTTGACAACAACCTCTAGCGCACCATCCTTATGTCTAAAATCAGGCGTCAGGACTTCAATTGTTGTATCCGGAGCTTCTTTTCTGGTTGCAGCAATAACCTTGGAAAAGTGATCCGCACCACCATCATCAAGGTCATCGCGGTCAACAGACGTAATGACCACGTGACGCAGTTTCAGTTTGGAAACTGCTGCCGCAACGCTATAAGGCTCAAAAGGACTTAGCGCATCTGGCTTACCGGTAGCAATATTACAAAACGAACAGGCCCGGGTACAGATCCCGCCCATAATCATCATCGTTGCATGTTTTTTAGACCAACATTCGCCAATGTTTGGACAGGCAGCTTCTTCACAGACTGTGGTCAGGTTATTGTCACGCATAAGCTTGCGTGTTTCCTGGTATCCTTTTGATACAGGTGCTTTTACTCTGATCCAGGATGGTTTTCTCTGGATTGGAGAGTCGGGACGTTTGGCCTTTTCAGGGTGCCGCATCTTTGCGCGGTCATCCTTAGAGGAAATAATGCGCTCAGCGCGGTCTTTCCCCTCGAGCTGGGATGTCTGTTCTGAAACAATTGTTTCTGTCATCAACTCACTCCGACCTATCGTGAACTCAGTTTACAACAAACAGGGTTTACACGAAGTTACAAACCGGAAGGTAGCACTACCTTCCGGTGTTACGATGTAATACATATGGCATTACAACAAAATCTCAAGCTTTCAGATGCGACACAATGCCCTTACCTTGAGCCTACTCTAGAAATGAATAGCGCGATCATAAGCGTCTAGTACAGACTCATGCATCATTTCCGATAGTGTCGGATGCGGGAAGACTGTGTGCATTAGCTCTTCTTCCGTGGTCTCAAGCCCCATGGCAACAACAAAGCCTTGTATTAGCTCAGTTACCTCGGCACCAACCATATGTGCACCTAAAAGCTCACCGGTTTTCGCATCAAAAATGGTTTTAATCAAACCTTCAGCCTCGCCCAAGGCAATTGCCTTACCATTACCAGCAAAGGGGAAACGTCCAATTTTGACTTCTCGACCTTCTTTTTTTGCTGTCTGTTCATTCATGCCAACAGAAGCAATTTGGGGGTGACAGTACGTACAGCCCGGTATTTTGCTTTTATCGATGGGATGGGCTGATAGCCCAGCAATCTTTTCAATGCAGACAACGCCTTCGTGTTCGGCTTTATGTGCCAACATCGGAGGTCCGGCAACATCTCCGATCGCAAAGATACCAGGAACATTGGTCCGAGAGAATTCATCGGTTACGATACAACCGCGATCTGTTTTGATCCCGACAGCTTCCAGGCCTATATTTTCAATGTTACCAACAACACCAACAGCGGATATAACACGATCGACTGTAATTTGTTCGGTTTTACCGTTCTTTTCCAATGTTGCCGTTACTTGATTATTCTTCTTATCAAGCTTGGTAACCATGGTTCCGGTCTTAAACTTCATCCCGTGCTTACCGAGGAGTTTCTGAGCAAGCTTTGAGATCTCATCATCTTCAACAGGCAAGATTTTATCGAAAACTTCAACAACGGTAACTTCCGCCCCAAAGGTGCTATAGAAATCAGCAAACTCAATCCCAATAGCCCCAGAGCCTACAACCAAAATGGATTTTGGCATCGTGTCAGGCCGCAAGGCTTCGCGATAAGTCCAGACAAGTTTTCCATCTGGCTCAAGTCCCTGAAGGGTACGTGCCCGGGCACCTGTCGCGATAATAATATTCTTCGCGGTAAGCGCCGTCTTTTTCTTATCTTTGCTCTCAACAGACAACTTGCCTGGTGCCGTAACTGTACCAGCGCCATCAAAAACGGTGACCTTATTCTTCTTAAGAAGATGGCCAACGCCGCCATTGAGCTGCTTGGAAACGCCTTTGGAACGTTCAACGATCTTCTGAAGATCAAAATCGATGCCCTTTGCGGACAGACCATAATCTTCGGCATGCTTCATGTTGCGGTAAATCTCCGCAGATCTCAGCAATGCCTTTGTTGGGATACAGCCCCAGTTCAGGCATATTCCACCAAGGTGATCGCGTTCAACCACAGCCGTTTTCAGACCGAGTTGCGCCGAACGAATAGCCGTCACATAGCCACCGGGACCACCGCCAAGGATGATAACGTCAAAGTTTGTATCACTCATAGTTTCATCCCTTAGAGAAGCATGGAGAGAGGTTCTTGGATCAAGGTTTTGAAGGCTGCCATAAATTCAGCACCAACAGCACCATCAACAACCCGATGATCGACAGAAAGCGTACAGGTCATAACGGTTGCTATAGCCAATGCACCATCTTTGACCACAGGACGCTGCTCACCAGCACCCACAGCAAGGATACAACCTTGTGGAGGGTTAATAATTGCTGAGAAGTCTTTGATGCCAAACATACCAAGATTGGAAATAGAGAACGTTCCACCTTGATATTCTTCAGGCTTCAGTTTGCCATCGCGGGCACGACCAGCAAGATCCTTCATTTCAGAAGAAATAACGCCGAGACCTTTACCTTCAGCAGCCTTGATAATCGGTGTTATCAAACCAGTTGGCGTAGCTACAGCAACGGAAATATCAGCATTTTTGTAACTCAGAATTCCCTCTTCGCTATAGGAAGCATTGGCAGCAGGAACTTTTTTCAAAGCAAGAGCCGCGGCACGAATGACAAAATCATTTACAGAGATTTTCACGTCTCCGCTTGCATTCAATTCCTTACGGAAAGCGAGTAACTTATCCATCTCACAATCAACGGAGAGATAAAAGTGAGGTACCGTTTGCTTTGATTCTGTCAGGCGGTTGGCAATAACACGGCGTATTGAACTCAATGGCTCAAGCTCATACTCCATACCAAGTAAATCAGCGAGTTCGCGTGCATTTGGCCCAGAACTTGTTGGCGCCGCAGCCTTAGGTGCTGGGGCAGATGGAGAAGCAGCTTGTGCAACAGCCTTCCCAGTTCCTTGTTCAAGAGCAGTCAGAATATCAGCCTTAACGATACGACCGTGTGGTCCTGTGCCCTGAACAGCTGAAAGATCCAAGTCCTTTTGAGAAGCCATGCGTCTCGCAAGGGGACTTGCGAATACACGATCACCAGATGCAGCGATAGGAGCTGCAGGCGCTGCAGGCGCTGGTACGACCTGAGGTACGGGTGCCGCTGTGGCAACCGGTGCTTCCTTTACAGTCTCGGGCTTTGCAGCAGGAGCAGGAGCCGCAGCATCAAGAGCACTCGCATCTTCATCTTCTTCAAGAATAATTGCGATTACTTGATTTACCTGCACACCCTCACTGCCGTCAGGAATAAGGATTTTTGCAATCGTACCTTCGTCAATGGTCTCGACTTCCATCGTTGCCTTATCGGTTTCGATTTCGGCAAGGATATCACCTGAATTTACGGTATCACCCTCTTTCACCAGCCAGCGGGCCAGTGTGCCTTCTGTCATCGTCGGAGACAGGGCGGGCATAAGAATATTGATTGGCATCGTTATTTCTCCCCTGCCCCGCTTATGAGCGGTAGCAGACTTCTTTAGCTGAAGTGATGATATGAGAACTCTGAGGCAACGCTAACTGTTCAAGGTTCGCGGCATAAGGAAGTGGCACGTCGACACCCGCGACACGCTTAACTGGCGCATCCAGATAATCAAAAGCTTGCTCCATAACCATTGCCGATATTTCAGAACCAATACCAGAAAACGCCCAGCCTTCTTCGACGGTCACCAAACGATTGGTTTTACGTACAGAGGTCAAGATCGTTTCAGTATCGAGAGGACGAATAGTCCGAAGATCGATCACCTCAGCAGATATACCCTCTTTAGCAAGCTCTTCAGCAGCATCCAGCGCCTTACCAACCATAAGAGAGAAAGTAACGATGGTCACGTCCGTACCCGGACGAACCACTTTCGCCTTACCGATTGGAACAGTCCAGTCATCGGTATCCGGCACATCAAAGCTTGTACCGTACATCAACTCATTTTCGAGGAAGATGACAGGGTTTGGATCACGAATGGCTGATTTTAGGAGTCCTTTGGCATCAGCAGCAGAATAAGGCGATACAACCTTTAGGCCCGGACAGTGTGCATACCAGCTGGCATAACATTGAGAGTGCTGAGCACCCACACGAGAAGCAACACCATTTGGCCCGCGAAACACGATCGGACTGCTAACCTGACCACCAGACATATAACGGGTTTTTGCAGCTGAATTGATGATGTGATCAATGGCCTGCATTGCGAAGTTAAAGGTCATGAACTCAACAATCGGGTTCAGACCATAAAAAGCAGCACCAACACCCAAGCCAGCAAAGCCGTGCTCTGTAATCGGGGTATCAATAACACGTTTTGCACCGAACTCATCCAAGAGACCCTGGCTGATTTTATATGCACCTTGATACTGAGCGACTTCTTCACCCATCAGGAACACTTTTTTATTACGCCGCATTTCTTCGGCCATCGCATCACGCAAAGCTTCACGAACAGTCGTTTTAACAACAGGACCATCCCATTCACTTTCAGGCGCCACAAATTCGACTGCAGGACCAGAAACACTTACTGGGGTCGGAGCTGGTGTAGAGCTTTCAGCGACGGTATCAGTAACAGCTACAGAATTTGGAACTGAAGAAGAAACGTTAGCAAGATCCGCTTCGGTTTCACCTTCTTCGAGTAAGATCGCAATCGGGGTATTTACGGCAACGTTGTCCGTATCACCTGCGATTAATATTTTACCGAGAATACCTTCTTCAACGGCTTCAACTTCCATTGTCGCTTTATCGGTTTCAATCTCGGCCAGAATATCACCAGATGATACGCTATCGCCTTCGTTTTTTAACCATTGCGCCAGTTTCCCCTCAGTCATGGTCGGGGAAAGCGCAGGCATAAGAATTTCTATTGGCATATTTTCTTCTCCGGAATGTCGGACAGCTTACGCGTCTGCGTACACATCGGTGTAAAGTTCGGAAGGATCTGGCTCAGGGCTAGACTGGGCGAATTCAGCTGATTTAGAAACGACCGCTTTAACATCTTTATCGATCTGTTTCATTCCAGCTTCATCGATGACCTTCTTCTTGAGCATGACAGCACGAAGACGTTCGATAGGATCGCGCTCTTCACGGACCTTCTGAACTTCTTCTTTTGAACGGTACTTGGCAGGATCAGACATGGAATGACCACGATAACGATAGGTCATCATCTCCATAATATATGGACCTTTACCACTGCGAGCATGTTCAACAGCAATTTTGGCAGCTTCACGAACAGCGATGACATCCATACCATCTACCTGCATACCAGGAATGCCATAAGCAGCGCCACGATGATACAGTTCGGTAGAGTTCGCAGAAGAACGCGCCGTGGAAGTTCCCATAGCATAGCTGTTATTTTCAATCACATAGACAACTGGAAGTTCCCAGAGTGATGCCATGTTAAACGATTCGTAAACCTGCCCCTGGTTCAAAGCACCATCACCAAGGTAAGCAACGTTAACAGCGTTCTCTTCCAGGTACTTATGGGCAAAGGCGATACCAGTCCCGATTGGAACCTGAGCACCAACGATACCATGACCACCATAAAAGCCCTTTTCTTCACTGAACATGTGCATGGATCCGCCCTTACCTTTGGAATAGCCACCGCTACGCCCAGTAAGCTCTGCCATAACACCGTCAGGATCCATACCACAGGCCAACATGTGGCCGTGATCACGGTATGAGGTCAGAATAGTATCGCGCTCTTCCAGAGCTGATTGCATTCCAACCACAACGGCTTCTTGACCAATATAGAGGTGACAGAAACCGCCGATTAGCCCCATACCATACATCTGGCCTGCTTTTTCTTCAAAGCGGCGAATGAGGAGCATTTCACGGTAAAATTCAAGGAGTTGTTCATTTGTAACATCAGAAGAAGCTGTGCGTTTCTTCGGAGCCCGTTTGGTGGGCGTTTTTTTTGTCGCCATGCGAGGTATCCCATAAGATCTAGTGTTATTCACTAAGGGGTGTGTTTCTCGCAGTTAATGTAAGGCAAACGAAATAATATTACAACAAGTTTTATCTCATTGATTTATAAGCACATTTCGCAAGTTAACCTAAAATAGGTAAATTGTTAAATTTTTGCTGCATTGCACAATAACAAGTTAACTATACAACTTATCTTTTCTGAAGAATAACGTATTCATTTTCTCGACCATAATTAAGAACTTCTCGCGCCCTTTCTTCAAGTAGATCCGGGTCAAGATTATCAGGACGCAAAAGGGCCACACGAGATTCTAGGCTTGATCTCTCTTGTTGAGTAACTTGCAATTCAATTTGTTTTTCAGATAGATCCTGCCTGAGATGTATCCACGCCCAGATACCGCGCTCACCTTCAATAGTGTGATAGGCAAAATAAGCGACTATGGATGCCCCCAACACTTGAGGGATAACCAGTCTGGAACGTTTATGAATTTCTCTAAACAAGGACATATAGGAATCGAATCATATTTGATATAAAAATGCACCCCGCAAGTTAACAGATAAATAAGTAACAGGGAATAAACAAAGCGTCTTTATACAACAAAGGGATATTTGAGCTTTAATATTTTCAGCTCAACAAGGATCTTCACGAACAAAATTAAGAGAAAAGAGCAAACCTAAAACCCTTCCACACTTTTCTCCTCAACTTTATATCTAAACCAGTCAGTTCCTACACAATTCAATAGATTCACCACGGGTAATTAGGTCAAGTTTTTGATACCCGGAAATACCTGGCCGCATTTTATCAAGCGTCACAGGTTTATTGATATAATCAATAACCCCTAAACTACGCGCCATTGTGATATCTCTTTCATAAGTAGAAGTACTACACATGATGACTGGAGTGGCTTTCAATTTATCGTCATTACGAAGAACCTGTAAAAACTCAAAACCATCCATTAAAGGCATGTTGATGTCTAGCAAGACAAGATCAATGTAGCCTTCTGGTGAATTTTTTAAAATATCCAGAGCCTCCTGACCGTTGCGAGCTCTCTTAAGATTGAACCTTACTTTATCCCTCTCAAAGAGCATGATCTTTGTCAGTTTTACATCCATCTCATCATCTTCAACCAACAGAACATTAGCCAGCGTCACGTTATTATCATCCAATGGTAGCATCGGCTGTATTTGAATGCCTTTGGGAGCATCAACTCTTGTGTATGCTTTTGCACAAGGAAGAGTGAACTTGAAATTACACCCTTTACCAACCTCAGATACACACCAGATACGCCCACCCTGGTACGACACAATCTTACGACATATTGCTAAACCAAGTCCTGCCCCTTTCCCATCAACTGCAAAGCGGGCAAAGGGTTCGAATATACGATTAAGATACTTTTTTTCAATACCGGGACCATTGTCGCTAACACACAGTGTGGCGACATCACCCTCCATTTCACACCCAATTGTTATCACCAGATGTTTAGAGTTGTTATGCTGTGTCGCATTTAAAATGAGATTTTGAAAAAGCTGCACCAATTGTATGTCGTTGGCATATACAGTCGGGAGAACATCTGAATGTATGCTGACATTTTTTTCCGTAATAACCTGAGCTAGATTGCTTTTTGCAGACGAAAGAATGGTATTCAGGTCAACCGTGCTTTGATTCCCCTCCTCATTAAGAGCATCAAGCTTAGTATAGTAATGGACCATATCTATCAGGAGATCCATATTCGTCGTCGCTGTTATCACATGCGAGAAAAACTCTTGGTTTTTTTCACTCATTTCATTGCTTTGCTCGATGAGCTGCATAAAAGAGCGGATCATGCGTAACGGTTGCTTGAGGTCGTGAGTTAGGACACGGGTAAAGGTTTCCAATGTGTCTCGCTGTAATTCAATACGCTGGTGTAAAATACAGCTCTCTATCGCCATTTTAATAATATGAGCAATGCTATCGCTATTAATGCTTGATTTGGTGAGGTAATCCTGCGCCCCTTCTTTCATGATTTTGACAGCAATCATTTCATCCCCTTGACCTGTCAAAATAATGACGGGCAGAAATGGATATTTGGCCCGGATTGATTTTAAAATTTCAAATCCATTTCTTCCGGGTAATGAATAGTCAAGCAACACACATTCACATTTGCCTTTTTCCAAATGCCTTAGGGCTTCTTCTCCATCCTCACATTCAGTGATGTTAAATGTAATACCTTCCACTCTCTTAAGAGCCCTGGAACAGAGTTCTCGATCATCTGGGGAGTCATCAACAATCAAAACACTAAAATTTTGCTGCATATTATCTCTCTCTAGGTAGGAATGCGACACCGAACCAATACTCTTTAATTCTGTTCGCAGCCTTAACGAGACCATCAAAACCAACAGGTTTTTGGATATAAGTGCTTGCGCCAAGATCGTAACAATTGTCCACATCCCTTTCATCAGCGGATGTGGTCAAAACGATGACAGGAATCCTCTTTAGATCATTATCATTCTTCAATAATTGAAGGACTTTTCTGCCATCTAAGCCTGGCATATTTAAATCCAGAAGAATTATACAGGGTAAATCATCTGAACAATTTTCGTGTTCACCTTCTTTTTTTAAATAATCCAAAGCATCCTGACCGCTTTGACACCAGTGCAAAGGGTTCTCTAGAGATGATTTACGAAAACTTCGAAATGTTGCTTCATAATCATCCCGATTATCATCTATCAACAAGATCGTTTTTAAGTCTGTGTCGTTCTGCATGACATCCCTCATTTTAAAGTAAAATAAAAAGTCGTACCTGCACCAACTTCAGATTCGAGCCATATCTCTCCGCCGTGCCTGTCTATTATTTTCTTAACAAAAGTCAGGCCGACACCGTACCCTTTGACACTGTCGTCTTCGACATTGAGTCTTTTGAAAATTGTAAAAATGTCGTGATGAAATTCATCATCGATACCAATTCCATTATCTTTTACTGAAATAACATCATTTTTTCCGTTAAACGTCCTGTGGAAATCGATCTCAATTTCTTTAATTTTTTTATCATTATATTTAATAGCGTTTGTAATCAGATTACGAAAAACCTCTGTCACCTTCTGCCGATCACAGACAATACTTGGAAGTGGAGAAGTGATGGAGATAACAACATTTTTCTCTTCTATCAGTCCTTCTATCATCGAGGAGATTTCATCAATAACCTGATTGAGATTTGTTGACATAATGGCCAATTCCTGACGACCAAGCCGAGAATAGTACAACAGATTATCAATAAGATTTTCCATCCGTTCAGCCAGCTTGCGCATTCGCGCCAGTCTCGCAATGGCACTTTCATCCAACATTTCCCCGCAATCTTCCTCCAGGAACATTGCATTGTTGAACAACCCTCGCAGAGGCTCTTTCAGGTCATGAGAGGCAATATAAGCAAATTCATCTAGTTCTTGATTACTTCGGGTTAACGCGTTGATTAATCGCTCTTTAACCGCTTCAGCTTCTTTTTTAGCGGTGATATTTCTGATAACGCCTACATAGTCACCGTTAACAGTTACATCCGTAATTTCACCAACACTTAGCTCCATTGGAAACTCACTGCCATCCTTACGGCGCCCTGTTACTTCCCGACCGATACCAATAATTTTGGCTTTGCCGGTATCATGATAATTTTGAAGATACTGATCGTGTTCTCGGGCGTAATGGTCAGGCATCAGCATCTTGACGTTTTGCCCTATTACATTCTTTACCTCATAACCAAACAAGGCCTCGCACGCTGGATCAAAATCGGTAATAAGACCCCTTTTATTAATTAAAATGATGCCATCAACCGCTGTATCTATGACGCTTTTGAGGTGTTGGGTCTGGGTCTTGAAACGTTCTTCTGCCACTTTTCGTTCTGTTACATCTCTGATGATACCAACGTAGTGACCGCTGATAGTTGCATCGTCTATAGCACCGACACTCAGCTCCATCGGGAACTCACTACCATTCTTGTGACGCCCCCTCACTTCCCGGCCGATACCGATAATTTTGGCTTTACCGGTATCTTGATAATTTTTAAGATACTGATCGTGCTCTCGGGCGTAGTTCTCAGGCATTAATACCTTGACGTTCTGTCCAATAGCTTCATCAGGTGTATAGCCAAACAATGTTACACATGCAGGATTGAAGTCCTGAATAACTCCCCGATCATCAATGATAATGATACCGTCAACGGCTGTATCAATGACACTTTTTAAACTTTGGGTCAGGGCCTTGTAGCGTTCTTCGGCTAATTTTCGTTCTGTAATATCCCTGATAATGCCAACATAATGACCACTGGCGGATGCATCCGTGATTTCCCCCACACTCAGTTCCATCGGGAACTCGCTACCATCCTTGCGTCGGCCAGTTACTTCTCGGCCAATACCAATAATCTTGGCATCACCAGTTTCCTGGTAATTATTAAGGTACTGGTCGTGTTCCCGGGCGTAGTGTTCCGGCATCAAAACCTTAACGTTCTGTCCGATAACTTCTTGTGGTGCATAGCCAAACAGTGTTTCACACGCTGGATTGAAGTCTTGTATCAAACCTTGGTCATCAATAATAATGATACCGTCAACGGCTGTATCAATAACACTTTTTAAATTTTGGGTAAGGGATTTGTATTGTTCTTCTGATCTTCTCCGTTCCGTAATATCCCTGATAATGCCAACATAATGACCACTGGCTGCAACATCAGTAATTTCCCCCACACTCAGTTCCATCGGGAACTCGCTACCATTCTTACGTCGGCCAGTTACTTCTCTGCCAATACCAATAATCTTGGCATCACCGCTTTCTTGGTAGTTTTTGAGATATTGATCGTGTTCCCGGGCGTAGTGTTCTGGCATCAGTATTTTGATATTCCGGCCAACGACCTCAGATGCTCCATAACCAAACAATGTCTCACATGCAGGATTAAAGTTCTGTATCGTGCCTTTGCTATCAATAATAATGATACCATCAACCGCAGTATAAAAGGCCGCGACCATTGATTGAGAACTTGGTTCAATCAACTCTATGGGAGTTTCTTTGTTCATTACGCCCCTCTTTGCTCTAGATAATGAGGTTTGATGTTTGGTATCTGATGTCCCTTAAACCGATATATAATTTCATCTAAAGCCAGAGCTTTGGTTTTGAAATATTTCTGCACAAAATGGACAACCCATTCGAATAAAAAAGAAGTCATTTTTGTTGGGATAATTGGGATATGGAGAGCTACAAACACGCCATTAATATCTGGGATATTTATTTTATTGATTGCCATTCGAAAGCAATCTGTACCCAACAAATTATTAAGAGTGCGCGAAACATGTGTCAGCGGCTCTTCAAAAAGAAACTGGCCTTCCTCATTATCCTCGACAATAAGGACTGTTGTCATTGGTGGAGTATTCTCATATGGGACCATAAAACTGCCTGCTGTATGGTTAATTTACGAGCACCGTACTGCTCTATTATTATCCTTCTCACACCTTAACATTCAATTAATAATTGCATTAAATGAGAAAAATTACCTATGGTTGCCCATAATGATTTAAAGTATTCGTCAATTTACAACGTCACAATTATTATACTGATGTTTTGACTACGCTTCTTTGATAAATTTAGACTGATTGTTCATAACAATAAGTATCTTTAAACACGGCTTATAACCATGCACCTACAATCAATATTTAGTTATTCTTCAGTGTATTATTGCAAATAATATCATGTGAATATTTGAAATTTTCGGGAACAATCATAAAAGGAAATAACTCTTCCTAACGGTATCTGAAATTGTTTTTGTTCCGAAAATCAAGGAAGCCTTCTCTAAGAGGGACTTTAATATCTTGAAGCAATAAAAAGGGGCGCAACGAAAAGCTGCACCCCTGATAACAATGATAATAAGTAGAATAAGGTTAACGTAAAACCCCACGACCTGCATAATGCGCCATAGAACCAAGCTCTTCTTCAATCCGAATTAGCTGATTGTATTTGGCAACCCGATCAGAGCGAGATAGTGAACCCGTTTTAATCTGACCACAGTTCATAGCAACAGCCAAATCAGCAATAGTGTTATCTTCAGTCTCACCAGAACGATGCGACATTACAGATGTGTACCCAGCTCTATGGGCCATATCGACAGCTTCCAATGTTTCAGAAAGCGTACCAATCTGGTTTACTTTGACCAAAATTGAATTGGCTGTATTGGTTTCAATACCACGAATAAGTCGTTTTGGATTGGTGACGAACAGATCGTCTCCGACCAACTGAACTTTATGGCCAATAGCTTCTGTCAAAGATTTCCAGCCATCCCAATCATCTTCGTTCATACCGTCTTCGATAGATAAAATTGGATAGCGATTTGCAAGATCCTCAAGATAGCGAACCATCTCGTCAGAACCAAGCGATTTGCCTTCGCCAGCCAATTCATACTTGCCATCTTTAAAATATTCAGACGCCGCACAATCAAGCGCTAACATTACGTCATCGCCCAGATTATACCCGGCGTTATCAACGGCCTTCGTAATAAACTGAAGAGCTTCGTCTGTAGAGGCTAAACTAGGAGCAAAACCGCCTTCGTCACCAACATTGGTGTTATGGCCGGCATCGCTGAGAGATTTTTTCAGAGAATGGAAGATTTCTGCGCCCATACGAATAGCATCGGAACCAGAAGCCGCCCCAACGGGCATAACCATAAATTCCTGAATATCGATTGGGTTATCTGCGTGTGCCCCACCATTGATGATATTCATCATTGGTACAGGAAGCGTACGTGCAAACGTACCACCAACATAGCGGTAGAGCGGCAGGCCAGCATCTTCTGCAGAGGCCTTAGCAACAGCAAGGCTAACACCCAGAATTGCGTTGGCACCAAGACGGGATTTATTTTCAGTACCGTCGAGATCAATCATGACCTGATCAATCAAAAGCTGATCTTCGCCATCAAGCCCAATCAGAGCTTCGAAAAGCTCATCATTTACAGCCTTAACAGCGTTTAGAACGCCTTTACCCAAGTAGCGACCCTTGTCTTCATCGCGCAACTCTACGGCTTCGTAGATACCGGTAGAGGCACCAGAAGGAACTGCAGCGCGCCCAAAGGCACCACTTTCTAAAAGAACGTCAACTTCTACGGTGGGATTTCCACGAGAATCGAGGATCTCACGACCTTTAATGTCGATGATCGCCGTCATTTTATTCTATCTCCGTTAAGAAAGTTGAGGCGCAGAGAGGGTGCGGGCCTCGATAATAATCATTAAGCAATAGACACAGGATGTGCTTTTGCCAGTTTATCAAATTCAACCAGAACCGAAAGTAGCTCTGGAAGCTCTTGTACCCGGATCATGTTTGGCCCATCGCAAGGCGCATTATCAGGATCCTGGTGTGTTTCCATAAAGAGACCTGCAACACCAACTGAAACTGCTGCACGTGCCAATACTGAAATAAATTCTCGTTGCCCGCCTGAAGTGGCACCTTGTCCACCTGGCTGAGCTACAGAATGTGTGGCGTCAAACACGACAGGACAACCCGTTTGAAGAGCCATAATCGGGAGAGAACGCATATCAGATACAAGTGTGTTGTAGCCGAAAGATGCTCCGCGCTCACAAACCATTACCTTATCATTACCAGAGTCGATGATTTTTTGTGAAACGTTTGCCATATCCCAAGGGGCCAAAAATTGCCCTTTTTTGACATTAATCGCTCGGCCCGTGTTTGCTGCTGCAACCAAAAGATCTGTTTGGCGACAAAGAAATGCAGGAATTTGCAAAACATCAACAACCTGAGCAACTGGTTCGCATTGTTGCGCAGAATGCACATCCGTAATTACCGGGCAGCCAAACTTTGATTTGATTTCTTCAAAGACAGATAAAGCTTCATCCATGCCGATACCACGTGATGAATCCAGACTGGTACGGTTCGCTTTATCGAAAGAACTTTTGTAAATCAGGGGAATAGAAAGTTTTTCGCAGGCCTTTGTTAAGGTCTCTGCCATTTCCAATGCGTGGGAACGGCTTTCCATTTGGCATGGGCCTGCAATCAATACAAACGGCAGATCATTTCCAAAAGTGACATTACCAACACGAACGTGGCGTGATTGAAGCCCTGCATGCACTGTCATAGATTATATCTTTCTATTCTACCCTAATATTACATCACCCACTTATACGAGGCGGGACTGTTCAATCGCAGCTTTTATAAATGAAGTGAAGAGCGGATGAGGTTCAAATGGGCGAGATTTCAATTCTGGATGGAATTGAACTCCAATAAACCAAGGATGCTCTTCAAGCTCAACAATCTCAGGAAGCCCACCATCCGGTGACAAACCAGAGAACTTCATACCTGCAGCTTCCAGTTTTTCGCGATAATTGATGTTTACTTCGTATCTATGACGGTGACGCTCTTCAATCAAATCAGTGCCATAGGCTTCGCGAACACGAGATCCTTCGCTCAGCGCGCAAGGATAAGATCCCAAACGCATTGTCCCGCCAAGATCACTGCCGTCGGTACGCTGTTCACGCTCATTGCCACGCGACCATTCGGTCATGATACCCACAAGAGGCTCATCACAAGGCCCGAACTCAGAAGAACTGGCATCTGGTAACCCAGCAAGGTTTCTTGCCGCATCCAACACCGCCATCTGCATACCAAAACAAATACCAAAATATGGAACATTTGTTTTACGTGCAAAACCCGCAGCTGCAATTTTACCTTCGGAACCACGTTCACCAAACCCACCAGGGACAAGAATGCCATGAACATTCCCAAGAGCTTCTACTGCTCCCTCACCCTCAAAGATTTCTGAATCCAGCCAGTTAATATTCACTTTAACGTTATTGGCGATACCACCGTGGACCAGTGCTTCTGCCAAAGATTTGTATGCGTCCAACAGGGAAGTGTACTTACCAACAACACCAATTGTGACTTCGCCATCCGGCTCACGAATTGTATCGGTAACTTTATCCCATCGATCCAGATCTAGCTTGGTGCTTAGATCCAGCCCAAAGTGACGACATACTTCTACATCCAGTCCACGCTCATGATAAGCACGTGGCACAGCATAGATCGTATCAACATCAAGGGCTGGTATGACAGCTTCTTGACGGACATTACAGAACTGAGCAATTTTACGAAGGGCGCCTTCTGGTATTTCCTGCTCACAACGACAAAGAAGCATGTCAGGCTGAATACCAAGCGATTGAAGTTCTTTTACAGAGTGCTGGGTCGGTTTGGTTTTCAACTCACCAGCAGCTCTTAGATAAGGTATCAATGTTAGGTGGATGAAAAGGCTCCGGTCACGACCGAGCTCATTTCCAAGTTGACGAATTGCTTCAAGGAATGGAAGTCCTTCGATATCACCAACAGTTCCGCCGATTTCACAAAGAATAAAATCTTCGTCACCAAGATCAGACATCACGAATTCTTTAATCGCATTGGTGATGTGAGGGATAACCTGGATAGTCGCCCCCAGGTAATCACCACGACGTTCTTTCGCCAGAACTTCAGAATAGATCTTACCCGTTGTGACGTTGTCACTTTTACGGGCAGAAACACCTGTATAACGTTCGTAGTGACCAAGATCTAGATCGGTTTCAGCACCGTCATCCGTTACGAACACTTCACCATGTTGGTAAGGGCTCATAGTTCCAGGATCAACGTTGAGATATGGATCAAGTTTGCGAAGGCGGACCTTGTAGCCGCGCGCCTGAAGCAGCGCACCAACAGCCGCAGAGGTTAAACCCTTTCCAAGGGAAGAGGTTACACCACCGGTAATAAATATAAAGCGCGTCATGAAACTCGTTGTCACTTAAATCAGTTTCAACAAAACCGGGACCCTAATGGTCCCGGTCAATGATAGTACGTATCGGAAATAATCCGAAACTTATTCTGAAACCGGCGGAGCAACTGGCTGCTCACTCTCGGTTGGAGCCACTGGTGCGATGATATCATCAGCAATAGATCGCGTGCTACCTGTATCGGCAAGTACGGTCAACAAAAGGCTTGAAGCAATAAATGCCGCAGCAAGAATAGCAGTGGTACGCGTTAACAAATTAGCGGTACCTTGTCCTGTAAGGAATCCACCAAAACCGCCAGAGCCGCCACCGCCACCACTTCCGCCCATACCAAGACCACCACCTTCGCTCTTCTGAACGAGGACGACGCTGATAAGCGATAGCGTAATCAACAAATGAATGACCAATAATACTTCGTTCATCGTTAGTAGTCTCTCAAAACTTTCCGGGATTCTCACCCCAATTTAACACACCCATAACGCCTTATATCTCAACCGTAATATAAAACTATTGTGCGCCTATATAGATCTTTACAGGCTATTTAGCCTTTTCCAACCGATATGGCTAGACTCATCTGACACCAATTGCCCAAAAATCTTCAACTTTTAAACTTGCACCGCCAACAAGTGCGCCATCAACGTTTGAAACTGCCAGCAATTCCGCGGCGTTAGAGGGCTTAACAGATCCCCCGTAAAGGATGTTTATTTTTTGAGCAGAATCATTTCCAAATCGAGAGACAAGTAATCCTCTGATGAAATTATGGACTTCTGCCACATCATCAGGAGTTGCCGTTTTGCCTGTGCCAATAGCCCAAACCGGTTCATAGGCCAACACAATGCGGCTAGGATCAGCATCATCAGGAAGAGACTGGCCAACCTGCTCTTCAATAACCTTCAGAGTATTCCCTGAGACACGCTCGCCTTCAGTTTCACCAATACAGATGATGGGAATAAGTCCCGCTTTCAAGGCCGCAGCACTTTTTGCCTTTACGTCAGCATTACTTTCACCGTGGTCAGTTCTTCTTTCAGAATGACCGGTCAAAACATAGCCGCACCCAATGTCTTTCAAAAGTTCCGCAGAAGTATCTCCGGTGTGAGCACCCGATACATTCGCGTGGCAATCCTGACCACCAACAGAAAGTTTCGTATTTTTAGTTTGAGCAAGGACGGAACCAAGTAGGGCTGCTGGAGGGCAAACGACAAAGTCGGTTGGAACATCTTGTTGTTCAATTCTTGATAACAGCCCACTTACCAGCTCAGAGGCAAAGGAAACGGACCCATTCATTTTCCAGTTACCCGCAATGAGTTTACGCACCATAATCGATTCTCCCTGTGAAATATCGGCATATCTATACAGTCTCTATTCGAACAAACCAAGACCGAAGAGGTAATTCTCCTGTTATCAAGGACCGTTATGAAGGCCTGATATAAAGGTCCTATATATAAGAAGGATTTTTGCGCTCAGTTTCGATCGTAAGAGATCACAACTATGGCACCGAGTGTATAAACTTCAAAAACGCTGTTGCCCCAAGATAGCTCCGTCCTTAATATGCCCGCACGATTATATATTATTCAATCATTCTGTAGAATTTCACGGGTAAGTTATGGCTCATAAAAAACCAGGCCTTTTCAAGCGTATTGTTGTTATAGCACTTTTCTCCCTCTTAATATTAAGCTTTGCTGCTTGGGGGATCCAAGACATCTTCTTGAATTTAGGGTCAAATCAGGTCGTAGCCAAAGTTGGAGACATCGAAGTCACTCAGACTGAATTTTCCAACGGCCTTACTCGCGAAACCAATAGTATCGCTCAACAATTGGGCCGTGCTATTGATTTCCAAGAAGCCCAACAGCTCGGCCTCACAAACAGAGTAGTTGCTCAGCTTGTAAGCCAGGCCTTGTTTACCCTTCAATCTCAAGAAATGGGGCTAACAGTTTCTGAAGCGCAATTGAGAGAAGAAATTTTGAAAATTGATGCTTTCAAAAACGAACTTGGAGATTTTGATGCTAACCGTTTTCAAAATACGCTTTATCAGGCAGG
This sequence comes from uncultured Rhodospirillales bacterium, assembly GCA_913060675.1. GTDB lineage: Bacteria > Pseudomonadota > Alphaproteobacteria > Kiloniellales > Kiloniellaceae > Kiloniella. Next base: position 53,052 of record CAJXUS010000003.1, read on the forward strand.
CATGTCTGAAGCCACTTTCCTTCGCGATCTATCCAAAGATATTGAACGCCAACAAATCAACAATGCCATAACCAATGCCATTCCTGTTCCGACTAAATTAGCTGAACAGCTTTATACCTATACCAGCGAAAAACGTTTGGTTGATTACATCGAAATTCCATATTCACGATTTGACAACATGGCCCCGGCCACCGATACGGAGCTTTCTTCTTATTACGAAACAGAGAAACAAAATTATCTGGCGCCTGAATTCAAATCCGTAAGTTATCTTCATCTCGACCCAAAAGAAGTCGCAAAAACCGTTACGCTTTCTGAGGAGCAAATCGAAGAAGAATTCCTCGCACAAAAAGATAGCCTGTCTCTTCCTGATCGTCGCAGTTTGGTTCAAATGCTTCTCAGCGATGAAGCGCAGGGCAAAGAAGCTCATGACAAGCTCCTCGGCGGCGCAGAATTTAATGCTGTTGCCAAAGAGTTAACCGGGTCCGAAAGCATCGATCTCGGTGTTATGGAGCAATCTGATCTATTGCCGGAGCTTGGACCAGAAGTGTTCGCGCTCGAGACCGCAGGCATTACCGCACCTATTCAATCCCCTCTTGGATGGCACATTATCTCTGTAGAGGAAATTTCACCTGCAAGAGAAGCCGTTTTTGAGGAAGTACGCGAACAAGTAACAAAAGATGCTGCGCTGCGTGTTGCCACTGATGAACTTATCTCTCTCGCAAACCAATTAGATGACGAAATTGCTTCAGGTGCGGACCTCATCGAAGCCGCAACTAAACTTGGTTTGATTATGTCCTCTTATAATGAAATCGATTCAGATGGCCGTGATCGCGATGGGTTGCCTCTTATGGGTCTTTCTGAAAACAACAAGTTTCAAGAAGTTCTCGGGCAGACCGGAACAGATGCCGACAGCCTCCTTACCGAGCTTGATGACGGTGGATATTTTATCCTTAAAGTTAATTCAATAACTCCAGCGGCACCACGCGCACTTCAGGAAATCAAATCTGAATTGACGCAGGCATGGCTTGTAAACCGTAAAAACGATGAGACAAAGAAGATCGCAGAAAAATTGGCTGATGAATCTCGTAACGGTACTGCGCTTCAAGCCGTAACCGATGAAGCGGCTGAGTTGATCAAATTTGGTATAGAGATCAACCGCTTTTCATCAAACGTTGGCGAAGCACTTGCTCCTGCGCTCGTAAGAGACATCTACAAAGCGAAAAAAGGTGACACTCTTACCGGACAGGCTGACAATGGTTATCTCATCGCGACGGTCAGCGGGATTGTACAGGCCGATTTAAGCAGCCAAGCTGAAGCTGTCGATAGTGTAAAAACAACCGTCGAAGGCTCATATAAGAATGACGTTTATTCTCAGTATCTTGCGGCCCTTAGACAGGATTTCGGTGTAGAGATAAACCAGAGCTCTATCGATCAAGTCATCAACCCTTATGGCACGTCTCCGTACTAATGACAGAACCCATTACATACGAAGCTTTCTCAGCAATATATAATAACAACAAGCCACAAGTGGTTTGGACAACACTCATTGCTGATTTGGAAACGCCTGTTTCTGCCTTTCTCAAACTGGCGGAACAAAGAGCAAACAGCTTTCTCTTTGAATCTGTCGAGGGTGGGAACACCATTGGCCGCTATTCTTTTATCGGGTTTGATCCTGACTTGGTATGGCGTTGCAATGGGGCGAAGGCTGAAATCAACAGGCATTATAAAACAAAGCCTAATGCTTTCGTAGCCGAACAAGACACTGCCTTGGAAAGCCTGCGTAAGCTGGTTGCTGAATGTAGGTTCGATCTTCCAGAAGACCTACCGCCAATGGCAGCAGGTATTGTTGGTTATATGGGATATGAAACCGTCAGACAGATGGAACATCTCCCCACAGAAAACCCTGATCCTTTAGGACTCCCAGAAGGCATGTATCTTCGCCCAACGGTCACAGCCATTTTTGACCGGGTAGAAGATCAAATTCTGGTAACGACAGCTGTTTGGCCTGAAGACGGTATATCTGCAAGAGAAGCTTTTGAAAAATCCCATGACAGACTAGCAGCTGTTACCGCTGATTTTAATGTACCTCTGGAGCATAAACCTGAATCTTTCGAGGGCGATCTCGTTCTCCCAGAAACAGCGTCTAATCTTTCGCGTGAAGAATTCCATAAAATGATTGAGCAGGCCAAAGAGTATATTTTGGCTGGCGATATATTTCAGGTCGTTCTTTCGCAAAGGTTCTCCGTTCCCTTTACCCTTCCCCCCTTTGCTCTCTATCGCGCCCTGAGGAGGTTGAATCCATCACCGTTTTTATTTTATTTAAACTTTGGTGATTTTTCAGTGGTTGGTTCCAGTCCAGAAATTTTGGTCCGCGTTAGAGATGGCAAGGTGACCATTCGTCCAATTGCCGGAACGAGAAAACGCGGTGCCAATGCAGCTGAAGATAAAGAACTTGCTGCTGACTTGCTGTCTGATCCTAAAGAACTCGCTGAGCACCTGATGTTACTGGATTTGGGTAGAAACGACGTTGGCCGCGTAGCTGAGGTCGGGTCTATTCAAGTAACAGAGCGCATGATCATCGAATTATACAGTCATGTCATGCACATCGTATCCAACGTCGAAGGGACGCTTGATACCAAACGTGCAGATATGATCGACGCCCTTGCAGCAGGTTTTCCAGCTGGGACTGTTTCTGGAGCCCCAAAAGTTCGCGCGATGGAAATCATTGACGAACTTGAACCAGAACGGCGTGGCATCTATGGCGGTGCAGTTGGATACTTTGGTGCTGGTGGCGGCATGGATACATGTATCGCCTTACGTACAGCGATCATCAAAGATCAGACCATGTACATTCAAGCGGGTGCGGGCGTTGTCGCTGATTCAATCCCTGAATCTGAGTATCAAGAATGCCACAACAAAGCACGTGCTCTTATTAGAGCAGCGGAAGAAGCCGTTCGCTTTGCGGCTCAAAAAAGTAACATCTAAAGTAAATATAGAATATTTAGAAAAGCTGGTTAGAGAACTTACTCTGCCAGCTTTTTTAACGCCAGAATCTCAGAGATGGAAACAACGTTGAAACCACGGTTTTCTGCAGATTTGATCCATTGATGCAAGACTCTTATCGTTGTTTTGTGTGGGTGACCAATAGCAATGGCATGGCCATTTTTCAGAGCAATTCTTTCCGTTAATTTTAGCTGGGCTTCAATTTTGTCCGGATCTTGATAATCGTTATCAAGAAATGTATCCCTCCTCAGCACAGGAACACCTAGCGAAGCAGCCGTTTCCGCAGCAACACTATTTGGCGATGTTCGAGAGTCCATAAAGAAATGGTCGGTTTTCTCAATGCGCTGCATAACAACCTTCATGCCACGATCCCAACCTGTAAACTTACTGCCCATGTGATTGTTGATCCCGATATAGCCATCAAACTGGGCCATCCCCCATTCAAATCGAGACAGTATCTCTTGATCAGAAAGGCCCGTGAGGAGAGCCTGCGGTCCAGGATCTGCTCGTCCTAAAGGCTCCATAGGCACATGTAACATAAGTTCATGCCCTTTTTCCCGTGCGGCTTTAGTCATGACTTGAACATCAGGGGCATACGTCATGAAAGAAAGGGTAACCACGCCAGGAAGTTCAATGGCGAGCTCTGCGCCTTTCCGATTAACACCGACATCATCAAGCACAATAGCAATCATTGGGCGCTCAGGTCGCTTCCAGGACTGCTTTGCTAGAGAGTTATTATTAACAGGAGGAAGAGATGCGACCTCACCTTCACTCTCCTGTGTAAGGTCATTTTGAGGCTCAATATACCCCTCACCCTTTTCAACTACATCCTCTGTTACTGTTCGAGGGGGTATTTTGATTGTTTTCTCTGGTATCGAAATCGTTACACTTGGTGGAAGTTTGACGATTTCAGAAGAAGCGCCATCGTCAATAACTGTGTCATCAACAGAGATATTCCCAAGATTAATGGGGTGAGGCTTATTAGCAGGTGCCGCTTCAAGTGCCTTAATTTTAGCTTGTTCTTCAGTTTGTTCTAGAGTTTGTTCTACGAGCTTATGGGGATCGTCGTCCCCCTTATCACTGCGTTGGAAAACCAACAATGAGGATATTGTTATGGCCAGAAAAAACACAAATCCGAGAACTATAAACAAGTTTCCAGCCTGAAACCGTCTCTTGTGATGAGAGGATTTCGACTTACCCGATTTTTTGGGCTCTGATTTGCGTTTTTTTGACATGAATCCGCTCTACGATGAGGGTTCATATGTATATCAGCAATTCTCCAGTTGATAGAAAAAACTCTACCTACTTAGGAAATTTACCGAAAAAGAAATTCTATTTTTTGGCCTTATTATTTAACCGAGCAAAATCATTCAGTATCGGGCAATCTGGCCGATGATCCCCCTGGCATTTGTCGATAAGCTCGCTCAAGGTATCTTTCATGGACTGTAGTTCGGTAATTTTACGATCCATCTCTTCAACGTGTCGTCTCGCGAGCTCTTTTACCTGAGCACTCGCTCTGTTGCGGTCATTCCAAAGCGTTAACAACGCAGAGACCTCACTTATGGAAAACCCGAGACTTCTGGCCCGTTGAATAAAACGAAGGGTTTGAATATCTTTTTCTTCATACGCCCTGTATCCCGCAGAAGTCCTACCGGCCGGGTCTATCAAACCTATTGATTCGTAATACCTAATTGTCTTTGCAGGTAAACCTGATTTAGTCGCAACTTGACCGATTTTCATGATTTTAGTCGATCCGTTTCAGTGAAGAATAGAGTGAGAGGGAACTTGTCATTACGGTAACAGAGCTTAAAGCCATCGCAATTCCGGCTAACACAGGGTTAAGCATACCAGATGCCGCGAGGGGAATGCCGATAACGTTATACACAAAAGCGCCGAGCAAATTTTGCGCAATTTTTTGTCGAATGATACGTCCAGTTCGTATTGTTTTGTGTACCAGATAAGGATCGCTTTGGGTTAAGGAGGCATCTGCAGAGCCGATAGCAACATCAGTGCCATCGCCCATGGCCAAACCAACATCAGCCCCCGCCAGGGCAGGCGCATCATTGATGCCATCACCAACCATAACCACGCGTTCTCCCTTATCATGTAAGGCTTTAAGGCAAGATAGCTTGTCAGCAGGTAGTAGATTTGCTTGGACATGATCAATACCCAATTCCTTGGCAACCATATCTGCTGCGGGCTTCTGGTCTCCGCTGAGCATCATGACTTTTAAGCCTTCTGCCTTAAGAGCAGAAATTGCCTTGTAGGACTGTTCTCTGATTTGATCTTTTAAGGCAAACACGCCCAAAACAACGATTACATCTCCATTTTTTTCTGCTAGCCAGACAAGGGTTGAGCCCTCTTGCCCCGATTTCTCGGAAAAATCATCAAAATCGTTTGTATCAACGCCTTCCCTCTTCATCAGCTTGATACTGCCCATAAAGAGTTCATTTTGATCGACGCCACCCTTTACGCCAAGACCAGGTATGGCCTGAGAATTTTTGATTTCAGCAGGAGATACGCCTTCATGTTCTGCGTAATTTAATATCGCCTTCGAAAGGGGATGAGAACTATCCATGGATAAGCCAGAAGCCAGCGTCAAAATTTTCTTGGCAGGAAATTTATCCGACAAAAGACTATCTACCACCTGGGGATGACCAGAAGTCAGAGTACCCGTTTTATCAAATACAACGGTCGTTGCGCTCGCTAATCCGTCTATAGCATCGGCGTTCTTTATCAAAATACCCATCCGGGCGGCTTGTCCGCTCCCGACCATGATCGCTGTAGGCGTTGCTAGTCCAAGTGCACATGGGCAAGCAATAACAAGAACAGTTACAGCATTGATTATGGCAAACTCTAAAGGCGCCCCTCCTAAAAACCACCAATATATAAAAGTTCCTATTGCGATAACGAGCACAGAAGGAACAAAAATAGCACTCACCTGATCAACAAGCTTTTGAATTTTTGGTTTACTTGTTCTGGCAGACTTAACTTGTTCTATAATTTGTGAAAGCTTGGAATCTTTCCCAAGTGTTGTTGGCTGAACGCGAAGAAGCCCCTCACCATTGATTGTACCACCAATTAAGGGATCTCCAGCATTTTTGGACACAGGCATTGATTCGCCTGTAACCATAGCTTCATCAATTTGGCTGTGACCTGAAATAATAATGCCATCGACGGAAATTAAATCCCCTGGGCGAACAATAATAATATCGCCCTCTTGTACTTTACTCGCCGGGATCTCTTGTTGTTTTCCATTTCGTTCAACAATGGCCGTTGAAGGTTGTAGTTTCATCAAAGCTAGTAAAGCTTCGTTGGTTTTCCCTTTAGCCCTTTCTTCAAGAATTTTACCCAAAAGCACAAGCGTAATAACCGCCGCAGATGCTTCGAAGTAAAGACTGTGTGCTATATGGGACGACCAAGATAACCACTCAGAAGTGTCGCCAAGCATAACAGCTACAGACAACCCAAAGGCTGCAGAGGTTCCAACTGCCACCAGCGTATCCATGTTGCTTTGACCATGGCGAAAAGCATTCCAAAACCCCTTATAAAATCGGGCTCCTGCAAGGACCTGAACAGGAAGGGCAAGCAAAAATTGAAATAATGGAGGGATTGTTAATTCTATACCAAATGGCATCAAAATCATTTGGCCAACCAAAGGAACAGTTAGGATCATTGAAAGAATGAAAATCCCATAAGTTCTGGTTTGGCTCTCTTGCTCATTCAGCCCAGAAAACGATAAAATATCATTTTTCTGAACAACGGCCTCATAACCAGATTCTGATATTTTAGCAATAAGCTGGCGCTCTATTGAATGGATATCATCACTTTCCTTGGAAAGAGAAACTCTTGCGGCACCATTCATTAAATCAACGGAACTCGACCCAACTCCCGGCACTTGCATAATCGCTTTTTCGATCGAACGAACACACGCCGCGCAAGTCATCCCTTTGATGCCGAGCTCAACTGTTCTCTCTTCTTGAGGGGACACAGGATTAACGATTTTAGCTTTATAACCTTTTTCAGAAAGAGCTTTCAAAAGGCGCTCCTTTTCAACAGTGCCGTCTGATATCACCATTGCAGAATTATTCATAAGGTCAGGCTGGGCTTCAATAACACCGTCAACAGACTCTAACGCCTTACCGACAGAACGCACACAACCCGCACAACTCATACCGTCAATGCTCAATTCAATAGATTTTGACATCTGCTGGCTTACTCTCAAAAATTCCAAGATGAGCCATATATGGAGTTTACAGTAACTGGAAGGTCAAGTCACTAAAGCAAAAAATATGAAGAGAATACAAAATCATTAGAAAATCTCACCTTTCTTTATTTCTTCACCTTTACCTTACTGCTATAACTTCCTAAATTTTCTACATTTCTCAATAAGTGAAAGCCCGCGTGCCGATATGTTACTACTGATCGACAACTACGATAGTTTTACCTACAACCTCTATCATTATTTAGGGGAACTCGGCGCGACGATATCCGTCGAACGCAACGACCAAATATCTGTCGATGAAATCCTGGACATGAAACCAGAGAGAATTGTTATTTCTCCTGGGCCTTGTGACCCTTCTTCAGCAGGTATCTGTTTGGAACTCGTAGAAAGGGTTGCCGGGAAAATACCTATACTCGGTGTTTGCCTCGGCCATCAATCTATTGGGCAGGCATTTGGGGCCAAGGTTGTCAGGGCACCTACACCAATGCACGGCAAAACCAGTGCAATAAGACACAAAGGCAAAAGTGTCTTTAAAGACCTGCCAGATCCTTTGACAGTTACACGTTACCATTCACTTACTATCGAGCCTGATAGTATGCCTGACTGCCTTGAGGTTACGGCGTGGACAGATGATGGGGTGATCATGGGGTTACAACACAAAGAACTTGCAGTTCACGGTGTACAGTTTCACCCCGAGAGCATCGCGTCTGAAAAGGGACACGATCTCTTAAAGAATTTTCTCGCGGTATAACTTTCTCACGGTATAAATTACTCAAAGTAATAATTTTCTCCCTGGGTATAAGATCAACAAGAGCTTTAATGAAACAGGGTTTGAAATAAGGGAGACTTTTCCATGTCAGGTTCCAGTTCTGGGTCTAGTTCCAAGTCTGCGGAATTAAACGACATTAAATCTTTCATCGCCTATACGGCCGATGGGAATAGCTTATCAGCTGAACAGGCTGAACAAGCTTTTGACCTTCTGATGACAGGCGAAGCGACCCCTTCACAAGTTGCGGGTTTTCTTATGTGCCTGCGTGTTCGCGGGGAAACCGTCGAAGAAATCACAGGTGCTGCACGTTCTATGCGCAGCAAGATGCGAACGATCAAAGCCCCCAAAGGCGCTATCGACGTTTGTGGTACTGGCGGTGATGCTAAAGGAACTCTCAACGTCTCAACGGCTACGGCATTTGTTGTCGCAGCAGCAGGTGTGAGCGTTGCCAAGCACGGTAACCGTGCGGCTTCATCTAAAAGCGGTGCATCCGATGTCCTCGGCGCTCTCGGTATTGGCCTGGAAGCAAATGTAGAAGCGGTTGAGCACGCTCTTGCAGAGAACGGCACATGTTTTCTCGCAGCTCCCCTTTATCACTCCGCCATGAGGCATGTCGGCCCAACCCGCGCAGAACTCGGAACGCGAACCATATTCAACGTCTTAGGCCCCCTATCGAACCCCGGCAAGGTAACGCGCCAAATAACGGGTGTGTATAGTCGTGATCTGGTTGAGCCTGTGGCAAACGTCCTCAAGGCTCTTGGACATGAAAAAGCCTGGGTGGTTCATGGCGCTGAAGGCTTGGATGAACTCTCAATTTCAGGGTTAAGTTTTATATCTGAGCTAGATCAAGGACGCGTTCGTAACTTTGAGATAATTCCAGAAATGGCGGGGTTGGAACGATCCCCAATTGAAGAAATTATCGGTGGAGATGCAGAATTTAACGCCAAAGCGATGAGATCTATGCTAGGTGGTGAGAAAAATGCCTATCGTGACGCGGTTGTTTTGAATTCAGCTGGCGCCTTAATTGTCGCAGGTATAACCGATGATCTTAAGGAAGCTGCCGTGATCTCGGCTAAAGCGATCGACAGCGGTGCTGCCTTGGCAAAACTTGATGGCCTTGTGTCACTTACAAATGAGGGTTCACCATCGTGAGCGATGTTCTAAAACGTATCTGTGATGACAAACTAGCCTTTGTAAAAGCACGTAAAGAAAACACATCTCTGGCCGACCTTGAAGAACAAGCAAGTAAACAAGCTGCGCCACGTGGTTTTTATCGTGCCCTGAAAGCCAAATACGACCAAGGTCTCTATGGCTTGATTAGTGAGATAAAAAAAGCATCTCCAAGCAAAGGTTTGATCCGGGCGGACTTCGACCCAGCCTCTCTGGCTAAAGCTTATAAAGCTGGTGGTGCCACCTGCTTATCGGTTTTGACAGACGAGCCTTACTTCCAAGGTGCAGATAAATATCTTCTCGAAGCAAGAGCTGCTGTTGACCTCCCAGCCCTTCGCAAAGACTTTATGTTAGAGCCCTATCAAATTGTCGAATCCCGTGCTCTCGGTGCCGATTGTATTTTGCTGATTATGGCGGCGCTTACAAATGAGCAAGCACGCGACTTGGAAGCCCTCGCCTTTGAGCATGGTATGGATGTTCTGGTTGAAGTTCATAATGCAGAAGAACTCGAACGTGCGCTTCAGCATCTTAAGTCCCCCCTTCTAGGGATCAATAATCGAAACCTAAAAACGCTCAAGGTCGATATTGCGACGACTGAAGATCTCTCTCAGATGGTTCCCCCTGAAAAGCTTCTTATTGCGGAAAGCGGTCTTTACACTCCTGATGACCTGAAGCGTATGAAAGCAACAGGTGCGACAACCTTCCTCATTGGCGAATCTCTCATGCGCCAGGATGATGTCACAGCCGCAACAAAAACACTGTTAGCACAATAAGCACAACCAATAGCACCAAACGAAAGAGTTAAGCAGATGTCTGGCAGCACGTTCACGCATTTCGATAAAGAAGGCAAAGCTGTCATGGTGGACGTCTCTGACAAAAAAGAGACAACACGGACTGCAACAGCCAAGGGACGTGTTCTTGTTCAACCTGAAACCATGAAGTTGATCCAAGAAGGCGGTTTCAAAAAAGGTGATGTCCTATCTGTCGCGCGCTTGGCTGGTATCATGGGTGCGAAAAAAACACCTGACCTTATCCCGCTCTGTCATCCGCTAATGCTGACTTCCGTCAAAGTCGACTTCGAATTACACCCCGATGAAAATGCAATCGATGTTATCGGAACGTGTAAACTGACGGGCCAAACTGGTGTTGAAATGGAAGCACTCACAGCTGTCTCTGTTGCCTCCCTCACCATTTACGATATGTGCAAAGCCGTAGATAAGGGCATTCAAATCACCGACGTCCGACTTATCAAGAAAACGGGTGGAAAATCCGGTACTTATGAGGCAAAATGATGTTATCAGTTGAAGAAGCTCTCGAACGCGTACTCGCAGGATTTACTAAGCTGTCTCCTGAGACTGTTTCCCTACACGATGCTCTGGGGCGCGTTCTTGCCAAAGACATAAAAGCTCGTCTCACCCAGCCACCCACAGATGTATCCGCTATGGATGGATATGCTGTTAGGTCATCGGATATTGCATCAGTACCTGTACAGCTAACGGTTCTTGGAGAATCTCCTGCTGGTGGAAGTTTCGATCAAACATTAAAAGCTGGCGAAGCTGTAAGAATTTTCACTGGTGGTCCCGTTCCTCTTGGGGCGGATTGCATCGTGATACAAGAAAATACCGACCGACAAGATGATCAGGTAACAGTCAAACAAAGCGAACCATCCGGCCGCTATATCCGTCCTGCTGGCCTTGATTTCAAAGAAGGCCAGGTTGGCCTTGAAAAGGGTACAGTTCTAACGGCCAGAGATCTCGCACTTGCTGCTGCCATGAACCACCCTTGGCTGGAAGTTTACCGTAAACCCCGGGTTGCCATTCTGGCCACTGGCAACGAGATCGTTCTTCCCGGAGAAACACCGGGGCCAAATCAGATTATCAGCTCCAATACCACAGCCTTGATGTCTTTTGTACGCGAGTGCGGAGGAGAACCTATTTCCCTGGGAATTGCTCCAGATGATAGCGAAGCCCTCTCAGCAATGGCCAAAGGGGCCGAAGGCGCAGACCTCCTCCTTACCACAGGCGGTGCCTCTGTCGGTGATCATGATCTTGTCCGCTCTGTCCTTGGCGAACAGGGTTTGGAGATAGATTTTTGGCGTATTGCCATGCGTCCAGGAAAGCCCCTAATATTTGGAAAATTGGGTAATACACCAATGATCGGCCTCCCTGGGAACCCTGTCTCAACCTTGGTATGCGCTTATATCTTTGCCCGCCCTGCCCTTTGGAAAATGACCGGTCAAGACCCCCACTCTGAAAGAGTAGAACGTGTGATCTTGGCAAATGATCTCAGCGAGAATGATAAACGCCAAGATTATTTGCGTGCAGAACTGACAACAAATGGCAAAGGCCAGCTCCTTGCGACCCCGTTTAGCCGACAAGATAGCGCGATGCTTAATTTACTACGCAAAGCGGATTGTCTGCTTATCCGCCCTCCCTTCGCGCCTTCGATTAAGAAAGGTAGCGAAGTAGAGATCATCCGGCTTTAAGCTCTCTCCAGCCGCATTTTAGACCTTGACCCCAGAAGAGAACCAAAGTAGAACAAAGTATATGTTTTTGTTTTGTTCTACTGACAAAACGTAATTATATTCGGGGGAATGTCGATGCTGACCAAGAAACAACGCGAGCTTCTACTATATATTCGGGATCATCTATCTCGAACAGGAGTTTCTCCATCTTTTGATGAGATGAAGGATGCGTTAAGCTTGAAGTCAAAATCAGGTATCCATAGACTTGTTACCGCCCTTGAAGAACGCGGTTTCATTCGACGCTTGGCTCATCGCGCCCGCGCCGTAGAAGTTCTTCGGTTACCTGAAGACCTTGGTCCTGTTCCTCAAACGACAGCAGCCAATACTGCACCCAGCATATCCAATAGTAACCCCCTACTATCCTCGGATGTACAAGCCGCAAATCAATCTTTATTGGAAAATGATACCGTACAACTCCCCCTTTACGGTAAGATTGCCGCAGGTACACCTATCGAGGCTTTAAACGATCCAGCTTCCTATGTTGATGTACCAACTGGCCTCATCGGTCGTGGGGATCATTACGCTCTCACAGTGGAGGGTGATTCAATGATTGAAGCCGGAATTCTCGATGGTGATACTGTTCTCATTCAACGTTGTGATGTCATTGAGAATGGCCAGATCGGGGTCGCATTTGTCGACAATGTTGAAGCCACTCTTAAACATGTAAGACGTCAAAGCGGTAAGATTGAACTCGAACCAGCAAATGCGTCATACGAAACCAAAGTCTATGATGCTGGTCGTGTACAGGTACAAGGCAAACTCGTTGGCCTACTCAGGCAATACCACTAAAGTTTCGCGTTCTATATGTTAATGCGATGGATCTATAGCGTTAACATATTTTGATAATACCCGAATTACTTGAGCTACTTTACCCATGGTCTCTCTCCAGTATTATCGTGTACATTTTCCACCTTAGGCCCCAAAGGTGAGAATTTTATACTGTGAACACCTTTTTTTCTTAAATCCCAATAATCTAGAACCAAAAGTTCCTTGCCCTGGCACCAACCAGGAGATTTTAACGTCGTAATAATGTAATCAGCTTTTACACAATCGTCCTTAAAAGCGCTCCCGTTCAGTATAAAAGACGTCGTTTTTCCCTCTGCCTTATACAAGCAAGCACTTTCATCGCACCTAAAAATATCGTCGGGTAATTCACGCCAGTCTCTGGTGTTGCTAACGGCTAAATTTTGCTTCCAAACCTTGGATGTAAACCGTGCTTTTCGTGTATGATTAATAAAGAGTTCATTATCCCTCCGAATAGCAATCAATCCCGTTTTGCCATCTACGACGACATCCAGTCGGCGCTCTGTTATGCCAAGAAAAAGGATAAAAATGACAATAGGTATGGCCCCTAAAATTCGCATAGGGTGCTTAATCAGGCATATCCATAAGCCACCAAGGGACACCAAGGCCAGATACTCAACGGGAAAAGCGGATACTTTTAACTGTCCCTTAGGTATGGAAGCCACCAATTCAGCAAGCCATAATAAGAATTTGAAAGCCCACCCCAGCGGTACCAAAGACAAGCCCTCTAATCCAAAAGGCATCAGGACATAACTCAAAAGCACGAGAGGCATAAGCACCAGTGCGGTAAAGGGAACCGCAATAAGATTGGCTAAAATCCCAAAAAGAGGAAGACTATGGAAATGGTACAAAACAAAGGGTGCTGTTGCGAGAGAGGCAATGAGAGAACAAATAACGGTTACCTTTAACCCAACAAGGATTCTCACGAGAAGTGACTTACTCCTCTCGTTCTTATCGTAATATTCGAAAACAGCGACCAAAGCGATAACAGCTGCAAAAGATAGTTGAAAGCTTGCAGAAATCAGAACTTCAGGGGTCAGCACAAGTAAGACAAGTGCAGCTACAGATACCGTTCTCATCGAGATCGCTTGCCTGTCGAGAATAATGGCAAGAAGAGATACACCTGCCATCATATAAGCACGCTGTGCAGACAGAGGCATTGCAATCAACTCTAGATATCCATAACAAATAATGAGAGTTAAAAGAGCTGAGATCTTCTTGATTGGATAGTTAAGAGCCAAGGGTTGAATGGAAGCCATAAAAAGACGAAGAGAGAAGAATATGATTCCAGCAACCAGCCCCATATGTAACCCGGATATAGCCAATAGATGTGCCAATCCAGCTTTACGAATATTATTTTTTGCTTTGTTTGAAATCCCGCCCTTTTGGCCAGTTAAAAATGTAATTGCGAGATCGCGCTCATCGTCTTCCAAATGGGTTTCGATTTTTTGAACAATTTTATTTCGCAAACCATTCCAAAAAAGATCCATACGTAATGGACCATTAGGATCATTGCCAATACTCTCCACCTTGCCCCAGATATAACCCACGGCTCCTATTTGTTTATAATAGGCATACCGAGCAAAATTAAACCCTGAGGGTAAGAGCGGTTGAGTTGGAGGCTTGAGTACCACACGGGCTCTTATTCTTTCACCTACTTCTATATCCTTTTGACGGATGTTTGACCGCAATCGGATGTATTTGGGGATTGGTTGATTTTTAAATCCACGATCTCCTAAGTTCCCAAGGATGTATCGCTGCCCTGGTGATGAAGGTTCAATGGAGACAATTGAACCTTCAATAAAACGCGGACCAATCTCATAGTTAAGTACAGGAGTACGGACAATAAACGAATGAATTGTCGCAAGGCTAACGCCTGAAGAAATTAGTGTGAGGACGATCAAACAGAGCCAAGGCTTGGTACTAGAACCTTTACTATACCGACTAAAGGTCACGCATAACCAAAGTATAAAACTTATTCCTGATACTAGATATATATCTGGCTCATAGGGTAATGAAAAATACAATGCAATCCCAAGGGCAATAAAGACCGGAAGCCAATTTAACATCCTTGTTCTTTCACCTTCGAAAACAGAGCTTATATACTGATATAATTGCACCCAGCCTATCTTTCTTCTCCCCCCAATTTCAAGTCACCGATTAGAGTACCCAGCACTCATAGAATATGCTCACAACAAAAATAACAACCAAAACTGGTATTTTTACCGCAACCTCAATATTTTCTCTATATTTTGATACCGGAAGAGAAAATTTTCCGTAGATATTATTGTCATCATCGGATACTAAGATCTCGTCTTATCAATAGATGAGACAAGTTCTCGGGGCGGGGCGAAATTCCCCACCGGCGGTGATAACATTGTTGCTTAAGCCCGCGAGCGCTTTTCGGCTCCCATCCGAAAAGGTCAGCAGACTTGGTGTAATTCCGAGGCCGACGGTTATAGTCCGGATGGTAGAGAACGGAGTGGTGAGACCCCAACATGTATTGTCGGGGTTATATCATTGCGTACGCCCTGATTCTCGTTTTAAGTTTGATTGGAAAAATCGATGAATCAGAAGTCAAATAATAAATTTCCCAGCGGTACTCTTGAAGACATGAACTTTGCCTTCATACAGGCTCAATGGCATGGTGACATTGTCGGCAATTGTCGAACTGCTTTTCTAAACGAAATTGAAAATCGGACCAATGGTTCTGCTAGCGTAGAGGTCTTTGACGTCCCTGGTGCGCTAGAGATACCGCTTGTGGCAAGAAAATTAGCCAAAACGGGCCGGTTTGCTGCGATCGTTGGTGCAGCTTTCGTCGTAGATGGAGGCATTTATCGACATGAGTTTGTTTCTCAAACCGTAATTTCAGGCATGATGCAAGCACAAATGGACACTGACATCCCGGTTTTAAGTGCTGTATTAACGCCCCATCACTTCCATAACTCAGAAGAACATCATCACTTCTTTCTTGAGCACTTCAAGATAAAAGGCAAAGAAGTAGCAGATGCGTGTCTCTCCATATCAGCCCTTCACAGGGAACTGGAAAGTTAACTGTAAAGAGGAACCCGGTTCTGGCCCTTACCGGGTTCCTTAAAATTTTTATAACATAGACGATGCCCTTTAAATAAAGCCACCTCAAATGGCTCTAGACATAGCCCTTTGAAATTTTTGTAACTCCATAAATAGTCAGGGTAATTCGAACTTCATTTGCGATATCCGACACGATATGCTACATATCTGTCGAAACAGAAGTCTCTGTTGTTCCTAGATGGACTTGAACTTGCTCCACAATATCCCGAACAACCACTACTGAGACAAATACCCAAACACTCTTGATTTATGAAAGATCATCATGAGCCAGCCCACGAAACAGGTTGTAACCCGTTTTGCCCCTTCACCAACCGGATTTTTACACATTGGTGGGGCCCGTACTGCACTATTTAACTGGCTATTTGCTAAACACCATGGTGGTAAATATCTTCTGCGTATCGAAGATACTGACAGAAAAAGATCAACACCTGAAGCTATTGAAGCTATTATCGATGGGCTCAACTGGCTTGGTCTAAACCATGATGATGAAATCACTTACCAATTTGCTGGCGCCAGCAGACACCAAGAAGTGGCAAATCAACTTCTGGTCGAAGGCAAAGCCTACCATTGCTATTGCAGCCCAGAAGAACTGACAGAAATGCGGGAAAAGGCAAAAGCAGAAGGCCGCCCCATGAAATACGACGGCCGTTGGCGCGATCGTCCAGTATCTGAAGCTCCCGAAGGTGTGCCCCCTGTTGTCCGCTTAAAAATGCCACAAGATGGCGAAACTGTAATCAAGGATTTGGTACAGGGCGATGTAACGGTCGCCAACAGTCAACTCGATGACATGATTTTGCTTCGTGCAGACGGCACCCCAACTTATATGCTCTCTGTTGTTGTTGATGACCATGATATGGGCATTACCCACGTCATCAGGGGCGATGATCATCTGACCAACGCTTTTCGCCAGGTTCAGCTTTTTAAGGCTATGGACTGGGATCTTCCTGAGTTTGCACACATCCCCCTTATTCACGGCGCAGACGGGGCAAAATTGTCTAAACGTCATGGCGCCCTTGGGGTCGAAGCCTATCGTGATGAAATGGGTTATCTTCCAGAAGCTCTCAGAAATTATCTTCTTCGCTTGGGTTGGGGACATGGCGATGAAGAAGTTATTTCCACAGAACAAGCTATTGAATGGTTTGATGTAGATAGCGTCGGGAAATCCCCTTCCCGTTTTGATTTTGCCAAACTAGAAAACCTAAATGGGATTTACATTCGCAATGCAGATAATAGCTATCTGACCGACATAATCGCGCCTCTTATCACAAAAAACGAAGGCGTAATTATTGCCGACGATGGAAGAGCTAAATTAACCAGCGGAATGTCAGGTCTAAAAGAGCGTGCTAAGACGGTAAATGAATTAGCTGAAAGTGCTGCTTTCTATGTAAGAGCAAGACCACTTTCCTTAAATGCCAAAGCCGAAAAACTTCTTTCTGATGATGGTAAGGAAAATTTGAAAAATCTGTTGCCTGTATTAAAAGAGGTTACAGAGTGGAAAGAAGAAATCCTGGAAACAACGGTTAAAACATTTGCGGAAGAGAACGAGATCAAGCTTGGTAAAGTTGCTCAACCTCTTCGTGCAGTCCTAAGCGGTTCTAATGTTTCTCCTGGAATTTTCGACGTAATGGATATCCTGGGTCGGGAAGAATCAATTAACAGAATTACAGATCAAATCTAAGGATGTAGATAATCTAAAAATATTGCAGCGCACAATTTGATCTTAAGTAGTAAAAGTACTATGCTGCTGCGCAACAAACCAGTAAAAATAACAAAGAGCAGAGGTTCCAAAAATGTCAGATACCACCCCTACTAACAGCGTTACCGTTACCGACAACCGGACGGGAAAAAGCTTTGACATGCCAATCCTAGACGGAACCTCTGGTCCAAGTGTTATTGATATTCGTAAGCTTTATAGTGAGTCAGGTTGTTTCACTTATGATCCTGGGTTCACATCAACGGGTAGTTGTGATTCTTCAATCACTTATATCGATGGTGACAAAGGCATATTGCGCCACCGCGGTTACTCTATTGAAGACCTCGCCACCAAAAGTGACTACATGGATACATGCTATCTACTCCTAAATGGAGAACTCCCAAATAAAGAACAGTCTACAGAGTTTAAAGAAACCATTACCTACCATACCATGCTCCATGAGCAGATGATGAATTTTTATCGCGGTTTCCGTCGCGATTCACATCCAATGTCCATCATGGTTGGCGTTGTTGGCGCTCTATCAGCTTTTTATCATGATTCGACCGATATTCGCGATCCAAATCAGCGTTTAATTGCTTCACACCGCCTTATTGCAAAGATGCCGACGATTGCCGCCTACGCTTATAAATATGCAATTGGTCAGCCGTTTGTTTATCCGAAAAATGAACTGAGCTATGCTGAAAACTTCTTACACATGACCTTCTCTGTTCCGTGTGAAGACTATAAAGCAAGTCCAGCTCTTGTACGCGCCATGGATAGAATTTTCATTCTCCATGCTGATCATGAACAAAATGCATCAACTTCTACTGTTCGTCTTGCGGGCTCTAGTGGTGCCAACCCATTTGCTTGTATAGCTGCAGGTATTGCTTCTCTTTGGGGCCCGGCACATGGTGGTGCCAACGAAGCAGTTCTTAGCATGCTTCAACAGATTGGTCACAAAGACAATATTCCAAAGTACATTGAGCGCGCCAAGGACAAAAATGATCCTTTCCGCCTCATGGGCTTTGGTCACCGCGTCTACAAAAACTACGACCCCCGCGCATCAGTAATGCGTGAATCCTGTCATGAAGTACTTTCTGAACTTGGTATTAACGATCCATTGCTCGAATTGGCCATGGAGCTGGAACGCGTAGCTCTATCTGACCCGTACTTTGCTGAGAAAAAACTCTTCCCGAACGTTGATTTCTATTCCGGTATCATTTTACGGGCTATGAACTTCCCAACATCCATGTTTACGGTTCTCTTTGCCCTGGCCAGAACAGTTGGTTGGGTCGCTCAGTGGAGAGAAATGATCGAAGATCCTCACCACAAAATTGGCCGTCCACGCCAGCTATTTTTGGGACATGAGGAACGTGAGTTTATCCCTGTAGAAAAAAGATAATCTCATCCGCGAACAAAGAAAAAGCGCTGTAAATTCACAGCGCTTTTTCTTTGTCTTTAATTAGCTCGATATTCCTACCGACGTTCGATCAATTCGATCTTATAACCATCGGGATCATCAATAAAAGCAATCACCGTCGATCCATGCTGCATAGGTCCGGGTTTACGAGGTATATTAACCCCTTCCTTTTCCAGATCCGCACAAGTTGCATAAATATCAGGCACCCCTAGTGCGAGATGGCCAAAACCGTTTCCAAGATCATAGGGTTCTATTTGCCCCCAATTATGGGTGAGCTCTATAACAGTATGATTATCTTCATCGCCATAACCTAGGAAAGCGAGAGTAAATTCGCCGGATGGGAAATCCTTCTTCCTAAGCAGCTTCATCCCAAGGTGGCGGGTATAAAAATCAATCGACTTATCGAGATCTACGACCCTGATCATTGTATGTAAAAATTGAAAATGTTTGGTAGCAGTCATATTGGATCTCCAGGAATTTTTCCGCCCGAACAAAAATCAATAAGATGTTTTTTGTGCAATGACAGCCAAAATAGTTTTTGCAGCTTTAGTACTTGGCATTTCATCGCCGGATTTCAATAACTTAATGACTTTATCATAATTGTTTATTTGCTCTGCTTTAATCGATTTATCCAGCAGTAAGCTTTCGATGTCTCTAGCGAGAATTTCTGCTGTACAGTTTTCTTGAATACGTTCGGGTTGGACTTCTTTATCCAGCAATATATTTGGTAAACTGGCAAATTTTATCTTTATTAATAAACGCGCGATAAAAGCTGTGATCGGAGCAACCTTGTAAGCAATTACCGTCGGCACACGATCAACAGCGAGCTCAAGCGCAACAGTTCCAGATGCTGCCAAAGCGGCATTGGCACACCGAAATGCTTTATGTTTCCCCTCAACACCCTCAACCACCTTTACAGGTACAGGCCAATCATCGGTAAGATCAATCACCGCATTCTTTACATTATTTACGGTAGGAATAATGCACTGGAGGTTAGGAATAGACTTTGATAACAAGCCAACAGTCTCTTTAAACACGGGTCCAAGTTTTGCGACCTCCCCTCTTCTGCTACCGGGTAAAACCGCGAGTATCGGTGCCTCAAGAGACAAGCCTAACTCTGTACATAGCTGTTCTCTCCCAATATCCGAAAAAGCGCCCTCAGCTTCGATAACCGGGTGTCCAACGAATGTTGAGGCTAGTCCATGTTTCTCAAAGTAGGGCGGTTCAAAAGGAAGAAGCGTCAAAAGGTGGTCCAGATAGGCTGAAACTTTTTTGGCACGTTTTTTCTTCCAGGCCCAAACTGATGGTGCAACATAATGGATTAAGGGAATAGAGCCACCTTTCAAAGCCTTGCTAACTTTAAGGCTAAATCCGGGAGAATCAATTGTTACCAAAGCTGATGGCTGTTGATTCTCGACATCCCCTTTGGTTTGTTTAATACGTCTAAGAATATTGGGGATATGAGGTAGAACTTCTGCCAATCCCATTACAGCCAGTTCGTGAATAGGAAAGAGGCTTTCAAGGCCTTCAGATGCCATCCGCTCTCCACCAAGGCCTGCAAAGCGAACCTTCCCATCTGTCTCTTGCTTGAGGGCAGACATTAGCCGCGCTCCCAATTGATCACCAGAGGGCTCTCCCGCTATTAAATAAATCAGGGGAGTATCGTTAGCCAAATCATTCATATGCTGAGGGACTTATCCCAACAACAAACAAGCCACAGTCATCAGCCTCAGACACTAAAGATTCACGATCCACGACGAGAGCTCCCCCCGCTTCAATAGCAATACCTTTCAGCCCCGCATTAAAAGCGCTTTTGAGTGTCTCGACACCGATTGTTGGTAAATCGGCGCGCCGTTCCTGTTCAGGTTTTTTTAATTTCACCAGAACGCCACCATCACCGCCCCTTTTGAGCTCTTTACAACGAGAAAGTAAGGCATCGGTGCCTTCGATCGCTTCGACACCGAGAACTAGCCCTTGCTGAACGACAACGGACTGACCAACATCTGCACGCCCCATAGCTTGCGCAACTTCCACACCACGCTTGATATCTTCATAAGCGAGCGCATCAGGAACAACAGCCCCATAAACGCCTTCAGTAGCCAATAGGTCGCTCAAGAGATCATCTACCCCTCTAAAAAGAAAGCCTTCTTCCTCTAGCGCTGAAATGACTGACCGAAGAAGACCGTCATCTCCAAGACTTTTCGCTCCAATCTTGGCAAAAAACTGTAAAGCTCTCCAATCAGGCCGAAGCTCAGCCATGGAAGGTCTTTTGACAGGCCCTATCATAACAAGCTCTTTTACTTGTTCTTCGCTTAATGTCTTCAGGATTTTTCCTGCAGCGCCTAAGCGTGTCCATATATGGTCAACGCCTTCTACAGTCTCAGGGTCCGTTTGACCTGAGAATGCAACAACAAATACTTCCCGGTTCGTTTCCTCACACAGTTTGATCAACTGCCTGGGAAGCCCTCCGCCACCAGCAAGTATTCCAAGCTTTGCGCTCATCTTTATTTGGGCTGGCAGATCGCCCGAGAAGAATCTTCGGCAACAAAGTCGATTACTTCTTTGGCAGTCTTGTTATCAGAAAATTTATTTTTCGCGTTATCTATACGCTCAGAAAGTGTCCCTTCATCTGCAAACAAAAGCTTAAATACGTTTTGCAGACTGGAAATGTCTTCGCGGGGAAGTCCATGCCGCTTCATCCCTACCAAATTTAATCCGCTGAGGCGGGCGCGTTCGCCCATAACCATGCCAAATGGAATGACGTCATTTTCGACACCCGACATCCCACCAATCATTGCGTTACGACCAATACGAACAAATTGATGTACAGCAGACAGTCCTCCGATTATTGCGAAGTCATCAACTTCAACATGACCACCTAAAGTCGCGTTATTCACGAGAATAACATTGTTGCCAATGACACAGTCATGAGCAACATGAGCAGACATCATGAGCAGGCAATTATCACCAATACGGGTTACAAGCCCTCCCCCAGATGTCCCTGGGTTTATTGTTACGTGCTCACGAATTTTGTTATTTTTACCAATAGCCAGCTCGGATTTTTCACCGTCAAATTTTAAATCCTGTGGCTGATGTCCAACAGAAGCAAAGGGAAAGATTTCAGTACCTTCACCAATAGACGTTCTGCCCGCCACAACGACGTGACTATGTAATATTACATTAGCCGATAAAGACACTTTTGGCCCAACCACACAATAAGGCCCAATATGAGCCGTATCATGTATTTTTGCACCGTCTTCAATAATTGCAGTGGGATGTATACTCACAATTAATCATCCATGATCATAGCTTTGAATTCCGCATTGGCGACAACTTTACCATCAACCTTGGCCTTGCCATCAAATTTCCATACGTTCCCACGTTGCTGGATCTTTGTAACATGGATTTTTAATTGATCGCCAGGAACCACTGGTTTACGAAACTTGGCACTATCTACGGACATAAAGTATACAATTTTACCTGCTGCAGCACCATCAAGAGTTTCAACAACAAATACGGCTGCAGTCTGTGCCATTGCTTCAACAATGAGAACACCCGGCATAACTGGCTGCCGTGGAAAATGACCTTCGAAAAACGGTTCATTTATGGTGACGTTCTTCAAACCTACTGCAGTCTCGTCTTTTATAATATTGTCTACACGATCAATGAGCAGAAAAGGATACCGATGAGGAATCATTTCTTTAATCTCAAGGATACCAACAGAGCGTCCTTCGTCCGTTACTACGGCTTCTTCACTCATACTTTTAACCTTTCTTCGTATTCAATTGTTTTTTCCACATTGCGACAAGGCGGAAGAAGTCTTTAATTGGCATTGCTGGAGTTCCTGCAACGACCTGCCCAGCTTCAACATCCTTAATAACAGCTGCTCGTCCCGCTATCTGAACACCCGTTCCCATTTTAATGTGTCCTGAAACACCCGATTGCGCTCCCATGACAACATAATCTTCAAGAATAGAGCTTCCCGCGATACCAGATTGGGCAACAACCACACACTGCTTACCCATTTGAACATTATGTCCAATCTGAACCAAATTATCGATTTTTGTACCATCACCGATTATCGTGTCAGGCCCTGCACCGCGGTCAATGCATGAGTTTGCACCAATTTCAACATCATTACCGATTATTACGCGGCCGAGTTGAGGGACATCTATGTAACCATCGGGTTCCATAGCAAATCCAAACCCTCTATTTCCGACACGAACACCTGCGTGAATTTGGCAATTGCTTCCAAGTGAACAGTACTCGAGAGATGAATTTGCGCCTAACAAAGTGTTTGAGCCAACTTTTACCCCATCAGAGATAACAACATTAGGCTCAATTATACATTCGTCACCAATTACAACGTCTTTACCAATATATACGCCTGCAGAAATGTGACACCTGTTGCCAATTTGAGCACTAGCATCAACAACGGCAGCTTCATGTATGTTTGATTGGCTTAATTGTTTTCTTGGATAGAATTTTTGCGCGATCAGGGCATAAGCTTTGTACGGTTTTTTCGTAAGAATAAGCGTCGTGTTATCCGGTTTTTTTGAAGCAAATTTCTGATCAACAATACACACTCCAGCCCTAGTGTTTGTATAATCAGGCAGATATTTTTTATTATCCAAAAAACTAATTTGAGTATGATCTGCAGCCTCTAAGGTCGCGACATCGTGAACGAGTAAATTTGGGTTCGCACCTTCGGATAGGATACCGTCAACTAATTCACAAAGGTCCGAAAGGCTAAAGGGGCCAGCATTTTGAAAGAAATGTGGGTCAGCCATAATTTAAAAACTCTATATTTATTGGATTGTAACGGCAGGAAGAGATGTATTTAATCTTTGTACGACCTCATCTGTAATATCTAAGCTCGGTTTGGTCCAAACTAACGATTGCTTTGCGATAATTAAATCAAAACCATTCGCAGCAACCATCTGGTCTATAATAGTGCCCAGTTGATTTTGGATTTGCTTCAAACCTGTATTACGGAGCTGATTTATACTATTTTTACGTTCTTTGGCTTGGCTGCGAATAATCGCGGCTTGCTGATCAATATCCGCCTTTTTTTGGGCATAAACTTCTGGAGCAAGAATAGACTTTTGACGTACTAGTTTCTGGTTTTCGGTCACTAAATTCTGTTCTTTAAGTTTAAACTCCTGTTGGAACTGATTACGAAGTTCATCTACCCTTTGATTTACTTGTTTATAAGCCTGTGAGGCTTGGATCACCTTTTGAGTATCAACCACAGCTATTTTTAGTTGCGTGTTCTGAGCAAAAGTCTCTGATGCTGGTACCAGCACACCTATGGAAAGGGTGAGCAGTATAATCAGAGAAGCAAAGATTTTTCTTGAAATTATCATTGTTTAAAAATTCGTCCCAAAGCTGAAGCTAAATATTTCAGTCTCATCATAATCCTCTTTTAGGGCAGCGAACCCAAGATCCATCGCCAAAGGTCCAAAAGGTGATTTCCAAGTCAATCCAGTACCAAAAGAAACTCTAGGATTAGAAGAATCATCAACACCAGATGACTGACCGTCAATATCCCAAGTCGCACCAAAGTCAGAAAACACACGTCCCTTTACACCAAACTCTTCGGGTAAACCGAGAGGGAAGGTTAGCTCTAAGCTACCATTATAAAAGTGTTTCCCACCAAGAACATCGTCACTTGCCCGATCTCTTGGACCAACACCACCGCTTTTAAATCCACGAAGCTTATCCCCGCCTAAGAAAAAGCGATCCACAATACGCGTATCCTCATCCAAACCAATGATATTACCAATCTCAGCCCTTGATTTTACAATCAATTCATCAGAGAAAGAATAATAATGCGTCCCTCCTAAAGAGACTTTAAGATGCTGAACATCCCCGCCAAGACCTGCAACCTCATTCTCTAATTTAAGGAGATAGCCATCGGTTGGCGCAACTCGGGAATCAAGTTTATCGTAAGTAAGGGTTGATGATACTGCAGATTTAATTGTTGCCCCTTCTTGTTCCTTAACAAGGGTCGCGGCATCTGAATCAATATCTTGTATCTCAATATATTCAAAACGGTATCTCAGTACCTGACGTAGCTCTTCAGATAAATCATATCCAATCCTAAGCGCGCCACCGGTTTTCTTTTCTTCAAAAGAGAGGCTATCTTCGTCACGTGTTATTCTGAAAATATCAAAACCTGCGGCAATTTCTTTATCAAGGAAATAGGGCTCAGTAAAACTGACATCAGCTTCAGAGCCTGACCCCGCGATGGCAATGTTAAATCGTAAATCTTGTCCACGCCCAAGAAGGTTTCTTTCCCGGATACCAATACTGCCAAGGGGTCCTGATGATGACGAGAAACCCGCACCGAAAGTAAGTTCACCAGTTGATTGCTCTTCTACGTCAACTTTAATAACAGTACGATCAGGCGTACTACCCGGTTGGTTATCAACGTTTACTGATTGGAAGAACCCAAGCTGTTGTATGCGTGAACGAGAACGCCGTAATTTTGAACTATTAAAAGCATCCCCTTCAACAAGTCGAAATTCGCGTCGGATCACTTTATCAAGCGTTCTAGAGTTACCTTCAATATCTATGCGTTCTACATATACTTTGGAACCCTCAGAGATATTAAAGACCAGGTCGATAACTTTGTTCTCAGTGTCTTTTTCAGGTTGAGGCCGGATATCGACAAAAGCATAACCGAGATTCCCAACAGCATCTGTGAGATTATCAACGGTTTTATCGATTAAATCCGCATTATACCATTCATTCTCTTCAGGAAGAATTTGGTCTTGAACAGTTGTAGGGTCAAAGTCTTTGAGCCCACTTTCGACCCCAATTGATCCAAAAGTATAACGCTCGCCTTCTGCGATCGTAAAGGTGACGACAAAAGATTCTCTATTGGATGTTAATTCTGCAATAACTGACTTTACTTCAAAATCAGCATAGCCTTCTTTGAGATAGAAACGACGGAGCAATTCTCTGTCAAACGTCAGTCTATCTGGATCATAAGTGTCAGTATCGGTTAAGAAATTCCAAAACACCGTTTCAGAAGTAGAAACTGTCCCCTGCAAGGAACTATCGGAAAACTCTTTATTACCAATAAAGTTAACTGTAGTGACGTAACTTCTATCGCCCTCGCTGATTTCAAAGACGAGATCAACACGGTTTTGAGGAAGCTGTATTACTTTTGGTTCTACAGTAGCCGCAAAACGGCCAGAACGACGGTAGAGCTCCAAAAGCCTTTGTGCGTCCGCTTGAGCTTTAGTCCGAGTAAAAACAACACGCTCACGAAGTGTCGATTCTGACTGAAGAATCTCATCGTCCAATCGCTGATTACCTTCAAAAGCAATTCTGTTAATTATCGGGTTTTCGACGACAACAACGACGAGATCACTACCTTGTCTTTTGAGGGAAACATCAGCAAATAAACCTGTTGCAAATATGCTTTTCAAAGAACGGTTAAGAAGCACAGGATCAAAAGTGTCTCCTGAATTGACTTCCATGTAAGACCGTACAGATTCAGGCTCTATTCGTTGAGTGCCTTCGACAACGATATTGTCAATCGTACCACCAGACATCAACGCCTGAGCATAGGCACGACTTTGAATGGTTCCAACTCCAAGAGTAAGAACCACACCCCAAATTAACAGCGACAGAAGCGATTTACGCAACACATTTACCCCCGGGCAACCCGCATAAACTTGATATCACAAGCAGATTTAGAACGACTTATATAACCCATATATCATTCCAGGTTACAAATATCATTAAGCTCAATACCAGAGCCAGTCCAATTCTGAAACAGTATTCTTGTGTCCGCTCGTTTAAAGGCCGACCTCTTATTACTTCAAAGACATAAAACAGCAGATGCCCACCATCAAGCATCGGCACAGGCATTAAATTTAAAAGTCCAAGATTGATAGAAAGAACGGCCATTAGAAAGATATAAGTTGGAATCCCAGCTTCAGCCGCTTGACCTGACATCTGGGCGATTCTTATTGGTCCACCTAATTCTTCGACTGACCGATGGCCTTCAAAAATTTGTCCAATTGCTTTAAAGGTACCAACTGATATTTCGTACGTTTCTTCAATTGCAACAACAAATGCAGTTGGAAAGGCGTGTTGCTTGTAAGAAGAACCATTACTTTGAATACCAATTAACCAACGTTTGGCCTCTTTACCATTATGATCTTGGTAAAGGTCCACCTTAGGCTTAACGGTCAAGGTAACAAGCTGCCCATCTCTGTCTACCACAATTTTTAAAGGATCGCCTGATCCGAGCTGAACAAGCCTCTGTAACTTTTCAAAACGTTCGACATCGGCCCCATCAGCTTGAACAATAAGGTCTTCAGCCATAAATCCAGCCGCTTCAGCAGCGCTACCATCTATAACTTTGGACACAATTGCTGTCGAATACGGTTGGCCAACGAAAGTGTAAAGCCCTGTTAGAAGAACTATCGCCAATATAAAGTTTGCTATTGGCCCAGCGGCAACAATCGCAAAACGTTGCCAAACAGACTTTGCTTTAAAAGTTGTTGCTAGTTCCTCATCGGACAAACAATCGATATCATCATTAGTTGAACTCGTGACATCTCCGTCGCCAAACATTTTCACGTAGCCACCCAAAGGGACAACACTAAACTTCCATCGGGTGTTATTCTTATCGTAAAAACCAAAAAGTTCCGGTCCGAACCCTACAGAAAAGACATCAACCTTTACGCCATTTTTCCGAGCCACCCAATAATGACCGAGTTCGTGAAAGAAAACCAACACGGTTAGGAGCACTAAAAATGCGAGTGTTGCTGTAAGAAATTCCATCAGTTTTTAACTTACTATAGTTGTACATTATTCATATGACGCATGAAGCACGGCATAATAACCGTTTGAAGAGCTATTCAAAAGCCCTTAGGTTGATTATATCAGATCATTTTGCTTTTTATTAGTTCTTCACTCCAAATGCGTACTTCTTTATCGAGTTCAATAATCTCTTCAAGATTATCATTTGAGAGAGATACAAAGTCACTAATAGCCTTTTCAATAATTTTTGAGATACCTGAAAAGGTAATTTCTTTATTTAAAAATCTATCAACTGCGATTTCATTAGCAGCATTAAAAACAACTGTTTTGTGTTCCCGAAGAGCATCCCGGGCAAGATTTAAGGCTGGGAACTGATCACAATCTGGGTCATCAAATGTCAGGCTTCCAATTTCAGCCAAGTCCAATTGCTTAACCGGGGTATGAATGCGTTCTGGCCAAGCTAGGGCACAAGCAATAGGCGTCCTCATATCCGGGGCTCCCAATTGGGCCAAGACAGAACCATCAACATAACTAACTGTTGAGTGAATAATAGATTGAGGGTGTATCAGTACTTTTATCCTATCTTCAGGGAGATCGAACAAATATGCCGCTTCAATTAATTCAAGGCCTTTATTAACCATAGTAGCAGAATCAATCGAAATTTTAGCACCCATATCCCAGTTAGGATGCACTAGCGCTTGTTCAGGAGTTACCTCCGCCATCTGTGACTTTGTAAAAAGCCGAAAAGGTCCCCCTGAAGCCGTTAAGGTGATATGATCTATACCTGCCCTGTTTTGATAATCAAAAACCTGAAAAATCGCATTATGCTCAGAATCAACGGGTAAAAGTTTGGCCCGGTATCTCTCGACTTCACGAACCATCAAATCACCGGCACAGACAAGGGCTTCCTTGTTTGCCAGCAAAATTGTCGCGCCCCTTTTAATGGCTTCGAGTGTTGGCGCCAAACCAGCAAACCCGACAATAGCTGCCATCACCATATCTGAGGGCCGCCTAGCGGCTTCGAGTATCGCACCAGGCCCTGCTCCGATTTCAATCCCAGATCCAGAAAGGGCAGACTTTAGATCGTTATATTTATTTGGATCGGCAACCACCGCCAACTTTGCACCCAGCTCAATTGCTTGCTTGGCCAATAACTCAACATTTTTGTTGGCTGTTAAAGCTTCAACAATAAAAAGTTCTGGTGATCGTTTAAGTAAATCAACCGTGCTTGTGCCAACAGACCCTGTAGACCCCATAACAGTAATCGACCGAGGGGTATTCAAAATACCGGCTGTTTTTGGGGATATACCATCACTGGAAAGCATCAAGAACCTACTCGTAAACTAAAAAACATTAAAACCAGCAACAACAATCGCACAAGCTAAAAGACCATCAACCCGATCCAATAGACCACCGTGTCCTGGTATTAAATTACTTGAATCTTTAGCATTAAATTTTCTTTTCAGGTGTGATTCAAAAAAATCACCCGCTTGAGATACTACGGCTAATAATGTGCCCGAAATGACAAGTTGCCATGGAGATATGTTATTGATCCAATGCACAAAGATATAACTTACGACAGCAGCAGATATCATACCTCCTATCAAACCTGACCAGGTTTTTTTAGGACTAATCTTAGGTGCTATTTTTGGCCCACCGATACTTCTACCTGCAAAATAAGCCCCTATATCAGTTGCCCATACCACAAAGAGTACCCAGAAAATTATTTCCAAGCCATTTTCAGGATTGTTTCTAATCCATAACAACGCCAGAGAGCTTATGGAGATATAAAAGAAACCAAGCACGTACCAATTTATGTCTTTTATATCTTTGTAAAATAACTGCGTCATACCCACCACAGCAATCACGGCTATTGAGAGCGTCCATATGGCGATAGAGAATTGTTCGAACACACCGAACAGCATCACAAACACAACAGAAGCTATCAGGCAAAACCCTGAACGTCCCAATGAGCTACGGCCACAAAGGGATCCCCACTCCCACGCAAGGATAAGGGAACACAGGAAAATCAATAAGTCACTATATGGCGCGCCAAAATACACCGCGGCCAATACTGGTGGACCAAGCAAAATTGACGACAAAGACCTCACAAGAAGGTCGCTCTTCTTTTTAGGCTGTTTCGGCTGCGGATCCATAACGTCGGTCACGTTTTTGGTACTCCTCAATAGCAAAAAGAAGATCTTTTTTTGTAAAATCAGGCCAGTTTTTTTCAACAAAAACCATTTCGCTATAGGCAAGTTGCCATAATAGGAAATTGCTGATCCTCATCTCTCCACTCGTACGGATGAGCAGATCAGGGTCAGGGATGTCTTTTGTGTATAATTCTTTTTCGAACAATTCTTCTGAGATTTCAGTCGCATCAAGAGAACCTGATTGAACCTTAAGCGCAACATTACGAGCAGCCTCGACAATCTCCTGACGACCACCATAACTTAGCGCCATAACAACCGTCAGCTTATCATTATCAGAAGTTTGCCGTTCAGCATCTTCTATCAACAAGATGATATCATCTGCCAGGCGAGATCTGTCACCAATGACCTTTAATCTTATTCCGGCTTTATGGAATGTTGCGAGTTCACTTTGAAGATAACGTCGCAACAATCCCATAATATCATTGATTTCACTTTGTGGCCGGCTCCAGTTTTCAGAAGAAAAACTGTAGAACGTCATATAAGGAATACCAATTTCAATGGCAGACTTAAGCAGTTCGCGTAAAGCTTCTGCTCCTTTGCGATGGCCAAAAGCACGCGGTAAATGCCGTGCTTTGGCCCATCTGCCATTGCCATCCATTATGACAGCTATGTGATTTGGTATTCCTGTTTTCATCGCTTTATTCAGAAATCATCCAAGATTAAACTTGCATGATTTCTTCTTCTTTCTGCGCTGAAATTTCATCGATTGTCTTGATATGAGAATCAGTCACGGTTTGGATCTTATCACTCCAGGCATGCATTTCATCCTGAGAGATATCTCCATCCTTTTCCATTTTCTTAAGAGTTTCCATACCGTCGCGACGAACATTCCGAACAGAAATTTTACCTTGTTCGGAATACTTACCCGCAATTTTGGTCAACTCTTTACGACGCTCTTCAGAAAGAGGCGGAAGAGGAACACGAACCAGCTGTCCGTCAGGAGAGGGATTTAACCCAAGGCCAGAATTACGGATTGCTTTTTCAACGGCACCAACCATTGATTTATCCCAGACCTGAACTGCAAGCATACGCGAATCAGGAACGGTAACAGTACCGACTTGGTTAAGGGGCATTGCTTGCCCGTAAGCTTCAACCATGATCGTATCAAGTAACGCAACAGATGCGCGACCAGTTCGTAGTCCAACAAAATCTTTATGGAGAGATTCAAGTGCTCCATCCATACGTCGTGACAAATCTTTCATGAGGGCATCTTGCGACACAGCCTATCCCCTTCTTATTGAATAATAGTGAAACAACCATTTCCGCTAACTGCTTTAGCGAAAGATCCTGTTTCGTAAATAGAAAACACTATGATCGGTATATTATTTTCACGCGTAAGTGCAATAGCAGAATGATCCATAACACCGAGATCGTCCGTAAAGACCCTTTTGTATGAAAGAGTTTCAAATCGCGTGGCAGAACTATCTTTTACGGGATCAGCAGAATAAACACCATCAACTTTTGTTCCTTTTAAGAGAACTTCACAGCCCATCTCAGAGGCCCGTAAAGCCGCGGCTGTATCTGTCGTGAAGTAAGGATTACCAGTACCCGCTCCAAAGATAACAACCCGTCCTTTGGCTAAATGTCTCTCTGCACGTCTGCGGATATAAGGCTCCGCGACAGTATCCATTGGAATAGCGGTTTGAACGCGTGTCGGCACGCCAACTTGCTCAAGAGCATTTTGCATTGCAAGAGAATTCATAACAGTCGCCAACATGCCCATGTAATCAGCAGTTGAACGCTCCATTCCAGCAGCGGCGCCAGACAAACCACGGAAGATATTACCGCCTCCAACAACAACACACACTTCGACCCCAAGCTCGACCACTTCTTTGATATCGAGCGCGATTTGGTTCACCGTTTCAGGATCAAGACCAAATTGGCCAGAGCCCATAAGAGCTTCACCTGAAAGCTTCAAAAGGACGCGTTTATAGGGGGGCGTGTCTGTCACAGATATCTCCATATTTCCACAAACTTTTAAACATCAAGATCCCTAACACATCTATTTAATCATAAAATGTGCTCGAAAAATGACCATCATAATGGAAGGTTGTGATTTTGAATACAAAAATGGCCGCGCCTTGTCCGAAAAAATTCAGACAACTCGCGGCCACCTTTAAATAACTTAGTTACCGAGGGTTGCAGCCACTTCAGCAGCAAAGTCTTCTTCTTTTTTCTCGATGCCTTCACCAAGCTGGTAACGAACAAAACCAGTTAGCTTAACAGGAGAGCCAAGATCTTTAGCGAAAAGCTCTACGGCTTTACCTACAGTGTTTTCACCGTCGATAACGTATCCCTGTTCTAGCAAGCATACTTCTTCGTAGTACTTACGAAGACGACCAACGAGCATTTTCTCGATGATTTCTTCTGGCTTACCTGATGCACGCGCTTGATCAGAAAGAACTTCTTTTTCACGCTCAAGAGCAGTTACATCAACTGATTCACGATCCAAAGCTTGTGGGTTTGCAGCAGCAACGTGCATTGCAACTTGTTTACCAAAAGCTTCAAGCTTAGAAGCATCGCCTGCCGATTCAAGAGCAACCAATACACCAATTTTACCAAGACCAGGAGCAGTCTGGTTGTGGATGTAAGAAGCAACTACACCTTCGCTTACTTCAAGAAAAGCTGTGCGACGGAGGCTCATGTTTTCACCAATTGTTGCGATGCGCTTCGTAAGAGCATCAGCAACGGAACCATCTTCACCAGGGAAGGCAGCATTGGCTAGGGCTTCAACGTCGCCACCAACAGTCATTGCCTGTTGTGCTACAGAAGAAACAAATGACTGGAACTGTTCGTTACGAGAAACGAAGTCAGTTTCAGAGTTCACCTCAACAACAGCACCTTTGTTGCCAGCGGTTGAAGCGGCAACAAGACCTTCAGAAGCAACACGACCGGATTTTTTCGCAGCAGCCGCAAGGCCTTTTTTGCGAAGCCAATCTACAGCAGCATCGACATCACCATCGGTTTCGGTCAGTGCTTTTTTGCAATCCATCATGCCAGCACCGGACTGATCACGGAGTTGTTTAACCAGAGCAGCAGTAATCTGGGCCATTTTCTATCTCTTTTCAGAAATTAAATATCATCTTAGACACAAACACGAGAACGGCGGCTTTGTAGCCGCCGTTCTGCATCGTTCACTTGCGAACAGCTTAAGCTTTAGCAGCTACAGCTTCTTCAGTAGGTTTTTCTTCAGAGGCAGCATCAACAGCTGGAGCCTCTTCAGCAGCAGGTGCAGCTTCAACTGCAGGAGCTTCTTCAGCAGCAGCTTCAGGCAATTGCTCAACAGGAGCTTCTTCAGATGCACCAATGTCTGTGCCAGAGGCAGTCAGCTCTTGCTGAAGACCATCAATTACCGCATCGGCAAAGAGATCACAGTAGAGGCTGATCGCACGGATAGCATCGTCGTTCCCTGGGATTGGGAAAGTGATGTCAGCTGGATCAGAATTCGAATCAAGAATACCGACAACTGGAATTTTCAATTTAGTTGCTTCGGCAATTGCGAGGTGTTCCTTGTTTGTG
The DNA here is from genome assembly GCA_913060675.1 of uncultured Rhodospirillales bacterium. GTDB lineage: Bacteria > Pseudomonadota > Alphaproteobacteria > Kiloniellales > Kiloniellaceae > Kiloniella. Next base: position 86,269 of record CAJXUS010000003.1, read on the forward strand.
TCGATAACAACGATCACATCAGGAATGCCACCCATTTCCTTAATACCACCAAGCGCACGCTCTAGCTTGTCGCGCTTACGTGTAAGATTAAGAAGTTCTTTTTTAGTCAGGCCACCCTGGTCGCCATCAAGGCGCTCATCGAGCTCCTTCAGAAGACGAATAGAGTTGGAAACAGTTTTCCAGTTGGTCAGCATGCCGCCGAGCCAACGATGGTTAACATAATACTGACCACAGCGTTTAGCTGACTCAGCCATTTTCTCACTTGCCTGACGCTTTGTTCCAACGAACAGAACGCGACCACCACCGGCCACAACTTCACGTGTAAACGCAAGACCTTTGTGCAGCATAGGAACTGACTGTTCAAGATCAAGAATGTGAATGCCGTTACGAGCGCCGAAGATGTACTGAGACATCTTTGGGTTCCAGCGACGGGTTGTGTGACCAAAGTGAACGCCAGCTTCTAGAAGCTGACGCATTGTAAAAGTAGGAAGCGCCATAGAATAAAACCTTTTCTCTTCCGGTTAAACTTCCGCGGACCGTAATCTCCACATAAATGTGAAAACACCAGAAACAGTGATCAGAAAACCAATCCTGTTAAGCCCACGTGTTTTATTAGTAATGCTGCGGGTGATACTCCCCTACAGCAATGGATGCAAGTCTTTTCTCGCCTCAAACAACAAACAAGAATAATTCCTTACACCTCTTCCAAGTCGATGCCTTCAATCGCCTTAATTGCCTGTCTTATTGACGGCGAAACAGTATACCCTTTTGGCAGCTCAAGTTCCAGCTCTTGTCCATCATTCAACCCAAGAACAATCGATATACGTCCCCTGCCAGGTACAGCATGTTGATCAAGAATGGTTTTTAAAGGCTCCAAAGGATTTTCACTACTTATATACAGCTTTAAACCAGTATCAGTTAGGGAAGCAGCTTCATCCAGAGGCTTGACGGCCTGCAGCAAGAATCGGGGTTCATCGTCATCCGGCTTGACCTCTCCGGTCAACGAAACCAGAAGCGGGACATTACTTTCAAGAACTTCGCGGCTCGCCATCAGTACATTAGAAAAAACCATCGCCTCTATCGTACCAAAAGCATCTGAGATCTGAACAAATGCAAACTTCGATCCCTTTTTAGAAATCCGTTCTTGTTTGCCCAGAATAATCGCGCCGATTTTAATCGGACCGCCTTGCCCCTTGTTATTTTTTGTTTGTTGTATTGCCTCTTGAATATTTATCGCTCGCAATCTTTTTAAGATTTGCCCATAAGTATCGATTGGGTGAGAAGACAGATAAAAGCCAATGGCATCAAACTCGTGCTTTAGACGTTCAAGTTCAGGCCAATCTGGAACCTTGGGCAAGGCCAGCTCAATTAAAGGACCGCTGTCGTCACCCCCAAATAAGTTTACCTGATTGCTATTTCTTTCCTGCGCCGCAGCTGAAATATTTCGAACAATATTCTCAGCGCCCAGATAAACTTTTTGACGGTTATCCATCAAACTATCAAAAGCACCAGCTTTGGAGAGGTTCTCAACCAGTCTCTTATTAATAGTTTTCGCATCAACTCTAGCGACAAAATCGGTAAGATCCGTGAAGGGGCCGTTCATGCTGCGTTCATGGGTTATATTCTCGATGGCCTGCTCGCCAACATTCTTAACCGCCGCCATTGCATAGCGAACAGCCTTAACCCCACCTTCTTGGGCTTCCACCATAAACTCCGCGTAGGAATTATTGATATCCGGAACCAGGAGAGGAATTTTCAAACGGGAGAGCTCTTGCCTGAAAATGTTCAATTTATCCGTATTCGTCAGATCGTAAGTCATGGACGCAGCCATAAACTCAACCGGATAGTTCGCTTTCAAATAGGCGGTATGGTAGGCGACCAGGGCATAAGCAGCCGCGTGACTTTTATTAAATCCATATCCGGCAAATTTGTTTACCTGATCAAAGATTTCATCGGCTTTTGCTGCTTTGACTTTGTTTTTAACAGCACCCTCAATAAAGATCTTACGCTGAGCGTCCATTTCCGCTTGAATTTTCTTACCCATCGCACGACGAAGAAGATCCGCACCACCAAGCGAATAACCCGATAAGAGCTGTGCAATCTGCATGACCTGTTCTTGATAGATCATGATGCCATAAGTTTCTTTGAGAATATCCTCGATCAACGGATGCATATAATCAGGGGTTTCTTCCCCTTTTTTCCGCCGAATATAGCTTGGGATATTCTCCATTGGTCCCGGACGATATAGAGCCACTACCGCGATAATATCCTCGAACCTATCGGGCTTCATGCGCTTCAAGACATCACGCATACCTGTTGATTCCAATTGGAATACTCCAACGGTATCTCCCTTCCCCAAAAGCTCAAAAGAAGCGGGGTCATCAAGGGGAACTTCACTGAGATCAATCGATGTTCCTGCTGATCGAATAAATTCGCACGCCCGTTCTAGTACCGTCAGTGTTTTTAGGCCAAGAAAATCAAACTTGACTAGGCCTGCTTGCTCAACAAATTTCATGTTGAACTGAGTTACAGGCATATCAGAACGTGGATCGCGATAAAGCGGAACCAGCTGATCTAAGGGCCTGTCACCGATCACAACACCAGCAGCGTGGGTCGAGGCATGCCGATACAAGCCTTCAATCTTTTGCGCAACTTTAAGAAGGTTATCTACGGTTTCATCGGTTCGTGCCATCTCTCGCAATTGAGGTTCTTGGGCAATTGCTTCTGGTAACGACGTTGGATTGGCCGGGTTATTTGGTATTAATTTACTAAGCCTGTCCACCTGCGGATAGGGCATCTGCAGCACACGGCCAACATCGCGAAGTGCAGCCTTGGCCTGAAGCTTACCAAAGGTGATAATTTGAGCAACTTTGTCTCGGCCATACTTATCTTGGACATAGGTAATAACCTTGTCCCGCTTATCCTGACAAAAGTCGATATCAAAATCGGGCATGGACACACGTTCAGGATTAAGAAATCTCTCAAACAGGAGGCCCCACCGTAACGGATCAAGATCGGTAATTGTTAATACCCAGGCGACAACCGACCCCGCACCAGATCCACGACCAGGACCTACAGGTATATTATGATCCTTGGCCCACATAATAAAATCAGCAACGATGAGGAAGTATCCAGGAAACCCCATCTGAACAATAATGCCGAGTTCATATTCTAGACGTTCTTGATATGGCTTTGCGACTTCTTTACGCTTTTCCTCATCCATGTCTTCTGTGAAAATTTGTTTTTGTAAACGCCCCTCCAAACCAACTTCAGATAAGTGCCTCAATTCTTCTACTTCGGTACGCCCCGCTCCTGTATCAAAAGCAGGCAAAATTGGTCCGATAGGCTCCACAAACCAAGAGCATCTCTTCGCGACCAAAAGTGTGTTGGAAATAGCTTCTGGTATGTCGGCAAAAAGCCGTTTCATTTCATCGGATGATTTAAAACGGTGCTCCCGCGTTAAACGCCGACGTTCACTTTGAGAAACATAAGACCCCTCTGCGATACAAATCAATGCATCATGAGGCAGATACATATCTTCACCCGCAAAGAAAGCTTCGTTGGTAGCAACAAGTGGGATGTCGTGCTTATAAGCTAGATTGATAAAACGTTCTTCTATTGCTCTTTCTTCTGGCATGCCATGGCGCATTAGTTCGACATAAAGCCGGCCTGAAAAGATATTTGATAGTTTTAACAGCGATATTTCTGCTTCGCTGTCACGATTTTCAAGCAACTGTCGACCTACGGCCCCTTTGGGACCAGCGGTAAGCGCGATAAGACCTTCATGGCATCTTTCGAGGTCTTCAATTTTTATCTGAGGCGTAAGCCCTGTTTCCGTTTCCATATAGGCACGAGAAATCAGGTGCATAAGGTTCATGTACCCTTTTTGGTTTTGGGCCAAGAGTACGAGCTGATCTGGCTCTGGAGCAATAGCTCCAGTACGTTGATCCGCATCCTCCCTGCATACCAAGATCTGAGTACCAAGAATTGGTTGAACCCCAGCAGCCTTGGCTGCGAGAGAAAATTCAAGAGCGCCAAACATATTATTGCTGTCGGTCATCGCCGCAGCGGGCATGTCATGCTTTTTGCATAACTCTACCAGTTCCTTGGCCTTAATTGCTCCCTCAGAAAGGGAATAGGCCGAGTGAACCCGCAGATGAACAAAATCAGCAAACGCCATGAAACTACCTCAGTGCAAGCCCGATAACAGGGCTAAATAAACTTAAACATTCATACTCCAATAAACTTGGACTATGCAAAATAAAACCCAGCATAATTAATACGCCAGGCTTTAGATTTGTTTTATGTGTTAGTGTAAATTCAAATCTTTAAATGAAAATTCAGAATTGAAAATATACTGTATTTTTATAGAATTTTGCCGCCTTCAAAATGAAGGACCCTATCCATACGACCTGCCAATTCATGATTATGTGTCGCAATCAATGCAGTAAGCCCAACGGACCGAACCAATTTCAACAAAAGCTCAAACACACGATTAGCCGTTTCAGGATCCAAATTACCAGTCGGCTCATCGGCCAACAAAACGGTTGGCGCATTCGCTAGCGCACGGGCAATAGCCACCCGTTGTTGCTCACCACCTGATAGCTCTCCTGGCCGATGGGACAATCTTTCAGATAGCCCGACCATGTCCAACAATTCGCTCGCTCTCTTATGAGCTTTAGTTTTTGATAAACCCGTAATCATCTGAGGCAGAATAACATTTTCCACGGCAGAGAACTCTGGCAACAAATGATGATATTGATAAACAAAGCCAATGGTGTCTCGGCGAAGAGCTGTCCGACGCTTATCATTCAGCGAAGCAGAAGATATATCGTTGACCAGAATATCTCCACTATCAGGCTTTTCCAACAAACCTGCACTATGAAGTAAGGTAGATTTACCTGCCCCAGAAGGACCAACAAGCGCGACAATTTCTCCAGGAACCAGATTAAAACTAACATCGTTTAAAACGTGCAGTTCCTTACGCCCTTGCCGATAAGTCTTGTTGACCTTGGAAAGTGACAGTCCCTTATTAACATCACTCATAGCGAATAGCCTCTACAGGATCCAAGCGCGCTGCACGCCAAGCCGGAAAAATTGGTGCGAGGAACGAGAAGAACAAAGCCATGCCAACAATTTGAATTACTTCAGCAGGATCAACGACTGCCGGAAGTTTAGATAGAAAGTAAATCTCTTCATCAAAAAGGTTTGTTCCAGATAAACCTTCGAGCCATTGGCGAATGGTTTCAATGTTTGAGGCAAAAGAAAGCCCAAGAATAAAACCAGCCAACGTCCCAAACAAGCCAATGGACGCTCCACTTAGGAAAAACACCCGTAGAATCATGCCACGGGTCGCTCCCATCGTTCTCAAAATAGCGATGTCCCTCCCCTTGTCTTTGACCAACATTATTTGGCCAGAAACAATGTTGAACACAGCCACCAGAATAATCAGGGAAAGAATGAGGAACATCACGTTTCTCTCAACCTGAATGGCATTAAAGAAACTGGAATTGGACTGTTGCCAGTCTTGGGTACGGATATTAGTACCAAGGGATTGATGTATTTTTCGTCGAATGGGTGTTGTCATATCGACATTATCGACAAACACCTCAATGGTATTTACTTTATCTGAGAGTTCGAAAAATATCTGTGCCGCTTCAAGCGGCATATAGATAAAGCTGCTATCGTATTCGTACATCCCAACATCAAAAAGTGCTGCAATTGTATAGGCCTTAAGCCTAGGCATAGAGCCAAATACGGTAACGGCACTATTAGGAGATATCAAAGTCACCTTGTCGCCAACGCTTAAGCGTAAACTCTGGGCTAGACGCGCCCCGATAACAACAGCGTTGTTTCCCTGAAAATCATCAAGAGAGCCCGCAACAATCTTTTCCGCGATTAAAGCCCGGCCTTTTAAGGCCGAGGGCTCCATACCACGGACAAGCCCCCCGGTGGCTGTGCCACTCGCCGTGACCATTACTTGTCCCTGAACTTGGGGAGTTGCGCTTTTAACCCCACTGATTTCAGAGATCCGTTCAGCAATCGTTTTGTATTCAACGAGGTCGCCTTGGACACCCATAACAGCCAGATGACCATTAACCCCAAGAATGCGGCCCAGAAGTTCTTGCCGAAAGCCATTCATCACGGACATCACAATGATGAGTGTCGCAACGCCTAAGGCAATACCTACCAGGGAAAACCCGGCAATAACGGATATAAAACCTTCTTTACGACGGGAACGGAGGTAACGAAGAGCCACCAATCGTTCAAAGGCACCAAAAATCATTTACTCACCCAATTCCCGTCTATTTCAGTCGATCTAAATCTTAAAGACCTAGTTTTGTAAGAGCGGCCTCAATAGACAACTCTTCTTTTTCACCAGACTTGCGATTTTTTAACTCAACTACGCCATTTTTAAGGCCGCGAGGTCCAACAACCATCTGCCATGGAATACCAATGAGATCCATGTCTTTAAATTTACCGCCAGCAGAGGTGTCTCGATCATCATAAAGTACATCAACACCAGCATTGTTGAACTTTTGATAAAGATCATCACAAGCTTTGGTACAGTCTTCGTCTTTTGCTTTTAGGTTGATCAAGCCAACTTTATAAGGAGCAATGGCCTCAGGCCAAATAATACCATTTTCATCGTGGCTTGCTTCGATAATCGCGCCGAGAAGACGGGAAACACCAATACCATAAGAGCCCATAAAGACAGGGACGTTCTTACCTTCTTTATTTAAGACAGTCGCCCCCATAGGTTCAGAGTACTTGGTGCCGAAATGGAAAATATGCCCAACTTCAATTCCACGACACTGCATGCGCTTATCTTCAGGTACAGAACCTTCAAAGTCTTCCTGAACGTACATTTCATCTGTTGCCGCATAGATATTGGTCCAGTCGTCTACGATCGACTGTAGATCTCCGCTGTAATCAACATCTGCTGACGGAGACGGTTTTTCAATAAAATCAGAGTGACAGAAAACCTCTGACTCACCCGTATCAGCCAGAATAAGAAACTCATGACTGAGCTTGCCACCAATAGGGCCCGTATCTGCGACCATTGGAATAGCCCGTAGACCAAGTCGATCGAATGTACGCAGGTAGGAAACAAACATACGGTTATAAGTGGCCTTCGAAGATTCAAAATCAATATCGAAGGAATAAGCATCCTTCATAAAGAATTCTCGTCCTCGCATCACCCCAAAACGAGGACGAACCTCATCGCGGAACTTCCACTGGATGTGATAGAGGTTTTTTGGAAGGTCCTTATAGCTCTTTACCGAATTGGCAAAGATATCTGTCACCAACTCTTCGTTAGTCGGTCCATAGAGCATATCGCGACCATGCCGATCTTGAATACGCAGCATTTCCTTACCGTAATCGTCATAACGACCAGACTTGCGCCAAAGATCCGCAGGTTGGATCGTTGGCATCAAGATTTCCAGAGCTCCAGCGCGATTTTGTTCTTCCCGCACTATCTGCTCGATTTTCCTCAATACTTTGAGGCCTAGAGGCAACCATGAGTATATCCCAGATGTTGCTTGGCGAATCATACCAGCGCGAAGCATGTAGCGATGTGAGACAATCTGGGCCTCGGTGGGGTTTTCCTTCAGGGTAGGAAGGAAATAAGCAGAAAGGCGCATCTGGGTATCCTGGAGCGTTATTGAATTGTGTACGGGCGGATTTTTCCGGTATTCATTACTGGAAAATATTTCGGTCATGTATATGGGATCAAGGATCACTTGTCCATGCAAGACAATTACATATCACGACTAATGAAATGTGGGGGATGGGTATCTAAAGCCTACAGAAAGATAAAACCTATTATCTTTCGTTTTTAATTATTTCCTGGCATTTTAAAGCAAGCTCACGTTGTTCTTCGTTTTGAAGCGGTTGGCCGTTAAAAAATGAACGACCATCTTTGTGTACTTCTACAACCCCAATCTCAGCCTCAGCACCAAAATTGGCTTTGTTGGCCGGAATGTTATAGCGCTCAAACATATCAACGGTAATTGGAATTCGAATAACGTCAGGCAACGTTATCGGCTGTGCATTGAGATCGGCGGATACGACTTTTTTGCCTCTTTTGGTAACGCCTGGAGTGTAGGTAACATCGTCTGAAGGCTGATGTTTGATTAATCTCGAACAATCTTCACGGCTAATTTTAACAATGGCATCAGAATTTTCCTGCGCAAAGCCCGACCCGGAATTGGCACTCAAAATCAGAGTTGCCAACAGACAACCAGAAATCAAAACTTTGGATGCTTGAGTAAAGACCTTAGACATACTTACCACCAGTCAAAATTAGCCTATAAACGAGAAACAGCCTGAGATTAGAATAACCACAGGCTGTTTACATACAATGAATAACATTTCAGCCATTGGTGACAATCGCTACATAAAATAATAACTCATACTTAGTAAGGGAGTTCACCAATGGTGATAATTCCACTCGTAATAATGTAATAGGCAATACCCCAAAGTATAGCAGCTATACCACTCGTAATAAGCGCCTTACGCCCCAACATAGGATTGGCTGGCGCTGAGGGTTCATGTCCAACTTCAGGGTTTTCATGTGGTTTTACACCAAATGGTAATGCCATGAAGAAAATCAACCACCAGATAACCACGTAAACCAGTATGCCTGTAACCCAGTTCATAAATTCTTCTCACCTAATATATTAAGCCAAAATTGATCAGGCTTGTTCAAGTTCAACCAATGTTCCACAGAAATCTTTTGGATGTAAAAAGAGAACTGGCTTGTTATGGGCACCGTTTTTAGGCTCTCCATCACCAAGAATACGAGCCCCTTCAGATACTAACTTGTCTCTGGCGGCAAGAATATCATCGACCTCATAACAAATATGATGAATACCGCCAGCGGGATTTTTCTCCAAGAAGTTCAAAATTGGAGACTTCTCACCTAACGGATAAAGAAATTCAATCTTTGTATTGGGGAGCTCAACAAAGACAACAGTCACGCCATGATCAGGTTGATCAACGGGATCAGTCACATGAGCCCCTAATACATTCTTATACTGAGCGACCGCAGCATCCAAATCAGGAACAGCAATAGCTACATGGTTTAATCTACCAATCATCTCGAGCCCTCTTTATTCAAAGAAATCATCCAAACGTATGATATGAACATTCGTTACCGGTTTTTTCCCATAACGTTTGTTGCAGTGACGGCGCACAGCGCGAATGATGACTTCACGCACAACCTCATCCCGTTTCATGTCTGCTTTTTTGAGTAACTTGATGGCGCCTTTTAATGCAAGCATAACCTCTTCGAAAGCATCGAGTTCATCGTCAAGATCAATGACACCTTGAATACTCAATTGAGGTGTCACAGCTAATTTGAAATTTTCATCAATGACAAGGGTTACAACAGCAGAACCATTATACATCATCTTTTGACGCGCGACGATAATCGGGCTGTCCAAAGGAACTAAACGGCGGGATTCAATTGCCAACAATCCACAGTATTGCTCAGAAATTTTGCCTGGTTTTCCGGGTGCAAGACGAATGAGATCACCATTTTTGGCAACAATTTTCGTTTCCACGCCACATTCACCAGCAAGTTTTGCGTGTGCACGAAGGTGACGCGCTTCACCATGTACAGGTACAGAAATTTTTGGCTGTACCCACTCGTATAGCTTTTTGACTTCTTCTTTTCCAGGGTGGCCCGAAACGTGAACGTGCTCATCTTTATCTGTAACGATACGAACACCGAGTTCAGACAAGTTGTTTTGTAGCTTGTAGATAGAAGTTTCGTTTCCAGGAATAATCCTCGAAGAGAAAATGATTGTATCGTCTTCTTCTAGATACACATTCTTGAAACCATCAGTAGATAAGCGCGATAGGGCAGAACGAGGCTCGCCTTGGCTGCCTGTACATAGAACAACAACTTCACTCGGTGGAATATAAGAAAACTCATCTTCAGACAACAAAGGAGCGACGTTTTGCAGGTATCCATTTTCCCGTGCAGCAGAATAAATTCTGTGCATGGAACGGCCAAGTAGGACAACCCGACGGCCACAGATTTCAGCTGCTTTCATCACGGATTCAACTCTGGCCACGTTACTTGCAAAACAGGTAACCGCGACCCTATTGGTACATTTAGAGATGACTTCTATTAAGCCGTTGCGAACTGAAGCCTCGGAACCGGACTCGCTCGAAGACATTACATTAGTGGAATCACTCACCATCGCCAAAATATCTTCGTCTGCCAGTGCTTGCAGACGTTTTTTGTCATAGTGTGGGCCAACCAGTGGCTCTGGATCGAACTTCCAGTCACCAGAGTGGAACACGGTTCCGCAAGGTGTTCTAATTAACAAAGATGTTGGTTCAGGTATTGAGTGAGTCATTGAAACTAACTCAATCTCAAATGGGCCTGCAGAGAACTTTCCGCCGACGGGTATCACTGTGATCTCAGCCTGATCCTCTAAACCAGCCTCAACCAATTTTGAATAAACCATCGATTTGGTAAAAGGTGTACAGTAAATCGGACATCGTAAATCAGCCCATAGATGAGGTACCGCCCCAATATGATCCTCATGGGCATGGGTTAAGACCAGCCCAACAAGGTTTTCACGTTGTTTCGCAATGAAGGTTGGATCAGGCATGATCACATCAATACCCGGGAATTTGCCACCGTCAGCGAAGGATATACCCAGATCAACCATCAACCACTTACCATTGTGGCCATAGAGATTTAGGTTCATACCAATTTCGCCCGTCCCGCCTAGCGGTAAGAACAACAGTTCGTCTTTTTTAGGGACTACCGATTTACTCATAATTTTTTACCTAATTCAGTCGTTCTGAGTGTTTAGCTCGTAAATAGCGATCAACCCACGAAGTGTTACGTCTTTATCGATGTGATCAATCACATCCGTTGCCTTGATGAAAAGTTGAGCCAAACCGCCTGTTGCAACAACAGTCATCGGTTTTCCATATTCATCTTTAATTCGTTTGACCATGCCCTCGACCATGCTGATATAACCCCAGAATACTCCAGATTCCATCGCAGGGATCGTTGCTTTACCAATTATATTTTTCGGGCGTTTTATATCAATTCTGGGGAGTTTAGCAGAAGCCATATACAGAGCATCAACGGAGAGATTAACTCCCGGGGCAATAACACCGCCCTCATAAGCCCCGTCATCGCCAACAATATCAAAAGTCGTCGCCGTACCAAAATCTATCATAATCAAGTCACCGCCATAGCGACGATAGCCCGCGACAGCATTTACCAAACGGTCAGCACCTGCTTGTTCTGGATGATCAATTTTAACTTCCAGGCCGAGGTCAATTTTGCCCAATTCGACCATCAAGGGCTTACAGTTAAAATAGCTTTTACAAAGTGATGTAAGATTGTAGGTCGAAGCAGGAACAACATTAGCCAAAATCGCACCGGATATGTCATCCGGTGACAGTCCCTTCAGCGCCATGAGTTGGGTTAGCCAGACCGCATACTCATCAGAGGTTTTTTTACTATCACTTGTGGCTCGCCAATGGCCTTTTTGTTCCTTGCCATCATAAACAGCAAAAACGACATTGGTATTTCCAGAATCAATAACAAGTAGCATCGTATATCTCTAACTATGAACAATTTATGACGTAGCGAAGAAGACGTCGCCTGCAGTGATTAGACGCTGTTTACCATTATCTAGGTCCAGGTCTAACGCGCCATCTCTGTCTATGGTAATAAACCGTCCAGAAAGGGTCTCTCCGGGAAGTCGAACATATATCTTTTCGCCGAGCCCATGAGCCTGATCCAGCCACGCGGTTCTCACCGAACTAAAGCCATCTTTGTTCCATAGTTTGTACCAAGGGTCAAAACTATTGAGAAAAGCTTCTAACATTATACTCGGACTGGGGATATTTTCTTTGTTTTTCTCAAAAAGACTTGTCGCAGGATATCGAGCATCATCTGGATAATGTTTGAGATTTACACCAATTCCCATGATCAGATATTCAAGTATACCAGAGCTATTAGCTTTACTCTCAAGCAGGACGCCAGAAATTTTCTTACTATCGATAAGCACATCGTTAGGCCACTTTAGACTTAACTTTATTTCGGGAGCAAATTGCCGAAAAGTATCGGCCAATGCGAGGGATGCGACAAAACTCAAATTCGCAGCTTCTGCAATGGAAACAGTTGGACGCAAAAGTATTGAGAAATAAAGATTACCTTCAGGGCTCACCCAGGTTCTTCCCTGTCGTCCTCTTCCAGCAGATTGACGAAGGGCCCAGACGACTGTGCCGTCCTGGGCCCCTTGTTCAGCCAGAAGGCGGACTTCGTCATTGGTACTTCCAACCTCATCCTTGCCATGCAAGTTAAAGAAAGCTGGAGTAGTTAAGGACGAAGAGCCCTTCATAGTTTTATTACCCGACAAAAAGCGCCGAAGCTGCAACTGCCGCCCCGTCCATGATCGGCGTAGAGAAAAGAATAAAGAACACGATAAAGGCAGTAGACACTGTCAATACAAAGGTCATTTCTCCACCGATTGGTTTGTCAAAAGACGCACTAGGCTCATCAAAATACATAACCTTAATGATACGGAGATAATAAAACGCCCCGATCACTGAAGTTAAAATACCAATGACGGCAAGAGTTGTAAGACCCGCATTAACAGCAGCAGCAAAGACAACATACTTCGCAAAGAAACCGGCAAGAGGAGGTATCCCCGCCATAGAGAACATAAAGATGGTAAGAGCAAAGGCCATCATCGGGCTTGTTTTACTTAAGCCCTTCAGATCATCGATGTTCTCAACCATTGTTCCCTTTTGGCGCATGCTCAGAATGCAGGCAAAAGTCCCCATATTCATGAAGATATAAATGGTCATATAGATAATAAGGCCCGTAATACCTTCTTGAGTACCTGCTGCGAGACCAACCAGAGCAAAACCAATGTTACCAATAGAGCTGTAAGCCATCAGGCGCTTGATATTTGTCTGTTTGATCGCGGCCAGTGAGCCCAAAATCATGGAAGCCAGCGCAACAAAGACAATAATTTGCTGCCATTCGCTGACAAGAGAGCCAAAAGGATCACTGAGCAAACGGGCAAAGAGAGCAATTGCAGCTACCTTTGGTGCAGAGGCAAAAAATGCTGTAATTGGTGTCGGCGCCCCTTCGTAAACATCCGGTGTCCACATGTGGAACGGAACCGCGGAAATCTTGAAAGCAATCGCTGCGCAGACAAATACCAGACCAACTATGAGGCCTATTTGAGGAGTCTGATCAGCACTTACAACGCTAGACAGTACATTCCCAAGAATGTCGAAGTCGGTAGTTCCCGTAAATCCGTAGATCATAGAACAACCGTAAAGTAACATTCCTGAAGACAAGGCACCAAGGACGAAATACTTCAATCCAGCTTCTGAAGAACGCAGATTTTCACGGCGTATGGAGGCAATCACATAAAGCGCAAGACTTTGAAGTTCCAAACCAACGTATAAAGACATCAGGTCATTTGCTGAAATCATCATCAGCATACCCAATGTCGAAAGAACCATGAGTACTGGAATTTCAAACTTGGCCATTCCCTCACGCTCAACAAAGCGTTGGGTCATGAGAATACCAAACCCAGATGCCACAAGGACAACCAGCTTCATGTAATCGCCATAGGCATCAACAATAAATAATCCTCCGAAAGCCAGCCCCGTAGGACGGTCACCAAGGAAGATAAGTGCAAATGCTACCGCCAATACAGCAACAGACATCGCGGAAACAAAGCTAGCAGTGTTTTTACCTGCATACGCCCCATACATCAAAAGAACTGTAGCTGAACATGCCAGGAAAATCTCGGGCAATGCCAGTGATAGATCTGTTGTGATCATCTTGATAGACCCTCTATTGACCAAAGACCTGCGCAAACATAGGCGCGGCATTAGAGGCTGCAATTGCAGTCTCATAGTTATGAACTAGATTACTCACAGATGCGGACATCACGTCGAGGAAACTAGGTGGATAAATACCCATCCAAAGAGTGATCACAATCAAAGGAGCAAAGATGGCTTTCTCGCGAAGGCTGAGATCCATTAAGGATTTCAAATCTTCTTTTTCGAGTTTGCCAAAGATAACTTTGCGATAGAGCCAAAGCATATAGGCTGCACCAAGAACCATTCCTGTAGCGGCCAAAGCAGCAACCCAAGTATTGGCTTTGAAAGCACCGACAAGAACCAGGAACTCGCCGACAAAACCGCCCGTTCCAGGAAGGCCAACTGAAGCCAGCATGAAGACCATGAACATCAGTGCGTAAACAGGCATGCGTTCAACTACACCACCATAACTCGCAATCATCCGTGTGTGCATGCGATCGTATATGACACCAACACACAAGAAGAGTGCCGCGGATACGATACCATGAGAGAGCATCTGATAGATGGCCCCTTCTATACCCTGCTGATTTGCAGCGAAGATCCCAATGGTCACAAAGCCCATATGCGCAACGGAAGAATAAGCAATAAGCTTTTTCATATCTTCCTGTGCAAGAGCAACCAGGGAAGTATAGATCACCGCGATAATCGAAAGCGTATAAATCAGTGGTGTAAAGTAAACAGAAGCTTCAGGCATCATCGGTAAAGAGAACCGTAAGAAGCCATAGGCACCCATTTTAAGAAGAACACCTGCCAGGATCACAGATCCAGCAGTTGGGGCCTCAACGTGCGCGTCTGGAAGCCATGTATGAACAGGCCACATCGGAACTTTCACAGCAAAAGAAGCAAAGAAAGCAATCCAGAGCCATTTCTGCATTTCAGATGGGAAAGTGTATTCAAGCAATACAGTAATATCTGCAGAACCTGCCTCATAATACATTGCCAATATAGCAACGAGCATCAGTACTGAGCCCGCGAGAGTATATAGGAACAGCTTAAACGATGCGTATACCCTACGTGCACCACCCCAGATCCCGATGATCAAGAACATTGGAATAAGAACGCCTTCAAAGAAGATATAGAAGACGACGATATCCAAAGCACAGAACATACCTACCATCATGGTTTCCAAAATAAGGAAACAAACCATGTATTCTTTTACGCGGGTCTTAACTGGTCCCCAAGAAGAGAGGATACAAATCGGAGTCAGGAGGGTCGACAAAAGCACAAACAGTACGGAAATACCATCAACACCCATACGGTATGACAAACCGAGAGATGGCATCCATTCTACCTCTTCGACAAACTGAAATTCAGCGCTACCGCGCTCAAAACCAGTCCAAAGCAGGAGGGAAACAACAAACGTTACGCCAGAAACCCAGAGGGCAACCCAACGAGAATTTTTGGCAACAGCTTCTTCGTTATCACCACGGATTAAAAGGATGAACAAGGCACCAAGTAGGGGTGCAAAGGTCACGATGGAGAGAATATGATCTTGCATAGCTTCTAACCCGCGTTGGTAACAATGTACCAAGTAATCAGGGCAACGACCCCGATCAACATGGCAAAAGCATAGTGGTAGACATACCCGCTCTGGAGCCGACTTGCTCTACCAGCAAGTCTACGTGTCAGAGCAGTTACACCGTCAGGACCATAAGCATCAATCACAGCACCGTCCCCAGATTTCCAGAGGAAGCGACCAAGTTTGAGTGCCGGGCGAACGAACAAGAAGTCATAGAGTTCATCAAACATCCATTTATTGTAAACAAAAGTGTGGATGGGTTTGATGAGGCTGACAAAAGTTGCAGGCAGGCTAGGAACAAACATATAGAAAACATATGCCAGTACGATCCCGCTTACTGCAGCCGACAGAGGTACAACTTTAACCCAGGTTTCGACATGGTGCGCAGCTTCAGTACTGTCATTTCCAGCAAGAACGAAGATTGCATCGCCCCAGAAATCAGCGCGGGCATCACCAACAAAATAGCTATACCCCAGCCAACCAGCGAACACTGCGCCAGTTGCGAGAACGATGAGCGGTATCATCATGGTCTTCGGAGACTCGTGAACACCCTGCATAGTGTGTTCGTCTGCCCGTGGATTACCGTGGAATGTCATGATGATAAGACGCCATGAATAAAACGCCGTCATGAATGCCGCAGCAGTTCCCGCCCAAAATGCAAAAGTCCCCTGGGTTGTGTTTGCTGCGTAGGCTGCCTCAAGAATAAGATCTTTTGAGAAGTAACCTGCAAAAGGAGGTAAACCAGCAAGTGCGATAGAGCCGATCCACATCAAAATATAAGTAGCCGGTATCATTTTCCAGATACCACCCATCTTACGCATGTCTTGTTCGTGATGCATGGCGTGAATGACAGAACCAGCACCGAGGAACAACAATGCTTTGAAGAAAGCGTGGGTCATCAGGTGGAAGATAGCACCGCCATAAGCAGAGACACCAATCGCGAAGAACATATAACCGAGCTGAGAACAAGTTGAATAAGCAATCACACGCTTGATATCAAACTGTGTCAGACCAATTGTCGCCGCAAAGAAAGCTGTTGCAGCCCCCACATAGGTTACGACTTCAAGAGCAGCTGGCGCATATTCAAACACGGGTGAGAAACGGCAGAGCATGAAGATACCAGCTGTCACCATCGTCGCTGCGTGGATAAGTGCAGAAACAGGTGTCGGACCTTCCATGGCATCCGGCAGCCAAGTGTGGAGTCCAAGCTGAGCTGATTTGCCCATAGCCCCAATAAAGAGGAGAAGACAAACAATTGTCAGCGCATGACCTTCAAAGCCAAGGAAAGTGAATTGGGCCGTTGAAAGTGCAGACGCTTGAGGAAAGATTTCAGCGAAATTAACTGTTCCAAAGAGAACAAAGACACCCATGATACCAAGCGCAAAGCCAATATCCGCAACACGGTTTACCAAGAAGGCTTTGATCGCTGCCGCACAAGCTGAAGGTTTTTCATACCAAAAACCAATAAGCAAGTAAGACGCTAGGCCGACCCCTTCCCAACCAAAAAACATTTGAACGAGGTTATCAGAAGTAACCAGCATCAACATGAAGAAGGTGAAAAGAGAAAGATAAGAGAAGAACCGCGTGATTGATTTATCCTCGGACATATATCCAATGGAATAAAGGTGAACCATGGAAGAAACCACGGTCACAACAATCAGCATTACGGCTGTAAGCGTATCTACTTTCAGCGCCCAATTTAACTGAAGATCACCAGAGTTGATCCAGGTAAACACGGGGGAGATACGCGCATTTCCATCAAGAGCGACATCTTTGAACACTACAAAAGATAAAACAGCGGATACAAGCAATAACCCAGTCGTTAGAACTTGCGCCCCACGATCACCAATTGCTTTGCCAAAAAGGCCTGCAATAAAAGCGCCGAGTAGAGGCAGAAAGACTATAAAATATTCCATCTTCGGACTAGCCCTTCATCATGTTAATATCTTCAACCGCGATAGAACCGCGATTACGGAAGTAGATTACCAGGATCGCCAAACCGATTGCCGCTTCTGCGGCTGCAACGGTTAGAATAAAGATTGCGAAGACCTGGCCAACCAGATCACCCATATGGGTTGAGAAAGCCACAAAATTGATGTTTACGGCAAGTAACATGAGTTCGATAGACATCAAGATAACAATGACGTTCTTTCTATTGAGAAAGATGCCAAAAATGCCCAGTGTAAACAGAACTGCCGCAACAATCAGGTAATGGGCTAGACCAATTTCTAACATGGTTAGATGCCACTCCCGCTGGTTACTTTTTTGATTTCAACGGACTCTTCACGGGTACGATTTACCTGGTCTGAGATGACCTGCTTGCGAACCCCTTCGCGTTTACGAAGTGTCAGTACAATTGCACCGATCATCGCAACCAGGAGGATCATTCCACAAGCTTGGAAGAGATATACATATTTAGTGTAGAGAACTTGTCCCAAAGCCCGGGTGTTATGAACGTCGTCAATATTCGGGATTGGAACAGAAGCAACGGCTACAGCATCTGGCGAAGCAAAAGTGGATGAGAGGATAAGAACCAACTCAACCAACAGAACGAGGCCAATGGAACCGCCAAGGATCAGGTGTTGTTTAAAACCCTGACGCGCTCTCTCTATATTGATATCAAGCATCATGACAACAAAGAGGAAGAGAACAGCTACAGCGCCAACATAAACAACGACCAGGATCATTGCTAAAAACTCAGCGCCCATCAGAACAAACAGCCCTGCAGCATTGAAAAAACACAAGATCAGGAATAAGACCGAGTGAACAGGGTTCTTAGAGGAGACCACCATAAGAGCCGAAGCAATGGAGATCGTTGCAAATACATAAAAGACGAGAGCCTGAATGATCATTTGGCTACCCTTTCTTTACGAGCCCGGTGTTGGCATATGATATTTTTCATAAACACTATTTTTATCCCAAGCTCTTAGCGGTAAGGCGCATCCAAAGCGATGTTTTGCGCAATTTCGGTTTCCCAACGGTCACCATTCGCAAGAAGCTTATCTTTATTGTAGAAAAGTTCTTCACGTGTCTCGGTCGCAAACTCAAAGTTTGGTCCCTCAACAATGGCGTCCACTGGGCAAGCCTCTTGGCAAAATCCGCAATAGATACACTTTGTCATGTCAATGTCATAACGCGTTGTACGACGGCTACCGTCATCACGCGGTTCAGACTCAATAGTAATGGCTTGCGCAGGGCAAATCGCTTCACACAACTTACAAGCAATACAACGTTCTTCCCCATTAGGGTATCGACGCAATGCATGTTCCCCACGAAAACGCGCACTAATCGGCCCCTTTTCGAATGGATAGTTCAGTGTAACCTTTGGCTTGAAGAAGTACTTCAATGTTAAGGCCATACCGGACAGCAGTTCCGTCAAAAGAAGACTGCGGACTGGGTTTTTCATAAAAGCCATCGTCCTCTATCTCTCCACGTTTCTTTTAGTTTTTTTATTATTCATAACCATTCGTCTCACTGAGCTGCCGGTAGGAGGTCGAAACCAACAAGAACACCAGCCGTAAGTAATACCCAGAAAAGAGTGAACGGTAGGAAAACTTTCCATCCCAAACGCATCAACTGGTCATAACGGAACCGAGGGAAAGTAGCACGAACCCAAAGGAACCCAAAAAGAACAAGGGCAATTTTGAGGGACAACCAAACCGGACCTGGGATCCAGTTAAAAGGTGCAATATCGAAAGGCGGCAACCATCCACCAAGGAACAATATTGCTGCCATCGCACTCATAAGGATCATGTTTGCGTATTCTCCGAGGAAGAATAGAGCAAAACTCATCGAAGAATATTCGACCATGAAGCCAGCTACGAGTTC
Source organism: uncultured Rhodospirillales bacterium (assembly GCA_913060675.1). Classification (GTDB taxonomy): domain Bacteria; phylum Pseudomonadota; class Alphaproteobacteria; order Kiloniellales; family Kiloniellaceae; genus Kiloniella. The sequence continues at coordinate 105,506 of CAJXUS010000003.1, forward strand.
TGATTCACCTTCAGGTAAATCGAAAGGGGAGCGATTGGTTTCCGCTAGAATGGAAATGAAAAAGATCACAAACATCGGAAGCAGCGGGAAAGCATACCAATTGAATATGCCATAATCGCCCTTTTGAGCTAGGACAATATCCGAAAGGTTTAAAGAGCCAACACACAACAAAACCGTGATGATAACCAGCCCCATGGAAACTTCGTAAGAAACCATCTGAGCTGCAGAACGAAGTGCACCAATGAAAGGATATTTAGAGTTGGAGGCCCACCCCGCCATAATCACGCCGTATACACCGAGTGATGAAATAGCAAAGAGGTAAAGAATACCAACGTTAATATCACTAATCACGAGCCCGTCACCAAAAGGAATAACAGACCAAGCAACAAGACTGAGGATAAAAGTCAGCATTGGCGCCATGATGAAGACGATTTTGTTAGATCCTGAAGGAAGAATAGTCTCCTTCATCATTAACTTAACCGCATCAGCAAAGGGTTGCAGTAGGCCAAAGGGACCCACAACATTTGGCCCTTTACGCAATTGCATCGCTCCGATGACTTTGCGCTCAAAGTAAGTCAGGTATGCAACCGCGATAAGTAGCGGCCCAACTACTAGCATAATTTGCGCAACGATTATTATCGTTGGCAGAGCGTATCCTTCCCAGAAATCAACCATTGGTTCCTGTAGCTCCCTGCTCTTTACCTAGTACAAATTGCTCTGTACAGGCAGACATCGTTTCGGATGAACGGCTGATTGGATCAGTCATATAGAAGTTCTCAACAAAAGCACTAAACGGCTCCGAAGTGAGTTTATCCTTAGTCTTGGCGAAATCACCCCATACACCTGTATCGATTTGATCAATAGCCGCAAACACTGGATTTACATCAATCAAACGTTGGCGTAATTGACCAATATTGTCATACGGAAGTGCATCACCAACCTGTTCGGACAAAGCTCGAAGAATAGTCCAATCCTCACGCGCCTCACCAGGCGGGAAAACGGCCAAACGACCAAGCTGAACACGGCCTTCTGTATTTACGTAGGTGCCGTTCTTTTCTGTATAGGCAGCACCCGGCAAGATCACATCCGCAGCCGAAGCTCCGGCGTCACCATGATGGCCCTGATAAATTACGAATGCATCTTTGAGTTTGGAAGTATCGACTTCATCAGCACCGAGAAGATAAACCGCTTTCACGCTCCCCTTTTCAGCGCCCTCTAAAATACCTTCAACATCAAGTCCGTCTTTACCCGGAACAAAGCCGAGATCGAGACCTGCAACGCGAGATGCTGCGGTATGAAGAATGTTAAATCCATTCCAATCATCATGAACAAGGTCAAACTTGTCAGAAATCGCCTTAGCTTGTGCCAATACAGCGGCGCCATCTTTACGAGCAAGCGCCCCCATACCAACAATGATCATTGGGTTTTTGGCTTCTTTTAGAACCTTCGCGAAAGAATTCTTGCCGGAAGCAACTTCCTTAAGCGTGTCAGGTCCAGCTCCAAGATACTCATATTCATAAGTAAGATCGACAGCTTCCCCGATCATACCCACTTTGAAACCACCTTCGAGGAAGCGTTTGCGTAGACGCGCATTTACCAGCGCAGCTTCCCAGCGTGGGTTGGTACCAACAAGAAGAACCGCGTCTGCTTCTTCGAGACCAGCAATAGAGGTGTTAAAGAGGTAGGCAGAACGGTTTGTGCTATCAATTTTCGCACCATCTTGGCGGCAATCGATATTGGATGAACCGAGATTAGCCATCAAGTCTTTAAGAGCCAGCATTGATTCGGCGTCATTAAGATCACCCGTAATCGCAGCAATTTCAGTGCCCTTAAGCGGAGATAGTTTTTCTTTAATAGCAGAAAAAGCTTCGTCCCATGTCGCTTCCTTGAGTTTACCATCAACCCGAACGTAAGGACGATCAAGACGTTGTCGACTCAACCCATCTGTAATGTAACGGGTTTTATCAGAAATCCATTCTTCATTTACATCTTCATGAATACGCGGAAGAATTCGGAGAACTTCGCGGCCACGAACATCAACACGGATATTGGATCCAACAGCATCCATAACATCCACAGAGTTTACTTTTTTCAGCTCCCATGGGCGCGCATGAAAAGCGTAGGGCTTTGAAGTCAGGGCACCGACCGGGCAAACATCAACAAGATTACCAGACAGTTCAGTATTTACAGCCTTTTCCAAGGTTGTAATCTCAACATGGCCACCGCGATTGAGAAGGCCCATTTCTTCGATACCGGCAACTTCAGTCGAAAAACGTACACAACGTGTGCACTGGATACACCGGGTCATGATCGTTTTGATCAAAGGCCCCATGTACTTTTCTGTTGCGGCACGTTTCGTTTCTTTATAGCGCCCGTGGTCAAGACCAAAAGCCATGGCCTGATCCTGCAGGTCGCACTCACCACCTTGGTCACAAATAGGACAATCAAGTGGGTGGTTAATGAGCAGGAATTCCATCACCCCTTTGCGAGCCTTTTGAACTAGCTCAGTGTCAGTCTTAATGACCATGCCCTCACCCACCGGCATTGCACATGATGCAATAGGCTTAGGAGCTCGTTCCATCTCAACAAGACACATACGGCAGTTACCAGCAACAGAAAGACGCTCGTGATAACAGAAACGAGGAACCTCCGCACCGGCGAGTTCGCAAGCCTGAAGAACTGTCAGGCCGTTTGCGACTTCGATCTCTTTACCGTCAATCGTCAACTTTGGCATCAGTCTCTCCTATTCCGCAGCTTGGCGAGATTGCTTGTACTCATTAATCCTGCGTTCGAGTTCCGGACGGAAATTCCGGATCAAACCCTGGACTGGCCAAGCAGCAGCATCACCTAATGCACAGATGGTATGTCCTTCAACTTGCTTTGTTACATCCCAAAGCATATCGATCTCTTCAACATCTGCTTCACCGCGAACCATGCGTTGCATCAAGCGGAACATCCAACCTGTGCCTTCACGACAAGGTGTACATTGCCCACAGCTTTCATGCTGGTAGAAGTGCGACAGACGGCAAATAGCTTCGACGACATCAGTTGATTTATCCATAACGATTACTGCAGCAGTTCCAAGGCCGGATCCGGCCTCACGAAGCGCATCAAAATCCATCGTCATGGTGTCACAAACGTGTTTAGGAAGCATTGGTACAGATGATCCACCAGGAATAATGGCAAGAAGGTTATCCCAACCGCCTCTTACGCCACCCGCATGCTTTTCAATAAGCTCACGAAGAGGAATGCTCATCGCTTCTTCAACATTACATGGTTTGTTTACATGCCCAGAAATGGAGAAGATTTTGGTACCTGTGTTGTTCTCACGACCGAATTGTTTCCACCAATCTGCACCACGACGCAGAATGGTTGGCGAAACAGCTACGGTCTCTACATTCGTTACGGTGGTTGGACAGCCATACAGCCCACAAGCAGCTGGGAAAGGAGGCTTCAAACGAGGTTGGCCTTTTTTACCTTCCAAGCTTTCAAGCAGAGCGGTTTCTTCACCACAGATATAAGCACCAGCACCGCGATGGACGTGAACATCAAATGCCCAACCAGAGCCGCAAGCGTCATCACCCAATAATCCGTCAGCACGCGCTTGTTCAACCGCAGCTTCCAAACGTGTGGACTCGAGATAATACTCACCCCGGATATAGATATAGGCTGTGTGTGCACCCATTGCGAAACCAGCTATTAAACACCCTTCGATAAGAGTGTGCGGGTCATTACGCATGATTTCGCGGTCTTTACAGGAACCAGGTTCTGATTCATCAGCATTAACCACAAGATAACTTGGACGGCTCGCATCTTCTTTCGGCATAAAGGACCATTTAATCCCGGCCGGAAAACCAGCTCCACCCCGACCACGAAGACCGGAATCTTTCATCCGATTGACGATCTCTTCACGGCCAAGAGCAACCAAGTCTTTGGTATTATTCCAAATGCCGCGTTTTTTGGCACCTTCTAGACCCCAGTCACCCTGGCCGTATAGATTTTGGAAAATACGATCTTTATCTTCTAGCTGCTGCATCACTCACCCCCTTTTAGGGTTGTGCGCTCGCCTTCCGGCGCAGAAGTCAAACGACCTGTCTGAGATCCAATCGGTACATCTTTACCGGCGCGAAGCTCATCGACAATTTCGCTCATGCGTTCTGGAGATAGATCTTCGTAATACCAGTCATTGATTTGAACCATCGGCGCATTACAACATGCCCCCATGCACTCAACTTCAATAACAGAGAAGAGACCATCTTCGCTGACATCACCCGCTTTACTTACACCAATTTTATCCATAGCAGCTTTGAGGATGTTATCAGAGCCGTTCAACCAACAAGGTGTGGTACGACATACTTGAATGAAGTACTTTCCGACTGGTTTGAGATTAAACATGGTATAGAAAGTTGCGACTTCATGTGCGCGGATAGGCGCCATTTCGAGGTATTCAGCAACATATTCGATTGCTTCAGGTGGTAACCAGCCATCATTTTGCTTCTGCACTATATAGAATAGGCTGATAATGGCACTGGCCTGACGGCCTTCTGGATACTTAGCAACAATTTTTTCAGCTTCACGAAGGCTTTCTTCGGTAAACTTGAAATCGCCTGTTTTAGCTTTTGGAAAACTACTGGTTTTCATCGGTCGACCTCGCCAAAGACGATATCCATGGAACCAAGAATTGCCACGCTATCGGCCAGCATATGACCACGACACATGTAATCCATGGCCGCTAGGTGGGCAAAACCCGGTGCTTTAATTTTACAACGGTAAGGTTTGTTCGATCCGTCAGAGACAAGATAGACACCAAACTCTCCCTTAGGAGCTTCCACTGCCACATAAGTTTCCCCCGCAGGAACGTGGAACCCTTCAGTGTACAGCTTGAAGTGATGGATCAATGCTTCCATTGATTTTTTCATATCATCACGTCGTGGAGGCGTAACCTTATGATTTGGTGTAAGAACAGGCCCTTCGGGCATATTTTCTATGCACTGCTTCATTATACTTAATGATTGACGCATTTCTTCGATACGCACGAGATAGCGGTCAAAACAATCGCCATTTTTCCCAACAGGAATATCAAAGTCGAGTTCGGCATAACAATCATAAGGTTGAGATTTACGTAAATCCCAAGCAACTCCTGAACCACGAAGCATTGGACCGGACAATCCCCAATCCATAGCTTCATCAAAGTTCATCACCCCGATATCGACTGTACGTTGACGGAAAATTCTGTTCTCAGTCAAGAGACCTTCGAGATCATCGAGGAATGCAGGGTAATTATCAATAAAGGTAGAGATATCACTCAACAATCCAGCAGGGAGATCCTGATGAACGCCACCTGGACGAAAATAAGCTGCGTGCATACGTGCACCACAAGCTCTCTCATAGAATTCCATCAGAATTTCACGTTGCTCAAATCCCCAAAGAATTGGGGTCATGGCGCCAACGTCAATTGCGAAGGTCGTGATATTAAGGATGTGATTTAATATACGACCGATTTCACAATAGAGTACGCGAATGTACTGACCACGTTTTGGAACCTCAATATCAAGCATCTTTTCAACGGCAAGAGCAAAAGCGTGCTCTTGGTTCATTGGTGCGACGTAATCAAGGCGATCGAAATAAGGTAAAGCCTGAAGATAGGTTTTGTACTCAATCAGTTTTTCTGTACCGCGATGTAAAAGACCAACATGCGGGTCAGCGCGTTCGATAATTTCACCATCCATTTCCAGGACAAGACGAAGAACACCGTGAGCAGCTGGATGCTGGGGACCAAAGTTCAGCGTAAGTGGCTTGATCGTTGCTTCAGCCATTAAGCAGCTCCCCCTTCTTTTTCATGCTCAGCCTTCTCATCGCCGGGAAGTTTGATAATACCTTCCCAAGGGCTTGAGAAATCAAAGTTACGAAACTCTTGAGCAAGTTTTACCGGCTCGTAGATAACTCTTTTTTGAGTTTCGTCGTAACGGACCTCGACATAACCAGTAAGTGGGAAATCTTTGCGTAAAGGATGCCCCTCAAAACCATAATCCGTGAGCATACGACGCAGGTCAGGATGGTTGGCAAAGAAGATACCGTACATATCCCAAATTTCGCGCTCATACCAGATTGCCGAGCTAAACAAGGGTGCAACCGATTCAACCGGTACATCCTCTGTCGCAGCGATCTTTACTTTGATGCGTTGATTATGGGTCAAGGAAAGAAGACAGTAAACGAGCTCGAAACGAAATTCACGGCTGGGGTAATCCACAGCCGTTTGTTCTACAAGCTGTCTAAACTGACAGTTCTGATTGTCTCTTAAGAACTTAAGCACTTCGAGAAGAGTATCAGCTTTGGCCCAAATAACGAGTTCGTCATTTTTAAGCTCAGAGCCAGTAACAGCTTCGCCCAAAGTGGTAGCGATAAAATCGCTCAAGTCCAGTAAAGCCTGATTCATATGGTTCACCAGTATTAGGAATGCCGAAAAGGCTTACCTGCGGAATTTCGCGGTACGTTTGATTTTCTTTTGAAGCTGCAAGATACCATAAATAAGGGCTTCTGCCGTTGGCGGGCACCCAGGAACATAGATATCAACAGGAACAACACGATCGCAGCCACGAACAACTGAATAGGAGTAGTGATAGTAACCACCGCCATTAGCACAAGACCCCATTGAGATTACCCAACGAGGTTCTGGCATTTGATCGTAAACTTTACGAAGCGCCGGCGCCATCTTATTGGTAAGAGTGCCGGCAACAATCATCACATCTGACTGACGTGGTGAAGGCCGAAACACCATTCCAAAACGATCGAGATCATATCGGCTACAAGCCGAATGCATCATCTCGACAGCGCAACAAGCCAAACCAAATGACATCGGCCATAAGGAGCCTGTCTGCGCCCAACCAGCGAGTTGATCCATCCGCGCCAATACAAAGCCACGATCAGCGAGTTCTTCGCCGACGTTTTGCAAAACTAGGTCTTGCTCAGGCCCTGGCGGCAGTGGTGCTCCATCCTTGAGAGCAGGATTAGAGATTACTCCCATTCCAAAGCCCCTTTCTTCCATTCGTATGCAAAACCAATCGTCAAGATGACCAGGAAGACCACCATAGACCAGAAACCAAAAAGACCGATATCACTTAAGGATACGGCCCAAGGAAACAGGAAGGCTACTTCAAGATCAAAAATAATGAAGAGGATAGCTACTAGGTAGAAGCGTACATCAAAACGACCACGGGCATCATCAAATGCTTCGAAGCCACACTCATAAGAACTCATTTTCTCGGAATTAGGACGTTGTTTCGCCATAATAACAGATGCCAGCAACATCGCGGTTGCCAGACCTACCGCTATTCCGAGAAAGATCAAAATCGGCAAATACTCTGCCAACATTCCATCTAAGCCCATCTCTCCATTCGATCTGCACAATGGGTATCGTACAAATCGCCTTTCATGTCGTATATGACAAGAAGCCTTAACGGCTCTATTTTTTGGTACGTCCTTAATATCGCCCAAAGACGACATAAGCAAACATAGAATCGCCACAATTCTTAAAAAAATCGTGTATTCCGAGTGCTTGAATCAAGTATTATCCCGAAGAACTTAAGAAATTACTTTAGTCCTACAGGAGATAATATTTACTGATTTAGTTTTTAAGAAGTGATGGCGAGGATGACGAGACTTGAACTCGCGACCTCTGGCGTGACAGGCCAGCGCTCTAACCAACTGAGCTACACCCCCACATAATCTTCCCTGCGGACGAGGGTTTATTTAGTGTAGTACCCTCCCCCTGTCAAGCGACTGAATAGATTCTTCTTCGTTTTTTACATCTTTTTTTCAAGAAGGCTAAAAAAGGCAGAAAATCCTTTAGCTTCAATGTTCTACGAATCGTTCCCAATGGTAGAACTTTCACGACAAACACCCTTTTCCGGGCCTTTAATTGATAGTTTATCAAAATTATTTCGAAGCGATTCTATCATCTCAAAAGGCAACCATCGAATCAACTCTAACAGAAAGTTATTTTAAACAACCTCTCGAAATTTTGCTTCACAATTCGAGGAGCCAAAAAACATTACAACAACAAAAAACGGCATCCCAAAATGGAATGCCGTTTTCTAAAAGACGTCTAGTGGGCGATGACAGGCTCGAACTGCCGACCCTCTCGGTGTAAACGAGATGCTCTACCAACTGAGCTAATCGCCCACCAGACGTCCTCGTCTGATGAAGAGGTTTTTAAGGTGATTCGGATACATTGGCAAGAGTAAAAATACAGAAAAATGACAATAAATGAAAAAAATAATACTGAAGGCAAAAAAAAACCGGTTGGCAATAAGCCAACCGGTTTTTCTATAACAACTACAAACAGTTATTTATTGTTCACAGCGTCTTTAAGGCCTTTACCGGCCTTGAACTTAGGCTGCTTAGAAGCAGGGATCTGGATAACTTCACCAGTACGTGGGTTACGGCCCTGTGACGCAGCACGTGCTGCAACACTGAAAGTACCAAAACCGACAAGGCGAACTTCATCACCACCAGTTAGCGCACCAGTTACGGCTTCAAATACACCATCGATTGCTTTACCAGCATCGGCCTTTGACAGACCAGTTTTCTCGGCAACAGCTGCGACCAAATCATTTTTATTCATGTTGACCCCCCCTCTAATTTTACGGGTAAGATTGAAAAAGTATCTAACGACTTCTTGATTGTGCGGTGATTGTAGATCGCTATTGGTTGTGACGTCAATGCAAGAAACGACCGAATCCCAAGGGTTTTGATAGCATTTTATCTATCTTGCCTCACAAAAAGCACAACTAATGGGTAATTACCCCTTCACGATCACTTTCAAGATGCTTTTCAGGGCCTTTTTCTTCTACCCAATCCAATATGGGTGTTAGATTCTTTGATAAAGCAACCTTGAGGACCTCATCAACCGTAGCGCAAGGGATAACCTTAAGTCCTTGAAGTACATTATCAGGAATATCGGCTAAATCTTTCTCATTTTCGCTCGGAATAATAACGGTCTTTATATTTCCTCTCAAAGCAGCAAGCATTTTCTCTTTCAAACCGCCAATCGGGAGTACTCTTCCTCGTAATGTTACCTCACCCGTCATAGCTACATCATGACGAATCGGATTTTCGGTCAATACAGATACGATAGAGGTAACCATAGCGACACCAGCCGATGGTCCATCTTTAGGAGTCGCACCTTCAGGAACATGTACGTGAATGTCCTTTTTATCGAACAGGGAAGGCTTGATACCAAATTCAAGACTGCGGCTTTTGACAAAATACTCTGCAGCTTGGATCGATTCTTTCATCACATCGCCCAGCTTACCAGTAGCAGATACCTTACCCTTACCCGCGACAGTCACAGACTCGATGGTTAAGAGCTCACCGCCAACTTCTGTCCACGCAAGCCCCGTCACAACGCCAACGAGGTCTTCCTGCTCAGGCTCACCGTAACGATATCTTTGAATACCAGCATAATCGCCAAGATTATCGACTGTAACGTGAATAGTTTCAGCTTCACCCATTTCGATGTTTTTGATTGCCTTACGTAATAGCTTGGCAATTTCACGTTCCAGGTTACGAACGCCAGCTTCGCGTGTGTAGTGTTGAATGAGCTTACGAAGCGCTTCGTCATCGATAGCCCATTCCCCGGTCTTCACACCGTGGTCTTTAAGCTGTTTAGGAATCAAGTGACGGATAGCAATCTGCAACTTTTCATCTTCTGTATAACCAGGAATACGGATAATTTCCATCCGATCCAGAAGAGGTTGCGGCATACGAAGAGAATTTGCTGTGGTTACAAACATTACATCAGAAAGATCATAATCAACTTCGAGATAGTGATCATTAAAGGTATTGTTTTGCTCTGGATCCAACACTTCTAACAAGGCAGATGAAGGATCACCACGCCAGTCATTGCCAAGTTTATCGATTTCGTCCAAGAGGAAAAGCGGATTAGAAGACTTAGCCTTCTTCATTCCCTGAACTACTTTACCTGGCATGGAACCAATATACGTACGGCGGTGACCACGAACTTCGGACTCATCCCGTACACCACCAAGGCTCATACGGACAAAGTTACGACCCGTTGCTTTAGCAATAGACTTACCTAGTGACGTCTTACCAACGCCAGGAGGCCCAACGAGGCACAAAATTGGCCCCTTAACTTTGCGCATACGCTGTTGAACTGCCAAATACTCAAGAATGCGTTCTTTTACTTTTTCCAAACCAAAGTGTTCTTGATCGAGAATATCGCCAGCACCAGGAATGTCTTTTTTGATTTTAGAGCGTTTCTTCCAAGGAATAGAAAGCATCCAATCAAGATAATTACGAACAACCGTTGCCTCAGCAGACATTGGGCTCATATTTCGTAATTTTTTGAGCTCTGCAGTCGCCTTTTCATTCGCTTCTTTGGTCAGCTTTGTTTTCGCAATTTTTTCTTCAAGTTCCGCAAGTTCGTCGCGGCCATCTTCACCCTCGCCGAGTTCTTTCTGAATAGCTTTAAGCTGTTCATTAAGATAATACTCTCGCTGAGTTTTTTCCATCTGGCGCTTTACGCGATTACGAATTCTCTTCTCAACTTGTAGAACCCCGATTTCGCCTTCCATGAAACCATAGATCTTTTCCAGACGCGCCGCGATTGTTTCACACTCGAGAAGTTCCTGTTTTTCAGAAATCTTGAGTGATAAATGAGAAGCAACCGTGTCAGCTAATTTTCCTGATTCATCAATTTGATTAATTGAAACAAGGACTTCAGGCGGAATTTTTTTATTCAGTTTAATGTATTGCTCAAACTGAGAGACCACACTGCGTGTCAACGCATCCAGTTCACGTTCATCACCCTCTTCTTCTTCAAGAGGCACGGCTTCGGCCTGAAAGAAATCTTCGTTATCAGAAAATTTCGTAATTTTTGCCCGGCGTACACCTTCAACAAGAACTTTTACCGTTCCATCAGGTAACTTCAATAACTGAAGGACAGTACCAATGGTTCCAACAGAATATATATCAGAAGGACTGGGATCATCCTGTGAAGCATTTTTTTGAGTAACAAGCATGATTTGCTTGTCCTCTTTCATTACATCCTCAAGCGCACGAACGGATTTATCCCGGCCGACAAAGAGAGGTACGATCATATGCGGGAAAACAACAATGTCACGCAATGGGAGTACGGGATAAATATCTCCGTGAGAAATTTCCAACATATATCCTCACAAGCTCGCTGGCTTAAAAACGGATTAGAGGGGGGCGACAAATCACCCCCCCATAAAATATACTTCTTTATAGATATGAAACCTTACCTAACCTTCAAGTCCTCAAACTGAGGATTTTTAAGATTAGGAATCAGTGCCGGTATCTTCTTTGCTATCACCGTATATATAGAGAGGCTGAGCATTACCGAGCACAACTTCGCTATTAATAACGATTTCTTCGACACCTTTAAGGCTTGGTAATTCAAACATCGTATCCAGAAGAATTCCTTCCATAATGGATCGGAGCCCACGAGCACCTGTTTTACGTATGATTGCTTTTTTTGCAATTTCTAGCAAAGCACCATCAGTAAAGGTAATCGATATATCTTCCATCTCGAAAAGACGTTTGTATTGCTTAACCAATGCATTTTTTGGTTGAGACAAAATCTCAACAAGAGCATCAGCATCAAGATCTTCAAGAGTTGCAACAACAGGCAAACGACCGACAAATTCAGGAATAAGTCCGAATTTCAGGAGATCTTCAGGCTCAACCTCACGAAGGATATCCCCCATACGACGCTCGTCTGGGCCAACAACATCCGCACCAAACCCAATCGATGATCCTTTTCCGCGACTTGAAATAATTTTATCAAGACCCGCAAAAGCGCCACCGACGATAAACAGGATATTCGTCGTGTCTACCTGGAGGAACTCTTGTTGAGGATGCTTACGCCCACCTTGCGGCGGAACAGAGGCAACTGTGCCTTCCATTATCTTTAGAAGCGCTTGCTGAACACCTTCACCAGAAACATCCCGCGTAATCGACGGATTATCAGATTTCCGACTTATTTTGTCGACTTCATCAATATAAACGATGCCACGTTGGGCTCGTTCAACATTGTAGTCCGCAGATTGTAGTAACTTTAGAATAATGTTTTCTACGTCTTCACCAACATAACCAGCCTCAGTAAGAGTGGTAGCATCGGCCATCGTAAAAGGAACATCCAGTATGCGTGCCAAGGTTTGAGCAAGAAGCGTTTTACCGCAACCTGTTGGACCAACAAGCATAATATTGGATTTGGCGAGCTCAACGTCGCCAGATTTATTCCCATGAGCTAAGCGCTTGTAGTGATTATGCACTGCGACAGAGAGCACTTTCTTAGCGTGCCTTTGTCCAATGACATAATCATTTAATACGTCACAGATATCCTGAGGGGATGGAACGCCATCGCCAGATTTTACCAATGAGGATTTATGTTCTTCACGAATGATATCCATACATAGTTCGACACACTCGTCACAAATAAAGACGGTGGGTCCCGCAATAAGTTTGCGAACTTCATGCTGGCTCTTGCCACAGAAGGAACAGTAGAGAGTATTTTTCGAGTCGTTATCGCTCGATTTAGTCATTGCGTATGAGCCTCGAAATCAATTCCCAACTAGGTCATGTTGACAGACAGACCCGACCCGCACAATGGGAAATTATCCAGTAACAAGCAAAATTATTAAGTATCACACCTAAAGATTTTACTCAGTTTATTAAAGGGTAACAAACCTTCGTTAATGAACAGTTCCCAGTACGGGTCAATTATAAAAAAAACTATGATGCGTTATCTTCAGCGTTTGGATCTACCTTACGATGAGAAACAACTTCATCAATCAAGCCAAACTTAAGCGCCTCTTCAGGGGTCATGAAGTTATCACGTTCCATACCCGCTTCAATCTTTTCAATTGGCTGCCCACAATGTTGAGCATAAAGACCGTTCAATCGAGCACGAGTTTTGATAATTTCTTGTGCATGGATTTCGATGTCAGTTGCCTGACCCTGAAAGCCACCTGAAGGCTGATGGATCATTACTTTAGCGTTCGGAAGCGCATAACGCTTACCTTTCGCACCGGCCATGAGCAACAGCGAACCTGCAGAAGCAGCCTGCCCCACACACACGGTTGAAACCTGTGGTTTGATGTACTGCATTGTATCATACATTGCCAAACCAGCAGTGACGACACCACCAGGAGAGTTAATATAGAAGGAGATATCTTTTTTGGGATTATCAGATTCTAGAAACAGCAACTGAGCACAAACCAAACTTGCGACCTGATCGTTAACTTGACCGGTCAAAAATATGATTCGCTCTTTCAGAAGACGAGAGTAAATATCATAAGAACGTTCGCCACGGCTTGTCTGTTCGACAACCATAGGCACGAGAGTATTCATATATATATCGCGTGGATCACTCATGGCTTCCCCTCAAAATAAAACGCGTGTCGTAGATTAACCAACGAGTTTAGGTCGTTAACTATACCTTACCAAAAAGTAATATGGGTTGCGCGAGAGATTCGCACAACCCATACCACACGTTTAGTTTTCAAAAAGCCGAGACTTAAGCGTCTGCATCAGCCTTTTTCGCTGCAGCTTTTTTAGCTGGTTTCTTTACAGGCTTTTTATCATCGTCTTTTTTTACAGCTTTCTTAGCTGTTGCTTTTTTAGCCGGCTTCTTCTTATCAGATTCGGCATTTTCAGCTTCGATTTCTTTACGTAAATCTTCAGGTGAAATTGATTTCTCAGTAACTTCAGCTAGATCAACGATATAATCGACGACTTTGTCTTCAAATACCGGGGCACGAAGATTAGAAAGAGCCTGCGGATTCTTTTGATAGAACTCAAACACAGCCTGTTCTTGACCAGGATAGTTACGTGCTTCTTGAAGCAGGGCTCCGTTAAGCTCTTCCTGAGTTACATCAATTTCGTTTTTGGTTCCAACTTCTGAAAGAAGAAGGCCTAGACGAACACGACGCACAGCAATTGCACGGTACTCTTCTTTGAGTTCATCTTCAGACTTAGAAGCATCTTCTTCATCAAGCTTGCCCTGCTCTTTGTCTGCTTCGATCTGTTTCCAGATACCGTCAAATTCAGATTCGACCATTGATTCAGGAACATCAAAATCGTGATTTTCAGCAAGCTGATCTAAAACGTTACGTTTCAGGTGAGAATGAGCGATCCGGTCGTATTCGACTTTAACTTGCTCAGCAACACGCTCTTTAAGTTTTTCGAGGTTCTCTTCACCGAGTTTCTCAGCAAGAGCATCATCGATTTCTGCAGGAGCTGTTTCTTCAATTTCTTTTACTTTAACTTCGAAGATTGCATCTTGACCAGAAAGCTTCTCGTTACCATACCCTTCAGGGAAGGTAACATTAACAGTTAAATCATCATCGATGTTTGCGCCAACAACTTGCTCTTCAAACCCTGGGATAAACTGACCAGAACCAAGCTCAAGTTTAAAATCATCTCCGGCCATGCCAGGAAGTGCTTCACCACCGACAGTGCCCTTGAAGTCGATCGTAACAACATCACCCGTTTTAGCTTTACGCTTTTTCTTCAATGGGTTTGTTGTTTTATGATTTTCAGCGATACGGCTCAAAGAATCGTCAACTTCCTCAGCAGGAACATCAACAGATAGCTTTTCCAGCTTCAGCTTTGCAAAATCCATTGGCTCGACATCAGGAATGATTTCGAAAGCAATAGTATATTCGAGATCTTTACCTTCATCGAAAGAAGTAACTTCGATTTTAGGCTGCATAGCAGGACGAAGACTGCGTTCAGAGATAACTTCCTGAGACGTTTCGTTAACCAGAGCTTCAAGCACTTCACCCATTACGTTTTTACCGTAACGTTGCTTCATCATAGCCATTGGAACTTTACCAGGACGGAAGCCAGGGAGCTTAACTTGTGTACTTAGCTCAACCAATCGGCTATCGATCTTAGCGTCGATGTCCGCGGAGGATACAACCACCGTAAATTCGCGTTTCAGATTGTCCGCGTTTGTCTCAGTTACCTGCATTTGCCGGCGGCGCCTTTCATATAACGATAAAAAGACCTGGAGGAACAAAAACAAGCTGCCCGGGCAGCGCTCGCCTTCCAGGGTCAAACAAATTATTTTCGAGTTGGTGCGGGTGAGAGGACTTGAACCTCCACGCCCATAAGGCGCCAGAACCTAAATCTGGTGCGTCTACCAATTCCGCCACACCCGCAATCATTCTCGATTTGGAGGTGTTTAATGCATCAAGCCGGGGGACGCAACAAAGACTTTATAGTTTTTTGATTTTTTTTCATTTCAACACCAAATACATTAAAGAAAATGGTTAAATCATAGGATTCATAACGATATTTAAAAATTGACCTATGAACCGAACACATCTTTAAGAATTTCAGTTGTCCTTGCTACCGGATTCTTACGAATCTGCTCTTCTTCTTTCGCGAGATAATAGAAGAGACCATCTAGAGCTTTTCCAACGGTATAATTTGTAAGGTCAGACTTCACATCTGGAACAAAAGGAATCGTTTTGTAGCTAGAAATCATTTCCTCATATGATTTCACGGCTCCTACCTCTGAAAGTGTCTTATCAACAATGGGTTTGAACCGTGTTGTAAGATCAGGTGTCATCTTTTCTTGGAAATAACGTGTCGCTTCATCATCACGCCCATTGTAGATGCGCTTTGCATCATCCAATGTCATTTCACTAATTGCATTAAAGAAGAGTTCTTTGGCTTCAACTGCAGCTTTTTCTGCGCCACGATTAAGCTTTAACTCCAAATCATCCGCCATAGACGAGAGCCCGACCGTACGCAGCGCGCTTTGTACTTTCTTTAATGAATCAGGAAGGGGGATATGAATTTGAGAATCGCCATTGTAACCGTTCTGCAGACTAACTTGATCGATAACACGCTCAGAGCCAACGCGCAGGGCTTCTTTCAAGCCCGTAGAAACTTCACCGACAGATAAATCGCTTGTCTCACTCGTATCTCCGCCACCCAGTAACTTGAGGCCCTGCCCTAACAAATCACCTTGAGCGGGAACAGTTGTTAAAGAGACCCCTAAAACCAATGGAATGCTGAAAATGATTTTATACATAATAATACCCTAAATAACCTACAACGGCTGTGTAATAACTAAATTCTCTTATCAAGTAGTGAGAATATTGTGAAACACTAGAAGGTAAAAGAACGTATTTATACTTAACGATAATTTGGTAGCGGGCTACTTGCCGACTAGCTATAGCTATTCGAACACACGAAAAGCCCTGAAAGAAAACTCTCAAGGCTTATTCAGCTAGGTTATGAATTTAATTCGGCTAAATCGCTTCGCAATAACGTTCAGAAAAACTCGATATACCCAGAGTTCTAAAATCTTCGAACCCAGTACTCGTATCACCATCTACCGAAATAGAAAAATGAACATGCGGAATACCAAATGTATCCGTCTTGACTGTTATAACCTTGGCGGTTTCAATAACCCTGTGTGGATTTACATAGCGATACTTATGGCCAACTTTAACTTCATCTGATTCGCGCTTGAACTTATAAATACTATCGACGAAAGACATACTATTACCCTATTTGCGAACATACCTGTTTACATGACGAGGTCAGTATTAACAGGTAGCTATTAAATAAACGTAAATAAATAGATCAAACACTTGCTAATTTTTTTGTAAATTAAAGGGCTTAGCAAAAGAGGAGTATACTCTATTCATCTTTATTTCGGAGAAACCTCTGCACCACAAATCGAATTCCTGCTAGCAGATCATCTGCAATCATCCCAGCCCCAGCATGACTTGCGGCCTCTCCATGTATCCAAACTCCAGCACAAGCCGCTTCAAAGGGCTCTAAGCCCTGGGCAAGTAATCCTGTAATAATACCCGCGAGAACATCTCCAGCCCCTCCCCTCGCAAGATAACCTGGCGCATTTGTATTGATAACGATACGTCCATCAGGAGATGCAATGACGGTATCCGCCCCCTTTAGAACAATTATTCCTCCTGAACTCTTAGCAGCCTTTGCTGCATTTTCAATTTTACTTTGTCTTAAGTCTGGAAAGATTTTTTTAAACTCACCCTCATGAGGTGTGAGAACTACATTTTTATGGATAGCGTTGATAAGTTCATCCCGACAAGTCTCAAACACACTTATCGCATCAGCATCCAATACAATTGATCTCGACTTTAAATTAAGAAGTTTTTGTACCGTTCGCTTCAGCTCATCGCCTCTGCCGCCCCCCGGACCAATAAGTAATGAATTAATTCTTTTATCGGAAAGCACATCATCTATATCTGAAATAATATCTGTACCGCTCTCAATGGTGCGAACAATAAGACTTGGGGATGTTAGCGCATAAACGAGCTGATCTTTCTCTGAGCACAAAACGCTAACAAGGCCTGAGCCAACTCGAAGAGCAGCAAGACTAGACAGACGCGCTGCTCCCGTCATTATTCCCCCAAAAACCAGAGAATGTCCAAAGCTGTATTTGTGTTTATTAAAACTATACTGAGGGATTTTATCCATCCACAAACAAGGATTGTTTTCTGCAATGTTAGGCGCGATTTTCTTGAGACAATCCTGCCCTATCCCAATATCAACCACAGAAACCTCACCACATATTTTTTTGCCTGGATAAAGGAGGTGCCCAGGTTTCTTTCGAAAAAAAGTAACTGTCCTTGTTGCCGTAAAAACGTGGTCTCCCATTACCTGCCCCGTATCCCCAGACAAGCCGCTCGGGATATCTACAGAAATTGTTGGCTTCGACTTTGCCCATTGGGAGAACTGAGCAACCCGACCTTCGAGTGGACGCGACAATCCAGCGCCAAAGAGTGCATCAACAATTACGTCTGCGTTCTCAAAATCTTTTTTCTTAAGATCAATAAAAAGATCACCCTGCCATTGCCCCGCATGAACAAGGGCGTCACCCCTTATCGCCTCACGCGGGATCAAAGAAAAAAGCTTAACGTCAAAACCTTGATCGTGAAGTATTTTGGCCGCGACAAACCCATCGCCGCCATTATTACCCGGCCCACACAACACAAGGACTTTTCCGACACCGGACAAGGCTCCGCCTAAAGCTTTAGCCACGGCTTCGCCCGCATGAAACATCAGATCAGCACCTGAGACACCGGACTTTATGGTGATACTGTCGGCCTCGTACATTTGGGAGACTGTCAGGACGGGGTTTTCGTTCCATGTCATCTCAATACTAGTCCCGGAATGATTAAACTGACTTAAATTTTTCAGGCACAACAACACAAACTAAAACGATATCACCAGAAGTAACTTTTTACTGAAATATGTAAAATAACTCTATAGCTGATAAACTTACCTACGAGGGTTAGACTTTGGTTTTGAAATAAGGAGAGCGCCAATTCCGGCATATCTACGCGGGTTTTTGACAGGCTTTGGGACAATTACGAGCTCGGCACCGCTTTGCTCTAAAAGTGTACGATCAACTGAAGAGCTAACCTCAACCTCAGGTGAGGTCTCGATTTCTTTCTCCGCTTGAGCAGCGCTGTCTACGGGCTCCTCTTCAACCAAGAGCACCGAACTCTTAGCGTCCTGCTCAACCTCGGTTGTTGTCAGCTGGATTTCAGAAGCCTGCTTTTCAGCTTGCAGTTTTGCTTCGGCGATATCTACGTCAATTTCCTCGATTTTTGCAGCCGCGCGTTTATTCCCAGTGTCGGCAGATTTTTGATACCATTTTTTGGCTTCGAGCAAATCCTTGGGAACAGATAGTCCAAGGCGATAAACTTCGCCCAAAGCATATTGAGCCCCCCCGACACCATTATTTGCAGACTGATGAAACCAAAAGACCGCCTGCTCTAGGTTTTGCTCGACACCTTCACCCCTGAAATAGGCAAGACCAAGATTGTATTGCGCCATGGCATGTTTGGATTGCGCGGCTAACTGCCAATAAGAAACAGCCTTTGCTCTATCTTCTTCTGTCCCCAATCCTTGAGCAAAAAGCCGGCCAAGATTATTTTGGGCCGCAGTAATTCCTTGGTCAGCAGCTTTTATATACCACTTAATCGCTTCTTGGTATTTGGCGCCACCCTCCAAGTCTGCAGTCTCATAAAGCTTACCAATACTGTATTGCGCCTTCGCATCACCGCTCTCAGCCAGAGGGAGCCAAAAAGATAAAGCGAGCGCATGATCTCCTTGCTCAAAGGCTTCTACACCTTCCAAGTAGTCGTCAGCATAACTCAGGTTAAATGAAAATAAAAAAAGGCTGGCGGCTACGGCAGCTATTTTAAAGGCTCGTTTCATACGTCTTGCGCCCTACGAATCTGGATATATGTAGAGAACCTACATAAGAGATCAATATGGCTCAACAATGTCCTTTAACTAAATACTATTTGATCTGCTCTGGCACGTCTTTATCGGGATACAAAGCAAGACAGGTGAATTGCAATAATTTCTCGCGATTACCAGAGGACATGATAACTCGAACACCAATTTGATCTTCGGCGCACCACATTACTTCACCTTGAAAATCGCCTGCAATTGAATGGGTTAACGTCACTTCCTTACCCACATCTGCACCGACATTTCCTTTGAGGCAAAAACCTCCAAACGACAGATCAGCAACAGTCGTCATAACAGACTGACCATCACGATCAACGACCTTAAGTGATATTGGCTCTGAAGCAGAAAATCTTTGAGCCTGACGCCTATCTTCGCCAGCGACTGCGTTATTTTCCATGACCCTTGCCTTTATTTAATTCTACATAACTCTAAAATTAATGATAAATCATAACAAACTAAGCAGTGGTTAATAACCCACCCAACAACTTGGATTTATTCAAACAAAATATTCTATAAAAAGAGAGAGCTTTGCCGATAAATAATATTTGAAAATAGGCAAAGAAAAAGCGGCTCATCGCATGGGGCCGCTTGATTTAGCATGATACGCTAATTGATAAGATGAAATGGGGTGGCTGAGGGGACTTGAACCCCCGGCCCCCGGTACCACAAACCGGTGCTCTAACCAACTGAGCTACAGCCACCACAAAGTCATCGTCAATCGAGTATAATCTCGACCGATGAGCGAGCTTTTATACGCATCCGCCGAGTGCGTCAAGCGCAACTGTACACATGTAGAAAATTGTTTTTTCGATTCCATTTTTCATGCCCCTCATTTCCGAGGTTAATCCTGTCAAAATTCACCCCAACACCCATAAAGTGAGTATAGATCCTGAGCTAGATACTCTGGTTTTTACCGGACTACTAAATGCACAAAGTCTTTGGAGTTGAGCTTAGGAATCGGCCCTCCACAACTTCCAGACTCCGATTAACATTTCTGCGTATTGAAACTCAGTAAAGAACACTATTTAAGCCTTAATTCCCTCCAATGAATTATTGCTAAATCCTAGAGACGGGGCATTACTACTATTATACTTTCACCACTAAAAAATCACTCTGACCAGGCTATAACAATTACATTGCTCACCTAATGACCACACAAACACATCGCTGCACAATTATTAGGCACCCGCTGTATCTTTTTTAATCACGCTATAATTATTTTTGTAAAAAAGACCCAAAAACTGCGAACAGTATAGTTGGCACACATCATGCAGTAATAGAGGAAAATAAAATGGACGAAAGAGCCGCCCCCTACTGATGCTGGAGCATTCGGACACATGAAAAAGATCGAAGCGATCATCAAGCCTTTTAAACTCGACGAAGTGAAAGAAGCCCTTCACGAAGTTGGAATCAAAGGTATCACTGTTACTGAAGCCAAAGGATTTGGTCGCCAAAAAGGCCATACGGAACTCTATCGCGGCGCAGAATATGTCGTTGATTTCCTGCCTAAGGTGAAAGTTGAAATCGTCCTCGAAGATGAACTTGCCGAACGGGCAACAGAGGCCATACAACAAGCTGCACAAACTGGCCGCATTGGCGATGGCAAGATCTTTGTTAGCCACATCGAAGAAGTCATTCGTATCAGAACAGGCGAACGCGGTAGCGACGCTATTTAATTACCTCATTAAAAAAATACTCCGATAAAGAGTATCTCTTAAAGTACAAAGGAAAGAGCTTTATGTCTGACGTGCAGAGCGTCCTTGATCTCATCAAGGAAAATGAAGTTGAGTTTGTTGATTACCGCTTCACAGATCCCCGTGGTAAATGGCACCACATGACAATGTGTGCTTCTGCTGTTGGTGAAGACGAACTTGAAGACGGCATCCTGTTTGATGGCTCCTCAATCGAAGGCTGGAGAGCGATCAATGAATCAGACATGGTTATTAAGCCAGATTTGACTTCCGCCGTTATGGACCCCTTCTCAGCTCAATCACAGCTCATCTTAAACTGTACTGTTTACGAGCCAGATTCAGGTCAGCTCTATAACCGTGACCCTCGTGCAACGGCTGAACGCGCCGAAGCCTACCTCCAGTCTACAGGAATTGGCGACACGGTTTACTTTGGTCCAGAGGCAGAGTTCTTTCTTTTTGACAACGTTCAGTTTGACACCAATAGCCACAGCACATTCTTCCAGCTTGACGATGAAGAATCTCCGCACATGACACGCGCAGAAATCGATGGTGGTAACTCTGGTCATCGTCCTCGTATCAAGGGCGGTTATGTACCAGTAGGTCCTGTTGATACAGGTACCGATATTCGTGCCGAGATGGTTACTGTCCTAAAAGCTATGGGCGTAGAAGCTGAAAAGCATCACCATGAAGTAGCTCCTTCCCAGCATGAACTCGGTGTTAAGTTTAACACTCTAGTTAAAGCAGCCGATGAACTCCAGATCTACAAATATGTAGTTCAGAACGTTGCTCATTCTTACGGTAAAACAGCGACCTTTATGCCAAAACCTATTGCTGGTGATAACGGCTCTGGCATGCACTGCCATATGTCAATCTGGAAAGAAGGCGTACCAACTTTCGCTGGAGAAAGTTATGCTGGCCTTTCCGAAACATGCCTTTACTACATTGGCGGCGTCATAAAACATGCTAAAGCCCTAAACGCCTTCACAAACCCATCAACCAATAGCTACAAGCGTTTGGTCCCTGGTTTTGAAGCTCCAGTTCTTCTTGCTTATTCCGCACGCAATCGTTCAGCTTCTTGTCGTATTCCGCACGGCTCAAACCCAAAAGCTAAACGCGTAGAAGTTCGCTTCCCAGATCCGGTTGCCAACCCATACCTCGCGTTCTCAGCTCTCCTCATGGCTGGCCTTGATGGTATTCGTAATAAAATCCATCCTGGTGAAGCAATGGACAAAGATCTTTACGATCTTCCTCCTGAGGAACTCAAAGATATCCCAACAGTTTGCGGCTCCCTAAGAGAAGCTTTGGATTCTTTGGAAGCTAACTACGAATTCCTGCTTGCAGGAGACGTATTCTCCAAGGACCAGATCGATGCTTACATTCGTTTAAAACGTGAAGAAGTAATGCGTTTTGAAATGGCGCCTCATCCTGTCGAATTCGATATGTATTACCTGTCTCTTATACACATCTGACGCTGCCGACGAAGAGG